>NZ_JAVIWQ010000002.1:905449-1207265 GCF_034313965.1 Herbaspirillum sp. RTI4
CGGCGCGCAAATCATCGACATCAACATGGGCTGCCCGGTCAAGAAAGTCTGCAACAGCTGGTGCGGCTCGGCCTTGCTGCAGGATGAGGAGCTGGTAGCGCGCATTCTGGATGCGGTGGTCAGTGCGGTCGATGTCCCGGTCACGTTGAAATTTCGCACCGGCTGGGACCGGCAGCACAAGAACGCGCTGTCGATTGCCCGGCTGGCCGAACAGTCCGGCATCGCCATGCTGACACTGCACGGCCGCACGCGTGCCGACGGTTACAGCGGCGCAGCCGAATACGACACCATTGCCGCCGTCAAGGCCGCAGTCGGCATTCCGGTGGTGGCCAACGGCGACATCACGACGCCCGAACAAGCGCGCTACGTACTCGATTACACCGGTGCCGATGCCGTCATGATCGGCCGCGCAGCGCAAGGGCGGCCCTGGATTTTCCGCGAGATCGAGCACTTCCTGCGTACCGGCGAACATCTGCCGCCGCCGCGGGTGGATGAAGTGGCCGCGCTGATGCACGAACACTTGCAGGCGCATTACGCTTTTTACGGCGATTATCTGGGCGTGCGTACGGCGCGCAAACACATAGGCTGGTATGTGCGCGACTTGTCCGGCGGAGAAGATTTTCGCCAGCGCATGAACCTGCTGGAAGATTGCAGCACGCAGCTCGATGCCGTCGCCGCCTTCTTTTCATACCAGGCCACGCAGGGCGACCGGTTACAATACGGCCTTGTCGATCAGTCGCTGGCTGCTTAAGGCTTGCAGCGCCGCAAGAAAATAGTTTGTCCACATCAAAAATAACATCCTCGACGTTCAAAAAACGTTAAAAACATGAGCAAAGAAAGCATTCAGGAAACCGTCAGAAAAAGTCTGGAAAAATACTTCCGCGACCTTGGCGAACAAACTCCGTCCAACGTCTACGAAATGGTCATTCTTACAGTAGAAAAACCGATTTTCGAGGCAGTCATGCTGCGCGCCGACGGTAATCAGTCACAGGCAGCCGAAATGCTGGGCATCAACCGCAATACCTTGCGCAAAAAATTGCAGCAGCACGGTTTGATCTAAGCCGTAATTCAAGACAGGCAAGTGCGCGTAAGTGCGTAAGTACGCAAGTAAGTAATTCCATCGCGGCGCGTAGCCAGCGCAAGCAGGAACATCGCTTTGAGCTTGGTCAGCGATCTTCACCGTCATCTTCGTCGCGCATTTCCGTCATTCATTTCCGTCACTCATTTCCGTCACTTATTTCCGTCATTCTTTTTTACGACTATTCATCATGATCAAACAAGCCCTCATTTCCGTCTCCGACAAAACCGGTGTCCTCGAACTGGCGCGTGCGCTCAATGCGCTGGGCGTGCGCATCCTGTCCACCGGCGGCACCGCCAAGCTGCTGGCCGACAACGGCGTGCCGGTGACGGAAGTGGCCGACTACACGGGCTTCCCTGAAATGCTGGATGGCCGGGTCAAGACCCTGCATCCGAAGATTCACGGCGGCATCCTGGCGCGTCGCGATTTCCCCGAACATACCGCCGCGCTGGCGCAGCACGCCATCCCGGCTATCGATATGGTGGTGGTCAATCTCTACCCGTTCCAGCAAACCGTGGCACGCGCCGAATGCGCGCTCGAAGACGCGATTGAAAATATCGACATCGGCGGCCCGGCCATGCTGCGTTCCTCCGCCAAGAATCACAAGGACGTCATCGTCCTGTGCGACCCAGCCGATTACGCGCCGGTGCTGGCTGCGCTGCAATCGCCGGCAGGCGACCTGGCCTACGCAGAACGCTTCGCGCTGGCCAAAAAAGTGTTTGCCCACACCGCGCAGTACGACGGTTCGATCACCAACTATTTCACAGCACTGGGCAGCGACCTGACGCACACCACGCGCAGCGCCTATCCCGCCACGCTCAACCTGCACTTCGACAAAGTGCAGGACATGCGCTACGGTGAAAACCCGCACCAGTCGGCCGCGTTTTACCGTGACCTGCATGTGGTCGATGGCGCGCTGGCCAACTACACCCAGCTGCAAGGCAAGGAACTGTCCTACAACAACGTCGCCGATGCTGATGCAGCGTGGGAATGCGTCAAGAGTTTCGACGAGAACGCCTGCGTCATCGTCAAGCATGCCAATCCTTGCGGTGTAGCGATTGCGGCCAATCCGCTGGCGGCCTACACCAAGGCATTGCAAACCGATCCGACCTCCGCTTTCGGCGGCATCATCGCTTTCAACCGCGAACTCGACGGCGCCGCCGCCGAAATGGTCGCCAAGCAATTTGTCGAAGTGCTGATCGCGCCCTCGTTCACTAAGGAAGCACTGGCCATTTTCGCCGCCAAGCAAAATGTGCGGGTGTTGCAGATTCCGCTGGGCAAGTCGGGCAATACCTATGATTTCAAACGCGTCGGCGGCGGCTTGCTGGTGCAATCGCCCGATGCCAAGAATGTCTTGCCGGCCGATATCAAAGTCGTGAGCAAGAAACAACCGACGCCGCAGCAATTGCAGGACCTGATGTTTGCCTGGCGCGTGGCCAAGTTCGTCAAATCGAATGCCATCGTTTTCTGTGCCGGCGGCATGACGCTCGGCGTCGGCGCGGGTCAGATGAGCCGCATCGACTCCGCCCGCATCGCCTCGATCAAGGCGCAAAACGCCGGTTTGTCGCTGGCCGGTTCGGCAGTGGCGTCAGATGCCTTCTTCCCGTTCCGTGACGGGCTGGATGTGGTGGTCGCAGCGGGTGCCACTTGCGTGATTCATCCGGGCGGCTCGATGCGCGATCAGGAAGTGGTCGATGCGGCTGACGAACAAGGTGTCGTCATGCTGCTGACTGGCGTGCGTCATTTCCGTCACTGATATCGGTAACGGTATCGCCACTTATAGTCACTCATAGCCACCCATAGCCACCCAACGCGCAGGCATCGATGAAAATTCTCGGTATCGACCCCGGCTTGCGCGTCACTGGCTTCGGCGTCATCGACAAGCAGGGCAACCGTCTCACTTACATTGCCTCCGGTACGATCAAGACCTCGGAAGGTTCGCTGCCGGAGCGTCTCAAGACCATTCTGCTGAGTCTGGGCGAAGTCATCCGTACCTATCAGCCCGACTGCGCGGCGATTGAAAAAGTCTTCGTCAACGTCAATCCCCAATCCACCCTCCTGCTCGGACAAGCCCGCGGCGCGGCGATTTGCGCGCTGGTGAGTGCCGACCTGCCGGTCGCGGAATACACCGCGCTGCAACTCAAGCAGGCCGTAGTCGGCCACGGCAAGGCGCACAAGCAACAGGTGCAGGACATGGTGCAGCGCCTGCTGTCCTTGTCCGGCTTGCCCGGTACCGATGCCGCCGATGCGCTAGGCATGGCGATTTGCCACGCGCATAGCGGCGAGACGCTGGCCATGCTGGGCGCGCTGGCACCGGCGCTGGCGAAAAAAGGCTTGCGGGTGAAGGGCGGGCGTTTGGTGGGGTGATTGGGGGGTGTAGAGATGTTGCTACATCATTTTTGGCGCGACTGTTTTTGTGCTAAGGTATTCCTACTCAAGACATGCAGGAGGTCCGACATGACCATCACTACACTTTCCAGTCGACAATTCAACCAGGACGCCGGTAAGGCAAAAAAAGCGGCACAAGATGGCCCGGTATTCATCACTGACCGCGGCCGGCCGGCGCATGTTTTGTTGACCTTCGATGCCTATCAAAAAATGAGCGGAGGCCATGTCAAGATCGCTGATTTGCTGGCGATGCCTGGCATGGGCAATGTCGAATTTGACCTTTCACAATCGCACGATCTGGCGGAAGCGGCCGATTTTTCCTGATGTTTCTCCTCGATACCAATGTCGTTTCAGAGCTGCGTAAAATTCGCATCGGCAAAGCTGATCCGCACGTTGCCGAGTGGGCGGATAGTGTTAATGCTGCGGATTTGTATGTATCGGTGATCACGATTCAGGAGCTGGAGATCGGCGTATTGCTGTTGGAACGTCGCGATGCAGTGCAAGGCGCGATCTTTCGGTCCTGGCTCAACACGCATGTTTTGCCGACCTTCTGTAATCGCATACTGCCGGTCGATACGGCGGTAGCGCAGCGCAGTGCGCAGCTGCATGTACCTGATCCACGTCCTGTTCGCGATGGATTAATCGCCGCGACAGCGCTGGTACACGGCATGACTGTGGTCACGCGAAATGTCGCTGACTTTGCCCCTGGCGGGGTTGCTACATTCAATCCGTGGCTGGCTTATTAAGCAGGCTTGCTGTCCCCGATGAAGGGGGGCTGCACTGATTGCACGCATTTTTCACTGTTTGTCTGCCGGGAAATTACCCGGCTAATTCCGCTTCCACCGCCGCACTCCCGCCTGAGCCATCACGATAATCGCCAGCGCAATCGCTCCCGCCAGTAGTCCCGCCACCGCATTGAGTACTGGTGAACTCATCCATGCCAGCACGCCGCCTATTCCCGCGAGTGGAGCGACAGCTTGTTCGGCGTGTGCCGTCAGCGCATGCGCCGCCGGTATGCCGTGCATCAGAATGCCGCCGCCGACCGTGAACATGGCGACGGTGCCGATGACCGACAGGCTCTTCATCATGACCGGTGCGGCGCTAAGGATGGCGCGGCCGCAGCTTCGCTGCCAGCGTCCTAGCGTGTCCTTACCTTCGCGCAGCACCAGATAGAGGCCGGCGTCGTCCAGCTTGACGATGCCTGCTACCGCGCCATAAACGCCTATCGTCATGACCAGTGCAATGCCGGACAACACCGTGATCTGTTGCATCAGCGGAGCGCCGGCCACGATGCCCAGGGTGATCGCAATGATTTCCGCCGAGAGGACGAAATCGGTACGGATGGCTCCGGCGATTTTTTGCTGCTCCGTGGCGGGTGGGCCTTTTGGCGCAGGCGGTATGTTGGCCACTGGCGGCGGGTGGTTTTTCTCTCGCCTGTGTTTGAAGGCATGCAGAAGTTTTTCCGACCCCTCGTAGCAGAGGTAAAGGCCGCCCGCCATCAGTAGCGGCGTTACGGCCCACGGCGTCAGCGCGCTGATAATCAGCGCTGCCGGCACCAGGATGATCTTGTTGCGCAGCGATCCCTTGGCCACCGCCCACACCACCGGTAATTCGCGGTCGGCACCGACGCCGCTGACTTGCTGGGCATTGAGCGCCAGATCGTCGCCCAGCACGCCGGCGGTTTTCTGCGCCGCAACTTTGGTCATGAGGGAAACGTCGTCCAGAATGCTGGCGATATCGTCGATCAGGGCGAATAAACTGCTGACAGCCACGGTGTGTCCTTTCGGTTTTGGATAAATGGATTGCAGATCAGTATAGCGGGGCAATCAATGTCCGCCGTTCTCGTCGGCAGTCCCCCGGCGCAGCGGCGCAGTCCTGTATCATGTTTGCTTCCCTTCTGCCCTAGTAAAGAACCTCCCGCCATGATCGGTCGCCTCTCCGGAATTCTGCTCGAAAAAAATCCTCCGCAACTGCTGGTCGATTGCAACGGCATCGGCTATGAGGTCAATGTGCCGATGAGTACGTTTTACAATCTGCCCGGACTCGGCGAAAAGGTGGTGCTGCTGACCCATCTGACGGTGCGCGAGGATGCCCATCTGCTGTACGGATTTGGCAATGCCGAAGAGCGCGACGTATTCCGTCAGCTCATCAAAATCACCGGCGTGGGCGCACGTACCGCGCTGGCGATTTTATCCGGCATGTCGGCTGCCGATCTGGCGCAGGCGGTGACCTTGCAGGAAGCCGGTCGTCTGACGCGGGTACCGGGCATCGGCAAGAAGACCGCTGAACGTCTGCTGCTGGAACTCAAGGGCAAGCTCGGTGCCGATCTGGGCGCGGTCGCTGGCGGTACGCAGCATGGAGCGACGGGCGATATTCTCAATGCCCTGCTGGCGCTTGGCTATTCCGACAAAGAAGCGGCGCTGGCGCTCAAGCAGGTACCGGCCGACGCCACCGTTTCAGACGGCATCAAGCTGGCGCTGAAGTCGCTGTCCAGAGCATAGGCAATCTGAAAAACACCCCCTGCACCGCACGCATCAGCGAGGACCGCAACGCACATGAGCATACAAACCGACGATTTTTCCGAACAGCGCATCATTGCCGCCACGCCAGCTTCGGCCAATGAAGAGGCGATTGAGCGCGCTTTGCGGCCCAAGCAGCTCGATGAATATGTCGGTCAGGAAAAAATCCGCAACCAGTTGCAGATTTTCATCAGCGCCGCGCGTCAGCGCAAAGAGGCGCTCGATCACACTCTGCTGTTCGGGCCACCGGGACTGGGCAAGACCACGCTGGCGCACATCATTGCGCGCGAAATGGGCGTCAATCTGCGCCAGACTTCCGGCCCGGTATTGGAACGCGCCGGCGATCTGGCCGCGCTGCTGACCAATCTGGAAGCCAACGATGTGCTGTTCATCGATGAAATCCACCGGCTTTCCCCGGTCGTGGAAGAAATCCTCTATCCGGCGTTGGAGGATTATCAGATCGACATCATGATCGGCGAAGGTCCGGCGGCCCGATCGGTGCGGCTGGATTTGCAGCCGTTCACACTGGTCGGCGCGACTACCCGCGCTGGCATGCTGACCAATCCGCTGCGCGACCGCTTCGGCATCGTCGCCCGGCTGGAGTTTTATACCGCGCCGGAACTGGCGCGTATCGTCACCCGCAGCGCCGCGCTGCTCGATGTGCCGCTTGATGCAGAGGGTGCGCTGGAAATCGCCAAACGCAGCCGCGGCACGCCGCGTATCGCCAACCGTTTGCTGCGCCGCGTGCGCGACTATGCGCAAGTCAAAGGCAACGGAAAAATCACCAAGCCGACGGCCGACGCGGCGCTGATCATGCTGGATGTGGATGCCGTCGGTTTCGATCTGATGGACCGCAAGCTGCTCGAAGCGGTGCTGTTCAAATTCAATGGCGGGCCGGTGGGACTGGACAATCTGGCCGCCGCCATCGGTGAAGAGCGCGACACTATCGAAGACGTGCTGGAGCCGTATCTGATTCAGCAAGGTTATCTCCAGCGCACCCCACGCGGCCGGATTGCCACGCCGTCGGCGTATGCGCATTTCGGTTTGACTGCGCCGCACATCAGCCCGAACGGGGACCTGTGGGGACCGATATCGACGGCCTGAGGTGGTCTCTTAAGTAGCTACATCGAAGGCTGTTTCGCTCTGTTTTGTTGCGGTGCGTAAATATGCGGATAAGTACTTGTATTAATACGAGGCCTCACTGACAATGCTTGCTCACTTCATTTCACTTTCCGAGCCAGCCATGCTTATGTCCACTCAGGCCAACCGCTATGCGCACCAGTTGCTCGATGCCCGAGCGCAATCCTTGTTGCTGCCCTTGCCTTCCGGCGAGCCCCTCACGGTAGAAGACGCCTACGATATCGCCAAGTGCATCCTCGATGCTCGCGTGGCGCAGGGCGAGCGTCCGATCGGGCGCAAGATCGGTTTCGGCGTACGCAAAACGCTCGTCCGCTACGGAGTGAAAGATCCTGAGTCGATGCTGGCGCCGATCTGGGCACCGATGTATGACTCGACAGTGCGTTTCGCCGAGGACAACCGTGGCACGCAAAGCCTGACCGGCGCGATGCAGCCGCGCATCGAACCTGAAATTATTTTCAAACTGAAAAAAACGCCGTCACCGAAAGCCACGCTCGATGACCTGGCTGGCTGCATTGAATGGATGGCGCACGGTTTTGAAATTGTGGTGTGTCCGTATCCCAACTGGAAACTGACCATTCCGGCGTCGATCGCGGCATTTGGTTTGCACGGCACGCTCATCATCGGTGAGCCGCATGTGCTGTCGTCGTCGACGCGCAGTCATCTGGCGTCGATTCTGGCCAGCGCTAGTGTGTCGCTGTCGAGCAGCACTGGCAGTGGTGGTACTTTGCGCGCCGCTGGTTTTTGCAATGACGAGCTCAGTAGCCCGTTGCACGCGATGTGGCATCTGCACCAGTTGCTGCAAACGCAGCGTCAGTTTTCACCGTTGAAAGCCGGGGAAATCATTACTACGGGTACCTGGACCGATGCCTATCCGGTCGCACCGGGACAAACCTGGAGCACGGCCTTTTCTGACATTGCTCTGCCGGGATTGACGGTTTCCTTCGTTTGACCAGCGGGGTGGCGTAAGTCCTGGTTAATCGTCGTACGCTACCCGCCCTATATATTTACTCTTCCCTTACCCAAATCTGGGTGCGTCCCAGCAGCGGCATGCCGATATAGCCGCGCACATTGAGCTTCTTGCCGTCTTCCGTGACTGTCAATTTGCTTTTGTAGGTTTTGCCGTTGGCCGGATCGATAATCTGGCCGCCGCTGTACCCCTCGTCCTCTTTTTTCAGGCCCGACAGAATGACCATGCCGATGACTGGCTGATCTTTCAGCTCGCCGGTGCATTTTGCGCATGTGGGCGCTTGCTCTTCCTCGGGGCCGCGAAACAGTTTCTCGATTTTCCCCGACAGCGCCCCATCGACTTCAGTGATGCGGATCAGCGCTTTCGGCTTGCCGGTCGCATCGTCCATACTTTTCCACAAGCCCAGCGGCGAACTATCGGCCCAGGCGGCAGCGGTGACAAGGAATAACAGGGCGGCGGTGAGCAGGTGCTTTTTCATCAGAGATCCTTCGGTGGGCAGGCAAAGCGAAAGGGAGTGACGCAATAAGAGAGACGGCAAGAAAGACGGCAAACGAGGCGGTAAAAGAGACCGCAAGAGCGACAGCAAGTGCGCCAGTCTACTCGAGATTATCCGAAGAAAGCACGATCGTGCTGAAATGAGGTGAGATGAGTGCGCTGAGGGCGATGCGACCGCCTCAGAGAGAGGCAGTCGCATGCAGGGGTTGACGCTGGCTTAGAGTTTCGCCAGTTGCTGCTGCAAAGTGGCGACGGTAGCGCTGAAGTTTACAACGCGTTCCTGCTCTTGCGCCACCACCTGCGCCGGGGCGCGGGCGACGAAGCTTTCATTGCCGAGTTTGGCCTGCGCCTTGACGATTTCCCCGCTCAGGCGGGCGATTTCCTTGGACAGACGTTCCCGCTCGGCGGCAATATCGATTTCCACCTTGAGCATCAGCTTGATGTTGCCTACCAGCGCCACCGGCGCAGGCGATTCCGGCAGAGTCTCCACGACCTGCGCTTCGCTCAGACGCGCCAGCGATTGCAGATACGGCAGGAAAGTCTGCATCTGCGCTTGCGCGTCGGCATCGCCCGCTTCGACGATCAGCGGCACTTTCAGCGCGGGCGACAATTGCATCTCGCCGCGCAGATTGCGGCAGGCGTCGGTGAGGGCCTTGAGCTGGGTCATCCAGACTTCGGCATCGGTATCGATTTTCTCTGGCTGCGGCTGCGGATAGGCCTGACGCATGATGGAATCGCCGGCCGGGTCGAGCTGCTTGCCGGTCAGCGGTGCCACGCTCTGCCACAGCGCTTCGGTGATGAACGGCAGCACCGGATGCGCCAGTCGCAGCACGGTTTCCAGCACGCGCAACAAAGTGCGGCGGGTGGCGCGTTGCTCTGCCTCAGTGCCGTGTTGAATCTGCACCTTGGCCACTTCCAGATACCAGTCGCAGTATTCATCCCAGACGAATTTGTAGATGGCGGTGGCGATATTGTCGAAACGGTAATCGGCAAAGCCCTTTTCGACCTCTGCCTCGGTGCGCTGCAACAGCGAGACGATCCAGCGATCCGCCTGCGAAAAGCGCAGTTGTTCCTTGTCGCAAACGCCGGCAACGTGGCCCTCGAAACCGCAATCCTTGCCTTCGGTATTCATCAGCACGAAGCGGGTGGCGTTCCACAGCTTGTTGCAGAAATTGCGATAGCCCTCACAGCGGTTCAGGTCGAAGTTAATGTTGCGACCCAGCGTCGCCAGTGAGGCAAAGGTGAAGCGCAGCGCATCGGTGCCGAAAGCGGGGATACCGGCCGGGAATTCCTTGCGGGTGGCTTTGGCGATGCTGTCGGACTGCTTGGGATTCATCAGGCCGGTGGTGCGCTTGGCTAGCAGTTCGTCGAGCGTGATGCCGTCGATCAGGTCGATAGGATCGAGCGTATTGCCCTTCGATTTCGACATCTTCTGGCCATTGCCGTCGCGCACCAGTCCATGCACATAGACCGTATGGAACGGCACTTTGCCGGTGAAATGGGCAGTCATCATGACCATCCGCGCCACCCAGAAGAAAATGATGTCGAAGCCGGTGACCAGCACGGAGGAGGGCAGGAACATCTTGTAATCGGGAGTTTCTTCCGGCCAGCCCAGCGTGGAAAACGGCACCAGCGCCGACGAGAACCAGGTATCGAGCACGTCAGGATCGCGTCTGACCGGCTTGCCGCCAGCCTGCGCCTGCGCTTCGGCTTCGGTGCGGGCGACGTAGATACTGCCGTCTTCGCCGTACCAGGCCGGGATTTGATGACCCCACCACAGCTGACGCGAGATGCACCAGTCCTGGATGTTGTTGAGCCACTGGTTGTACGTGTTGCTCCAGTTGTCGGGAATCAGCTTGATTTCGCCATTGGCGACTTTTTCCAGCGCCACTTCGGCAATCGACTTGCCGGGGAAGAACGTCCCTTCCGGTGCCGGTTTGCTCATGGCCACGAACCACTGGTCGGTCAGCATCGGTTCGATAACGACGCCGGTGCGGTCGCCGCGCGGCACCATCAGCTTGTGCGGCTTGACCTGTTCCAGCAAGCCCAGCGCATCGAGGTCGGCCACGATTTTCTTGCGCGCCACGAAACGATCCAGTCCGCGATAGGCGGCCGGCGCATCGTCGGTGATTTTGGCGTCCAGCGTCAGGATGCACAGCTGCGGCAACTGGTGACGCTGGCCGACGGCATAGTCGTTGAAATCGTGCGCAGGGGTGATCTTGACGCAGCCGGTACCGAAGGCTTTATCGACGTATTCATCCTCAATGACGGGGATTTCGCGGTCGGTCAGCGGCAGCTTGAGCATCTTGCCGATCAGGTGGACATAGCGCTCGTCGGTTGGATCGACGGCGACAGCAGCGTCGCCCAGCAGGGTTTCGGGACGGGTAGTGGCCACTGTCAGGTGGCCGCTGCCATCGGCCAGGGGGTAACGGATGTACCACATCGAACCGTCTTCTTCTTCCGAGACCACTTCCAGATCGGATACCGCAGTGCCCAGTACCGGGTCCCAGTTCACCAGGCGTTTGCCGCGATAGATCAGGCCTTGCTCGTACAAACGCACGAACACTTCCGTGACGCTGCCCGACAGTTTGGGGTCCATCGTGAAATATTCGCGCCCCCAGTCGGTCGAGGAGCCCATGCGACGCATCTGTCCGGTGATGATGGAGCCGGATTTTTCTTTCCATTCCCATACTTTTTCGACGAATTTTTCCCGGCCCAGATCGTGGCGCGATACTTTTTGCGCGTCGAGCTGGCGTTCCACCACGATTTGCGTGGCGATACCGGCGTGGTCGGTGCCGGGAATCCAGGCGGTATTGAAACCGCGCATGCGGTGGTAGCGCGTCAGGCCATCCATGATGGTCTGATTGAAGGCGTGCCCCATGTGCAGCGTGCCGGTCACGTTGGGTGGCGGCAACTGGATGCTGAAGGACGGATTTTCGGGTGCGGTGGTGGCGGCAAAATAGCCGCGTTTTTCCCATTCCTCACGCCAGAATTTTTCTATGTCGGCGGGTTCGAAAGACTTGGCTAATTCCATGATTTGCTTTGTGTTTTTGCGAAACCGACCATTATAAAGGAGGCGGGCAGCCGCAGCCTCCCCGTAGGCAAAAGTAGCGCCGGTTTGGGCGTTTCCTGGTGGTGATGAAGGGCGATATCGAGGCTAATAGCCCGGTCATCATTTTTGCGTAAGTCCTGCCCAGAAAGGAAACATGAACGGAATAAACCCACAGCCCATTGCTCAACGCTCAAGAGTCGTCAGCAGCAGGCCCTCTTTGCCCGATACGTCGGAGAATCTCGGCACACATTTCACCGCCGTCACTAATCACTCCACGCGCCCAAGCGACAGCGCTTCTGTCGCTCCGGGTACGCAAGGGGCCGGACTGCCCCGCAGACGCGGCCAGCTTCCGGCGCTGCTGGCGCAGTATAGGGAGAAACTCAAAAGCCAGAATAAGGAGCCGGCAGCGCTTGAAATCAGCTATCTGGATCTGATCAAGCACATCGATTTTGTATCCGAATCGATTTGCCGGCATATGCGGCATTGGTCTTTTCCTGTCATTTTAAAAGCCAGGGCAGCGCTTCCCGTCTCCTGGCATCCGGCGCTGGATGCGCTGGTGAGTGAGCAGGTAGCAAAAATGTGCGGTCTGAACCAGCAGGATGCGCCACCTCAGGACCGACGCGCAACGATGTTCAGTGCAAGAGGAATGGAAGAAAACCGGAGCATCGCCATGCATGTTCTCGGCACGCCGCCGGAAGAGCGCACCGAGGCCATGTTGCGTGAAATGGGCATGATAATCAGAGCCCACGACAGCATCGGCATGGAACTGCTCAGAAGCGACATGGGCATTTATACCTATCTGATACAACGCAGAACCTGGTGGATACCCGCTGATATGTTTCACATCCCCCGTTCTGAAGGGCTTGAGGCGCAGAAACAAATTATTCGTTTGCTGCACTACTTCAAGGGCGCCATCGACATGTTCGTCTTACCGCTTACACCCAATCAGGCCAGTCTGAGTCTGTTTCAATATGCGGTGAAAATGCACCGATTCGATATCGCGCAGTTATTGGTAGAGCAAGGCTGCGATCCCAATTTTGGCATTGACGGCGTGCAGTTTACCTATATGCGGGACTGCACTCTGGAAGAGATCGTCCAGCTGTGCAAGTGGAATGTCGAGCTGCGCTTTCTGCTGGCCGAGCGTCTGACCGATGCTTGCCGACAGTTTGTTATTTCCGCTCAAGCATGGCGCTTCCCGGAGGAAAAACTCGAACAAGCCGAAAGATCCTTAGGACGGTCGTTTGACTTGACTCGTGCGGAGAGCGCCGCGTTTTACAAAGACGCAAGCGAAGCCGATAAGCAAAAAATCGCGCGATGGAGAAGAGCGTCTATCCGGGCGGAGCGGGCCGGACAACTGCTCGCCTCCGGACTAAGGCCGCTCTGGATGGCGTCGGTCAATGAAGTGAGCAAAGTGATGCAAGCGGAAATCGCCAAAAACGAGAATGGAGCGAGCGCTCTGCCGTGGAAGGTGATCCATTACGAAAGATTTCTCGCGCCCTGGCTGTGGCGCTTATGCATCACTGCCAGTCAGTTCATGATTCCAGAGGTGCAGGAATTGAAGGACGAGATAATCCAGGAACTGCTTCAGGCCGAAGAAAATACCCATGTCCCCGCGTTGCGGGAAGCGGTGACAAGACTGGAGGCCAGCTATGAGGGGGGGGATGAGGTGGAACTTACGCCGTATGGCAGCGTTGCCTTGCTGTTTGCCGTCATTATGTCTTTGTCTTTCCCGCTATGTTTTTCACGGGCCAGAGCCTCGCGTGACAGGCTTGATGTCTCCAGCCGAGAGTCCCGTTCACGCCCTCTGCAAGATACTGGCAGGTGAGTCCACCCGAGATAGACAGGTGCGTGGCAGGCGAATAAATTTGCTTGCCGTGGATCAGTGTAGAATTCGGAGCACTGCGTTGTACAGTAAGTAAATAAGGCGGTACCGCAAGGAAGCAACGCAGTCATAAGTACATGCTAGGGGTCCTGACAGCGCAAGCTGTCGGGTGAGAGATACCCTTGAACCTGATCTGGGTAATGCCAGCGTAGGGAAGCTGCCGGAACGAGCGCGTTGCATCTGCACCCTGCCGCGACGTTCACCGGACACCTCCTTTGCTGGCCCCAAGCCAAGAAACACCAAGCAAAGGAGCCACAATGAACGCTAATCCCAAGTTTTTATCCGCCACCGCCACGGTTGACGAGGCGGCTGTCAAGCCATTACCCAACTCCAGCAAGGTCTATGTCACCGGATCGCGTCCCGATATCCGCGTGCCTATGCGCCGTATCAGCCAGTCCGACACCGAAGCCTCCTTCGGCGCAGAAAAAAATCCGCCGATTTACGTCTACGACACTTCCGGCCCTTACACCGATCCTGACGCCACCATCGACATCCGCTCCGGCCTGTCCAGCGTGCGCGGTCCGTGGATCGCCGAGCGCAATGACACCGACGAACTGTCCGGCCCCTCGTCCGCCTACGGCATCGAACGCCTGAACGATCCTGAACTGACCGAACTGCGCTTCAATCTGCACCGCAAGCCACGTCGCGCCAAAGCCGGCGGCAATGTGTCGCAAATGTATTACGCCCGTCAGGGACTGATCACGCCGGAAATGGAATACGTCGCCATTCGCGAAAATCTGCGTCGCGAAGAATATCTGGAAGAACTCAAGGCCTCCGGCCCTATGGGTAACAAACTGGCCGACCTGATGGGTCGCCAGCATCCCGGACAATCGTTCGGCGCATCGATTCCCGACCGCATCACGCCGGAATTCGTCCGTTCCGAAATCGCCCGCGGCCGCGCCATCATTCCCGCCAACATCAACCACCCGGAAGTCGAACCGATGATCATCGGCCGCAACTTCCTGGTCAAGATCAACGCCAATATCGGCAATTCGGCAGTCACTTCGTCCATCGGCGAAGAAGTCGAAAAAATGACCTGGGCGATTCGTTGGGGCGGCGATAACGTGATGGACTTGTCCACCGGCAAGCACATCCATGAAACACGCGAATGGATCATCCGCAACTCACCGGTGCCGATTGGCACTGTGCCTATTTATCAGGCACTGGAAAAAGTCAACGGCAAGGCCGAAGACCTGACCTGGGAAATTTTCCGCGACACGCTCATCGAGCAAGCCGAACAAGGCGTCGATTACTTCACCATCCACGCCGGTGTGCGTCTGCAATACGTGCCGATGACGGCCAAGCGCATGACGGGTATCGTCTCGCGCGGCGGCTCTATCATGGCCAAGTGGTGCCTGGCGCACCACCGCGAATCCTTCCTCTACGATCATTTCGAAGATATCTGCGAAATCATGAAAGCCTACGACGTCAGCTTCAGCCTCGGCGATGGCCTGCGTCCCGGTTCGATCTACGATGCCAACGACGAAGCGCAATTGGGCGAACTGAAAACTCTGGGCGAACTGACCCAGATCGCCTGGAAGCACGACGTGCAAGTCATGATCGAAGGCCCTGGCCACGTGCCCATGCACCTGATCAAGGAAAACATGGACCTGCAACTGGAACAGTGCCACGAAGCGCCGTTCTACACGCTGGGACCTTTGACTACCGACATCGCCCCCGGTTACGACCACATCACCTCCGGCATCGGCGCTGCGCAGATCGGCTGGTACGGTACAGCCATGCTGTGCTACGTCACACCGAAGGAGCATCTGGGTCTGCCCAACAAGGCCGACGTCAAGGACGGCATCATTACCTACAAGATCGCCGCTCACGCCGCCGACCTCGCCAAGGGACATCCCGGCGCGCAGATTCGCGACAATGCCTTGTCCAAAGCGCGTTTTGAATTCCGTTGGGAAGACCAGTTCAACATCGGTCTCGATCCCGACAAAGCGCGTGAATTCCATGACGAAACACTGCCCAAGCATTCCTCCAAAGTGGCGCATTTCTGCTCCATGTGCGGACCGCATTTCTGCTCGATGAAAATCACGCAGGAAGTCCGCGAATACGCCGCCAAGCAAGGCCTGTCGGAGATCGAAGCGCTCAAGCAGGGGATGGAAGTGAAGTCGGTGGAATTCCTCAAGGGCGGCGCAGTTATTTACGCTAAACAGTAAGCTGCAGACATGCAAATCGTCTTGAACGGAGCAGCGCATACGCTGGCCGACGACGCCTCGCTGAACGATCTGATGGCGACGCTATCGCTGGGAAACCAGGCGGTAGCGGTCGCCGTCAATCGCCAGGTGGTACGCCGTCAGGCGTGGGAAACCTGCGTACTGCGCGCAGGTGATACCGTGGACGTGGTGCGGGCCATCGGCGGCGGTTAACTCCGCATACCGCCGCCTTCGCCACACCACTTTGCGCACTATCGAATGAAAGGAAACCTCATGCACATGAATGACCTCACCGAGGCCGTCGATCCCGGCCTCACCATTGCCGGCGTGACCTACTCATCGCGTCTCTTAGTCGGTAGCGGCAAGTACCGCGATCTGGAACAAACCCGCGCGGCCACTGAAGCCAGCGGCGCCAACATCATCACGGTCGCTATCCGCCGCGTCAACATCGGGCAAGACCCCAACGCGCCCAATTTACTGGATGCGGTTCCGCCGTCGCGTTTCACCATCCTGCCCAATACCGCCGGCTGCTACACCGCCGCCGATGCCGTCTACACCTTGCAACTGGCACGGGAATTACTGAACGGCCACAAGCTGGTCAAGCTGGAAGTGCTGGGCGATGAAAAGACCCTGTTCCCCAACATGCCGGAAACCCTGAAAGCCGCCGAGACCCTGGTCAAAGATGGTTTCGACGTCATGGTCTACTGCAGCGACGATCCGATTCAGGCGCGGATGCTGGAAGAAATCGGCTGCGTCGCCGTCATGCCGCTGGCCTCGCTGATCGGCTCGGGCATGGGCATTCTCAATCCATGGAATTTGTCGCTGATTATTGAGCAAGCCAAGATCCCCGTGCTGGTGGACGCCGGTGTCGGCACCGCTTCCGATGCCGCCATTGCCATGGAACTCGGCTGCGACGGGGTACTGATGAACACCGCCATTGCCGGCGCACGCGACCCTATCCGCATGGCGCGCGCCATGAAGCTGGCCGTGCAAGCCGGACGCGAAGCCTACCTCGCCGGACGCATCGCCAAACGCTTTTCGGCATCGCCTTCCTCGCCGATGGCTGGACGCGTAGTGTGAGCATGATGAGCCAAAAAAACGCCGCTGTTTATCGTGCAACCCCGCCCATCGTGCTGGTTTTTTCCGGCTCCGACCCCAGCGGTGGAGCCGGACTGCAAGCCGACATGCCTGCTATTACCGCGCTGGGCGCGCATCCGCTCACAGTCCCCACCGCGCTGACGGTGCAGGACAACGTCAGCGTATTCGCCGTGCATCCGATCGATGCCGACCTGGTGCGGCATCAGGCGCAAGTACTGATAGACCGTTTTCCTATCGCCGCCGTGAAACTGGGCATTGCCGGCAACCGCGCCAACGCCGAAGTGATTGCCGGACTGATACGCGGCTTGCGTCAGCATCAGCCGGATTTACCGGTCGTGCTCGACCCGGTGCTGGCCAACGGCAAGGGCGACAATCTCTCGGCGCATGACGACCCGGTGGAAGCGCTGACCTCGCTGTATGCGCTGGCCACCATCATTACCCCCAATCTGAACGAAGCGCAGCGTCTGTGCGGCGGCAATCGTCCGCTGGAAGAGCAGGCGGCTTTGCTGATGCAACGAGGCTGCCGGCATGTGCTGCTCAAGGGCGGACACGGGCCGCAACAGGAAGATGTTGTCAATCACTGGTTCGGCCCCGATGGCGCGCACGAAGCCTGGCGCTGGCCGCGTCTGGCAGATGAATTCCACGGCAGCGGCTGCACGCTGGCGGCGGCGCTGTCGGCCTTACTGGCGCGGGGCCTGAGCATGCGCGAGGCCCTGCTGCAAGCGCAAATCTATTGTCAGCACGCGCTGGCAACGTCCTACTCCATCGCGCCGGGGCAGCGCATTCCGAATCGGGTACCCTTGTTTGATTTCTCAAATGTGGCCCACTGACAAAGTAAAAAAATGAGCGCTTCCAAAAACTGGACCTTAAAAGGTTTGTACATCGTCACTCCTGACTGGGACGATACCGAACGCTTGCTGGCCGTCACCGCGCAGGCGCTCGACGGCGGTGCCGCCATCGTGCAGTACCGCCACAAAACCGCCGACGCCGCACTGCGCCGCACCCAGGCCACCGCCCTGCTGCAACTGTGCCGCGCCCGCAGCGTGCCTTTCATCATCAACGACCATCTCGACCTGTGCGTGGCGCTGGATGCCGACGGCATTCACGTCGGCGGCACCGATGCCTCCATCGCGCAGGCCAGGGCAGCAGTCGGCCCCGGAAAAATTGTCGGCGCATCCTGCTACGCCACGCTGCAACTGGCGCACGACGCGTATCGTGCCGGTGCCAGCTATGTCGCCTTCGGCGGGTTTTATCCTTCGCGGGTGAAGAAATACGACTTCAAAACCACCTCCGACATCATCGTTCAATCGCATGCGGAAATCCCCTTGCCGGTGGTGGTGATCGGCGGCATGACGCAGGAAAATTCGGTACCGCTGGTGGCCGCCGGCGCCGATATGGTGGCGGCGATCAGCAGCGTTTATATGGCGGACGATCCGCGCGCGGCGGCGGCGGGGTTGGTGGGTTTGTTTGCGGGATAGGCGGATGCAACAGGCGGCATAGAAATGCCCTATGTTTTTTGTTTGGAAGTATTTGCTACCGATGCGGCTGACGGCCGTGTTGAGAGGGCGTTCATGACATTCCCCATAAATAAGGATATTCATCATCCTGCCATTCAGAAAATCCGCTTTGTACGGGGATGACGTTTGAGTGCGGTAGAGATGTGCTTATGGCGATACATGCTTTTGTCAGATCTACAGAGTTATTGTTGATGACAAGCCATGTTGAGTCACCAATAGGTAAGTCGTCCTTAACTTTCCCTAATGCCTGCATCAGAAACTTATCCGTCTCACATTCGAATGACATCCCAGCGACGACGAATCGCCTGTTGTTAGTCATAGCAACATAAAACTTGTTCGCTTCAACGGTCCATTTCCGTTCAGATGAAACGTCCTCTTGAAGTAAAAATGGACTTCGATTTTGGTTGCTTGTGAGTTCCTCAGTAGTACCGTTCAGGTGTGAAACGTGCGAATCGACTAGCCATTCAGGACAATCAATATCTCCCTTTTCCGTGGCTGGCATTTCACGTTGCAGCAAATAGTCCCAGTTTGTCGTGCCAAAATGATGTTGATGGCCTGGAGGTGTTTGGGTTGCCAAGTCATCCAGAAGACGACGAATGCAGGAAGTGTTAACAGTCGGCTTATTCATTTCGCAGCGTATGGCGGTTTTGATTTGCTTAATGTGTTGTTCGCGCGGAAGTGTTTTCCATTCGTCAGGAACAGTCCACGTCAATCCGCAGTTACAAGACAAACCACGGCCAAATAGCCAAATTGTTGTGTTGTCCTTCATCGTCATTATTTGCCTTAGATTCCACTTGCGCTAATCGTCAAAGAAATGTGTCACATCACCGTATGGAATTGAAAATGCCGCCCATTCGGCGGCATTTTCACAACTTCGCTGCATACCAGCGACAGTCGATTACTCTTCCAGCAAACTGCGCAACATCCACGCATTTTTTTCATGCAGTTGCATACGAGCGGTCAGCAGATCGGCTGTCGGCTCATCGGCGGCAGCATCGACGACAGGGAAAATCGAACGCGCAGTGCGGGTGACGGCTTCCTGACCGGCCACCAGCTGACGAATCATTTCCGTCGCATTAGGCACGCCTTCGGCTTCTGCGATGGTGGAGAGTTGCGCGAATTCACGGTAAGTCCCGGGAGCCGGATAGCCCAGCGCGCGGATGCGTTCGGCAATCTCATCGACAGCCAGTGCCAGTTCGCCGTATTGACCTTCAAACATCAAATGCAGCGTGCTGAACATCGGACCCTTGACGTTCCAGTGGAAATTATGGGTCTTCAGGTACAGCGTGTAAGAGTCGGCGAGCAGCTTGCTCAGGCCATCGGCAATTTTTTTGCGGTCTTTGTCGTTGATGCCGATATTGATGGAAACGGCAGGCGTTGCAGAATCTTTTTTAGCCATGATGAAAACTCCTTAAAAGTAGATACGAGTCAGTATGGGACTCAGGAAAATAAGCATTGAAATCCTGCGCAGCGCTTGTGCTGTCTTGTCGATACCAAGGGATTTAACGTGAATTGCGACGCAGGTCATTTCTGTACAGCACGAGGGTTAACAGTACACCTATTAGCGCCGCAGCGGCGCCGACGAGGAAAATCGCATCGTAGCCGTAGCCGCCCACTACCAGTCCGGCCAGCGGACCGACGACTGCCAGCGCCACATCCAGAAAGACAGTAAACGTGCCGAGCGCAGCACCGCGATTGGCGGGGGCGACATGGCAGACAGCCTCGGTACCGAGCGAGGGAAATACCATCGAAAAACCAAGACCCGAAATGGCCGCGCCCAGCATTGCTACGGCCGGGCCGGGAGCCCACCATAGCAGCAGCAGTCCGAAAGTTTCTACCGTAAATGCGGCAATCGCCACACGGAAACCGCCGTGGCGGTGGATGGATTGCGCGAACAGCAAGCGCGCCGCAACAAAGGACAAACCGAACAGTGATAAGGCCAAAGCGGCATTGCTCCACTGATGACTGGCGTAGTACAGCGTGACAAAAGTGGCGATGATGCCGAAGCCGACGGTACCCAGCGCCAGACCCGCGCCATACGGCATGACATAAGAAAACACCTGACGGAATCCCATCCGTTCGCCATGCACAGCCGGCACGGCTTGCTTGACCCAGGCCCATAAGAATCCGCCCAGCGCCAGCAGCACGATCAGGATGCCGATGGACAGTAATCCGAAATAATGTTCCAGCGCCACGCCCAGCGGCGCGCCCACCGCCAGCGCGCCATAGTTGGCGATGCCGTTCCAGGAAATCATGCGCGTCGTGTGGCCGCTACCGATGCGACCTATGCCCCACATGATGGCACCGGTGCCGACCAGACTTTCGCCCAAGCCCAGCGCCAGCCGGCTGCACAGCAGAAACAGCAAACTGAGTCCCTGCATCGACTGCGCCAGCGACGCCAGAAACAAAAATACACCGCTAATACCGCAGCCGGTCAGGCCGTACAGCACACTGCGTTTAGCACCGATGGAATCGGCCAGACGACCGGCTTGTGGCCGCGTAAGCAGGGTCGCCACATATTGCACACTGATCGCGATACCGGCAATGAAAGAGCTGTAGCCGAGATCAACATGGACGTACCCCGGCAGCACCGCCATCGGTAAACCGACGATGAGATAGCAGATGAAGGTGAGTGCGACGGTGGATAAAATCTGGAACGTGACGGCGTTCGGGGAGAGCGTGGCAGGAGCGGAACTGACGGTATTTGATGGCATGGCGGGAGAAAGGAATCGGAAGTAGGGCATTGCTGCCGCTCGCGGATTTTACCTTGTGCGGACAAATCTTGCCGGTGGTAGGGGCGTGCTGAAGACCGCGCACAGAATCGCCGACAAAACGGGCAGGGCTGCGCAGGAGTCAGGCCGTATAATCAGCGGATGCAAAATCTTCTCGATAATCTCAATCCCGAACAGCTCGCTGCCGTTACTTTACCGGCGCAATCCGGCCTGATTCTGGCGGGTGCCGGGTCAGGTAAAACGCGGGTGCTGATTACCCGCATCGCGTGGCTGATTCAGACCGGACAAGTCTCTCCCGGCGGCATCCTGGCCGTGACCTTTACCAACAAAGCCTCAAAGGAAATGCAGACGCGTTTGTCGGCGATGCTGCCGATCAATACGCGTGGCATGTGGATAGGCACTTTCCACGGCCTGTGTAACCGGCTGCTGCGCGCGCATTTTCGCGACGCCGGTTTGCCGCAGACCTTTCAGATTCTCGATTCGCAGGATCAGTTATCGGCCATCAAGCGCTTGCTTAAGTCGCTCAATGTCGACGATGAAAAATACCCGCCGCGCAATCTGATGTATTTCATCAACGGTGCCAAGGATCAGGGCTTGCGCGCAAAAGATGTGGATGCCAGCGACGATTACAGCCGCAAGCTGACCGAACTGTATGAACTCTACGACCAGCAATGTCAGCGCGAGGGCGTGGTCGATTTCGCCGAACTGCTGTTGCGGACGTATGAACTGCTGACCCGCAATCAGCCGCTGCGCGAGCATTATCAGGCTCGCTTCCGGCACATTCTGGTCGATGAGTTTCAGGATACCAACGACCTGCAATACAAATGGCTCAAGCTGCTGGCCGGCCCGCACAACGCCGTGTTTGCGGTGGGCGATGATGACCAGAGCATTTACGCTTTCCGTGGCGCGAATGTCGGCAACATGAGCGCGTTCGAGCGCGAGTTCAAGGTGCAGAACCTGATCAAGCTGGAACAGAACTACCGTTCTCACGGACACATTCTGGACGCTGCCAATTTCCTGATCGCCAACAATACCAATCGTCTGGGCAAGAACCTGCGTACCGATGCCGGTCACGGCGAACAGGTGCGCGTGTTTGAATCGACCAGCGATTTGCAGGAAGCGCAGTGGATCGTGGAGCAGGTCAAGAGTCTGATTAACGACGGTGCGTCGCGCAGCGAAATTGCCTTGCTGTACCGTTCCAACGCGCAATCGCGGGTGCTGGAACATGCGCTGTTTTCGGCCGGGATTCCTTATCGCGTGTATGGCGGGCAGCGCTATTTCGAGCGCGCTGAAATCAAGCACGCCATCGCCTATCTGCAATTGATGGATAACCTGCATAACGATTCGGCGTTTCTGCGGGTGGTGAATTTTCCTACCCGCGGCATCGGTGCGAAATCGCTGGAGCATTTGCAGGATGCGGCGCGGCAGTATGGGATTTCGCTGTACGCCGCCGTGCCGTATGTCAGCGGCAAGGCTGGCACTTCCTTAGCCGGGTTTATCCGGCTGATCGAAGGGGCGCGCTTCGAGGCGCAGAATCTGCCGCTGCCGGAGATGGTCAATGTGGTGTTGCAGGCCAGCGGCCTGCTGGCGCATTACGGACTGGAGCGCGAAGGCGCGGACCGTATCGAGAATCTGGAACAGTTGGTCAATGCGGCGACCGTGTTCATCAACGAAGAAGGATTCGGCCATGCGGCACCGGCCTTCCTCGGCCCGCAAAGCGATGCGGTCGCGGGACTGGCCATTGTCAACGCCGACGGTATCGAGATCTTCGATGCCGATGCAGCCTTGCCGGCGATCATGTCGCCGCTGTCAGCCTTCTTGTCGCATGCCTCGCTGGAGGCGGGCGACAATCAGGCGCAGGTGGGGCAGGATGCCTTGCAACTGATGACGGTACATGCAGCCAAGGGGCTGGAATTCGATGCGGTGTTCATTACCGGTCTGGAAGAGGGTTTGTTCCCGCATGAAAACAGCGCCAAGGAAGAGGGCGGTGTCGAAGAGGAGCGGCGCTTGATGTATGTGGCGATCACGCGGGCGCGCCACCGTTTGTTCATGACGCTTTCGCAAACTCGCATGTTGCACGGCCAGACGCGTTACAACCTGCGTTCCCGCTTCTTCGACGAATTGCCGGAAGAAACGCTGAAATGGCTGTCCGCCAAGGTGCAGCAGCCGCAATGGTATGTGCATCCGAAAGCGGCATGGGCGGAATCTTCGCTGGTGGAAGCCAATACGATTGCGCAAAAAATTGGCAAGGCCGATATCGGCTGGCGTATAGGTGAAAGTGTGGCGCATGCCAAATTCGGCGAAGGCGTGATCGTCAATATCGAGGGCAGCGCTGGTAATGCGCGCGCGCAAATCAATTTCGGACGGCATGGCATGAAGCTGCTCGATTTGAGTATTGCCAAGCTGGATCGCTTGTAAAACGGATTACTCAAAACCCGGCTTGTCAGCCGGTTGGCGGCGTATCGGAGCTCAATTCGATGCGCCGCTATTTTTTCGTCTCTCTTCTCTGACTTTCTCCTGTAGTTAACGCGGCCTCCTCCTTTTTTTACCCTCTTGAAATCGCTATCTTTCCGTTTGCGCCTGAAAAATATTTTTTGATGTGAGGGGCGGGAGAACGATGGCCAAAGTAGCCAGTCCTAAAACTGGTCGCCATGGGGAAAGGACGTTTCTGCCGGATGCGAGCGGGTCTCTCGTACGTGCCAGACGTGTTCATTCAGGCTCTCTGCATGGCGTCATGTTGTAAGACGCCGCTTGATTCGGTATTTTTTTATTCTGATAAGGAGCAACACCATGACAAAGGTCGCCTCGCGCCATATGAATTCTGCCGCACAACAATCGCAAAACGTCGTGCCATTAAGCTTTTTAAGAGAGCGGGTGGCGCAGCAGAAAGCCGTTATCGCGCAATTACTTAAGCGCTCCGGTAACGGCGCCAATAGCAATGGATTGAGCAATCGATTCGGAAGTAATGGGGGTGCGTTTCGGTCGGGAAAGGAATATCGCCGCCCAAGCGTGGAAAGCATGGGCGAGCATTTCCGCAACAATCCTGAGTTTTATGCCGATAAATGTGCCGACATCATCCATGCCAACGAGCAAGCCGCACAAATAGCCTGTGACGCATTGATTCGGATGACGGTGACCGGTCAGGCCTCGCTGAACAGTCGCGGTCTGTCGGAAGAACAATTGGGTCGCTTGTTCTCGGCCGTCAAAAAAAATCCAGCGGGATTTGCCGACTTTTGTGCGGTACAGGTGGGAAAGAACAAAAAAGAAGCGCAGCGGGTATGCAACAAGCTGGTCAGGGTCGGATTGGAAGCGATGGATAAAAAATCGCCATTCAATGCGGACAGCAGGGAGAGTCAGTCAGACAGGCAAGACTGGATGCGCCACATCCGCACCGCGCCAATCAATAATATGCCGCCTTCGCATCAGGAGAGTGAGGAGCATATCCCCAGCGCGACGGGAATGATGCTGGCAATGGAGGGGGCGGTGATCGCGTTGATTCCGGTTCTGGGAGTGGGCGAAGCTGCGGTACTTGCCGCCGGGGGCTTCGCGCTGGCGACGCAGGCCATGTTGATGGCGTCGCCTAAGGGCGCTAATGGCACCAGTTCACTCAGTTGAGTCTTGCCCTGAGTACGGTTTCAGCGCCGCATCATTCCGGCGTTGAAACCTCGGCCTCCGTTGCCGAATCGATGAATACTTGCTTATAGGTAGGGTAAAACGAGCTGTACATAATGACGGTCAGGACGATCGACATGGGCAGCAGAACGAAGATGGCGACATCGGCGTTGCCAACCACGAAGGCGACCAAGGTGCTTAAGATGGCAGGCACCAGCACCCCCAGGGCGATCCAGATGCCAGCGTAAACCAGGAAGGCGCGGTACTCGCGGCGCACGGTGTAAAAGCTGTAGAAAATGGCTTTGCCGACGGACATATCTTGCCAGGCGATCAGCGGTGCGGCATACCAGAAAGCCATCGCTGCCGGGATGTACAGCACGACCGCGGTAATGATCGCCAGCAGAAGCGAGGAGCTGTCGAATTTCTCAGGGGCGATACTGGTCTGGCCTGTCATGGCCTGCCATAAAAAGCCGCCATCGACCAATGACGATGCGCCGATGGCAACGAGTGCCGCCAGCACATACAGCACACCAAGCGTCGCCAGACGTTTGAATAATGGCGATCGGAAACCAGTCATCAGCAAAGAGGGATAGACCCGTTCGCCCTTCTCAATGTTGGCGCAGGCTTGCATGAATGCGATGGCAAACACCGGCACCAGAATCAGCGGCAGCAATTGCCCGAGAACAGGGATGATGCCGATGACCAGCATGAGAAACATGTAGGCCAGAAACAGGGTGGACAGTTCTGCCGGTTGTTTGCGGAAGAGGGCGACCCCTTGTTTGATCCACAGCCAGCCGGTCGATGCGGGAAGTTTTTGCATATCAATAAAGCGTAGGAATGGGCATGTCGATGCGGGAACGCAGAATGCGTTCAAAGTGCATGGGATCGTGCGGTGTCAGCATTTCGGCCTCGCGTGGAAGATAGTAGTCGTACAGTCGCGACAGCCAGAACCGCAGTGCCGCCGCACGTAACAGGATAGCCCAGGATGCGCGCTCAGTCTCATTAAACGGGCGCACGGCACAGTAAGCGTCCAGCATCGCCCGCGTGCGCGCCTCATCCAGCGTGCCGCTGTCAACGTCGATGCACCAGTCATTGACCGTGACGGCCAGATCGAACAGCCAGGTATCGCACCCGGCGAAATAAAAATCGAAAAATCCGCCCAGTTGTTCGCCATCGAACATGACGTTATTGCGGAATAAATCGGCATGCACCGGTCCATGCGGCAATTTCTGATAGTCATCCGAGGCGGCAAACGCCTCTTGAAAAGCCAGTTCGCTGCGCAGCAATGTTTGCGTCGGCAAAGGCAGTTTCGGCAGCACCACCGGCGCCGTGACGCGCCACCAGGAGAGACCGCGCAGATTGGGTTGGTGCAGCGGAAAATCAGCTGCGGCCAGATGCATTCTCGCCAGCATTGCACCGACTGCGGCGCAATGCACCGGGCCGGGCGACATTTGGCAGGCGCCGGCCAGTTTGCTGACGATGGCGGCTGGCTTGCCGTTAAGCAAAGTGACCAGCGCACCGTCCTGATTGGCCACTGGTGCCGGCGCCGGAACGCCGCGTTGCGCCAGATGGCGCATCAGTTCCAGATAAAACGGTAATTGCTCGATACTGAGATTTTCAAATAGCGTCAGCACGAATTCGCCGCACTCGGTCGTGATGAAAAAATTGCTGTTCTCGATGCCGGATGAAATGCCCCGGATGCCGACTGCCTTGCCGAGAGGAAATTGCGGCATCCATGCCGTTAACTGGTCCAGCGTGACCGGTGTAAATACTGCCATCGGAGAAATGAATAAAAAGAGGTTTGCGGAATGAGGTAGTTGCCTGGCCGTGCGCAGGCAAAAAATGCTCGGGCCATCGGCATCGTGGCCGCATCTAAATGAATGTGGCTATGCCGCCAGGGGATAGACGCTAAGCCACGCGTCCATCCCTTGTGATGCAGGCTTGATTTACCTTGAAGGGGTCACTACGCTGGGTGGTGTGCCCGGTGGCTTTCCTGATCCCCAGTCGAATTCTTTGACAACCCATTGCGGATTGGTCTGCCCGCGACTTTGGGCGTCGCCCGGCAGGGCAGTACCTACCTGATGCGGTTTCATGTGATAAGTGCTGCCGCCGCTGGTGACTTCGACATCCGTGACCACACCCTGGCTACGCTTCTCGGTAATGCCGTTGGCTTTAGGGGCTTCGTTTGGATTTTTGATGGTGACGGCAGGCGGTTCGCCTTCTTCCAGCTTTTGCAACTCAGGTGGCGGCGGTGCCAGATTATTTTGTTGCGCATGCGCCAGGGAAGACGACAGGCAGGCCGTCAATGCCAGAGCAGGCCAGATTTTAATAAGATTCATGATGGGTTCGATGAGGTAGGGCAGCGTTGGACAGCGATAAATGGGGAGCCTCGGATGACGCCACTGCGATGCATCAATTCCGTGTTGCTTGCCCGGAGATTGCGCAGTTCGCCATGCTTTATCAGAAGTTCCGTAGCAATATGCAGCGGCACAGGGCATTGTAACAAACTCCCCGCGTCAAACCGGCCTGAAAGCAGCCGTTGTGCGGACTTGGCTGCATCTTGACTATAAATACATGCCGCTTTCCTGTTCGCTTTCCGGCGGAGTGGTCTGATCCTCGTAAAAATCGAGGATAGCCTGCACCACTTCGGCCGGATCGTCGATCACTTGCATCAGATCCAGATCTTTTTCAGCGATCATGCCGTCGGCCACCAATTGCGAGCGGAACCAGTCCAGCAAACCGCTCCAAAAGGTGGAGCCGACCAGAATGACTGGAATCCGGCGCGATTTGCCGGTCTGAATCAGCGTCAGCGCCTCGGACAGCTCATCCATCGTGCCGAAACCGCCCGGCAGCACCACGTAAGCATCTGCATAGCGCACAAACGCCACCTTGCGCGCGAAGAAATGACGGAACGTGATGGAAATATCCTGCCACTTGTTGCTGGTCTGTTCGTGCGGCAACTCGATATTTAGTCCGACCGATGACGATAGTCCTTCAAACGCGCCCTTGTTGGCCGCTTCCATGATGCCCGGCCCGCCGCCGGAAATAACAGCAAAACCCTCATCGGACAAACGCCGGGAGATATCCACGCACAAATCGTAATAAGGGTTGTCCGGCTTGATACGCGCCGATCCGAACACCGAGACGGCGGGCCGCAGTTCTGAAAGACGTTCGGTAGACTCGATGAACTCTGCCATAATCGTCAGCATATGCCACGATTCGCGGGCCTTCTTTGACGTGGCGCGTTCGATATCGATTATTTCCCGCAGGCGCGGTACTTTCTTCCCTCTAATTTCCATATGCAAAAAACCTTGTTGTTAGTCGACGGTTCGAGTTATTTATATCGCGCTTTTCATGCTTTGCCGGATATGCGTAACGCGCAGGGCGCGCCGACCGGAGCGTTGTATGGGTTCATCAACATGCTGCGCCGTCTGCGCACCGATTATCCCGCAAGTTACCTGGCCTGTGTTTTCGACGCCAAAGGAAAAACTTTCCGCGACGACCTGTACGCCGATTACAAAGCTACCCGCAAATCGATGCCGGAAGATCTGGTGCTGCAAATCGAGCCTATCCACGCCGCGGTGCGCGCCATGGGTTGGCCGATTTTGATGGTCGACGGCGTGGAAGCCGACGACGTCATCGGTACGCTGGCAGTGCTGGCCTCGCAGCACGGACTCGACACCATCGTTTCCACCGGCGACAAAGATCTGGCGCAACTGGTCAACGCGCATGTGACGCTGATCAACACCATGAGCAATGAAACACTCGACCGCGAAGCCGTCATCGCCAAGTTCGGCGTGCCGCCGGAACGCATCGTCGATTATCTGAGTTTGATTGGCGACACCGTCGATAACGTCCCCGGCGTGGATAAAGTCGGCCCCAAGACCGCGGTGAAATGGCTCGCCAAATACGACTCTCTGGACGGCGTCATCGCCCATGCCGCCGACATCAGCGGCGCAGTCGGCGAGCATTTGCGCAAGGCGCTGGACTGGTTGCCGCAAGCCAAGGTGCTGGTCACGGTCAAGACCGATTGCGATCTGGCCGGCCACATGGTGTCGATCGCGGAATCGCTGCAAGCGGGCGAGGCCGACAATCAGGCGCTGATGGCTTTGTACACCGAATACAACTTCAAGAGCTGGCTGCGCGATCTCACCAACCTCGTGGCGGCATCCGCGCCACCGGCCGCCGCTGCCGGGCAGGGGGGATTGTTTGATGTTTCGGTCGATTCCCCGGCTTCTGCCACGCATCCCTCCGCCACGCCGGTTGCCCCGCTAGCAGCCCCTCTTCCTACCGATTACGAACTGGTGCTGACCGCAGAGCGGCTCGATCACTGGCTACAGATCATCACGGACGCAGAACTGACCGCGCTCGATACCGAAACCACTTCGCTCAACACCATGCAGGCGCGGCTGGTTGGCATTTCGCTGTGTTGCACGCCCGGCTACGCCGCCTACATCCCGGTGGCGCATCGTTATCAGGATGCCCCGGCGCAATTGCCGCTGGAACAGGTGCTGGCCGTTCTCAAGCCCTGGCTGGAAGACCCGGCGCAGCGCAAGGTCGGCCAAAACATGAAATACGACAGCCATATTTTCGCTAATCACGGCATCGCTTTGCAGGGTGTCGCGCACGATACGATGCTGGAATCCTACGTCTTTGAATCGCACCGCACGCACGACATGGATAGCCTTGCCTTGCGTCATCTGGGACACAAGACCATTGCCTATACCGAGGTCTGCGGCAAGGGCGCGTCGCAGATCGGTTTTGACGAAGTCGATCTGGAGCGCGCCACTGCCTATGCCGCCGAGGATGCCGATATCACCTTGCAGTTGCACCACGCCATGTGGCCGCAGGTGGAAAGCGTCGATGCCTTGCGTTATATCTACGAAAAAATCGAACTGCCGGCCGCCGTCGTGCTGCAAAAAATCGAACGCAACGGCGTGCTGATCGACTCGGATTTGCTCGGCATACAGTCGAACGAACTGGGCCGCAAAATGCTCGACATCGAACAGCAAGCCTACGCGCTGGCCGAGCAGCCGTTCAACCTGAATTCGCCCAAGCAACTGGCGGAAATCCTGTTCGTCAAACTGCAATTGCCGGTGGTCAAAAAAACTCCCTCCGGCACGCCCTCGACGGATGAAGATGTCTTGCAGAAACTGGCGGAAGATTACCCGCTGCCGAAGATACTGCTCGATTACCGCAGCCTGTCCAAACTGAAATCGACCTACACCGACAAGCTGCCGAAGATGGTCAATCCCGATACCGGCCGGGTGCATACCAACTACGCGCAAGCCGTGGCGGTGACCGGGCGGCTGGCGTCGAACGAACCGAATCTGCAAAATATTCCGGTGCGCACCGCCGAAGGGCGACGCATCCGCGAAGCCTTCATTGCGCCAGCCGGTAGTGTCATTGTCTCGGCGGATTATTCGCAGATTGAATTGCGCATCATGGCGCACTTGTCCGGCGATGAAGCCATGCTGCGCGCCTTTGCCGCCGGCGAAGACATCCATCGCGCCACCGCCGCTGAAATTTTCGGCATGGCACCGAGCGAAGTCGGGTCTGAGCAGCGGCGCTACGCCAAGGTCATCAACTTCGGTCTGATTTACGGCATGAGTGCGTTCGGACTGGCCGGCAATCTGGGCATCGAGCGCGGCGCGGCGCAAATGTACATCGACAAATATTTCCTGCGCTTTGCCGGCGTCAAACGCTTCATGGATGAAACGCGGCTGCTGGCCAAGGAACAGGGCTATGTTGAAACGGTTTTTGGCCGTCGCTTGTGGTTGCCTGAAATCAATTCGCCGAACGGCCCGCGTCGCCAGGGTGCGGAACGCGCCGCGATCAATGCGCCTATGCAGGGGACGGCGGCCGACCTGATCAAACTGGCGATGGTGGCGGTGCAGGACTTTATCGAGCGAGAACGCTTGCACTCGCTGTTGATCATGCAGGTGCACGATGAACTGGTGCTGCAGGTCACGCAGGAAGAGCTGCCGCTGATACGCGAAAAATTACCCCAACTGATGGCCGGCGTGGCACAGTTGAAAGTGCCGCTGACGGCGGAAGTCGGCGTTGGCAATAATTGGGAGGAGGCGCACTGACGCTGCGCCAGCGAGTTTTTTTTATGCAGGATCACTTGAGGGAACGCCATGAATGACGTGCAACGGGATCTGGATAGTCTGGTCGGTACCAACGCTTTGTTTGAGGACGGCAATCGCCGCGCCTTCCTGAAAACGGCTCTGGGAGCCAGTTTCGCGGCTGCCGTATCGCCAGTGATGGCGCAAACCGTGATTCATACCGATAGTGTCGGGCTCGAAGTGTTCGAGGTTGGCGTGATGGTCGATGGGCAGCGGGTGCCAGCCTATGTCGCTAAACCGGCTGGCAAAACGCATCTGCCGGTGGTGTTGGTAATTTCTGAAATTTTCGGCGTCCATGCGCATATCGCCGATATCGCCCGCCGTTTCGCCAAGCAGGGCTATCTGGCGATTGCGCCGGAACTGTTCATTCGCCAGGGCGATCCGTCGGCCTATCCGACCATCACGGAACTGAACGAAAAGATCATCTCCAAAACGCCGGATGCGCAAGTGCTGGGCGATCTTGATGCCTATGTTGACTGGGCCAAGGACAACGGCGGTGACATGAAACGCCTCGGTATCAACGGCTTTTGCTGGGGCGGTCGGATTACCTGGTTGTATTGCGCACATAATCCGCAGGTCAAAGCAGGCGTGGTCTGGTATGGCAAACCCGAGGGTGAAAAATCGGCACTGATGCCGGCCAATCCCATCGATATCGCTGCCACGCTGAAAGTGCCGGTGCTGGGCATGTACGGCGGCAAGGACGCTGGCATTCCGGTTGCCAGCGTGCAACGCTTGAAGGCCGCACTGGAGGCCGCCGGCAACCGTTCCGAATTCGTCGTCTTTCCGAATTCAGGCCATGCCTTCAATGCCGACTACCGCCCCAGCTATGTCGCGGCCGATGCCAAAGACGGCTGGCAGCGCGCCCTGACCTGGCTGCGCTCTCACGGCGTGTAAGCAGGCACACAGGCAGGCACAAGGGTCAGGAGGGGGCAGGGCAAGCATTTACCCCCCCTGACCTGCTAAAATGTCAGGCATGACGAAGCAACGCACCTCTCCCCTGATTCACCTCTCTTCCATTGGCGCGGCCGCCTCCGGCCTGACCGGTTCCGGCACGACTGAAGACGACGAACCCCTGCTGATGGACCTGACCAACCATTTCCTTATTGCCATGCCCTCCATGCTCGACCCGATTTTCGGCGGCAGCGTGGTGTATATGTGCGAGCACAATAAAAACGGCGCACTCGGCGTGGTCATCAACAAGCCCACTGACATGAGCATGGACGTGCTGTTCGACCGCATCAATCTGAAGCTGGAAATCGTCTCCGACGCAGAACGCTTCCGGCCGCTGAAATATGCCCGCCCGGTAATGTTTGGCGGGCCGGTGCAGGTTGAGCGCGGCTTTGTGCTGCATTCCTCCCTGGACTCGTATTCTTCGACCTTGCAAGTAACGGAGGCCATATCGCTGACCACCTCCAAGGATGTGCTGGAAGCGGCAGCGCATGGTGCCGGTCCTGATGAGATGCTGGTCACGATAGGCTGTTCCGGCTGGAGCGCCGGGCAGCTCGAAGGCGAAATCGCCCGTAACGGCTGGCTGACCGTGCAAGCCGACCCCAATATCATTTTCAATTTACCGATTGAAGAACGCTTCACCGCAGCGCTGGCCTTGCTGGGCATAGATCCGATCATGCTGACGGCCGATTGCGGTCATGCCTGAGGACGGAACGAGCGCAGAAAACGATGCCACGCCGGTAGCCGCTCAGCACTTGACGGTACTGGCCTTTGATTTCGGCCTCAAGCGCATCGGCGTCGCGGTAGGCAATACCTTGCTGAAACAGGCGCAGCCCCTGAGCATCGTCAGCGCCGCCACCAACGACGGCAAATTTGCCGAAATCGCCGCGCTGATGGCGTCCTGGCAACCGGGTTTGTGCGTCGTCGGCGTGCCGGTACATCCCGATGGCGCAGAACACGAAATGACGCAGCGCTGCCGCCGTTTCGCCAACCAGTTGCACGGCCGCTACGGCGTGGCCATCGCCCTGATCGACGAGCGCTATACCTCGGCGGTTCTGGTGCAGCGGCGCGGCGAACATGTCGATGCGCAGGCTGCGGCACTGATCTTGCAACAATATTTTGACGGGAATTGACTGCACATGACGCTGACTACTACCTCGCCCTTAACGGAATTCGATGCCGAAGCCTTGTACGCTTCTCTGGCGCAACAAATTAAAGCCGGCTTGCAGGATGTGCCTGACGTCGCCCTCGTCGGCATCCATTCCGGCGGCGCCTGGCTGGCGGAACGTCTGGCGGCAGACTTGCAGCTGACAGCGCGTCTCGGTTTCATCGACTCCTCTTTCTATCGCGACGATTACGCCGAAAAAGGCCTGCGCAGCGACGTCAAGCCCAGCCAGATCCCGTTTGAAGTCGAAGGTGCCACGATTGTGCTGATCGACGACGTGCTCTACACCGGCCGCACCACGCGCGCGGCCATCAACGAATTATTCGATTACGGCCGTCCCGCCAGGATCATCCTGGTGGCGCTGGCCGATCGCGGCGGCCGCGAATTGCCGATTGCCGCCGACTTCCTCGGCACCCGGGTTGCGCTGACCGCAGGTCAGTCGCTGTTATTCCAACGCGCCGACGACGGCCGCTTTTCTCTTTCGGTGGTCCATGCTTAATCCACAACTCAATAAAAACGGCGAACTGCAACATTTGTTGTCGATAGAAGGTTTGCCGCCGGCCATCGTGACGCATATTCTGGACACGGCCTCGTCTTTCGTCGGCATCAGCGACCGCGAAGTCAAAAAAGTGCCGCTGATGCGTGGCAAAAGCGTCTTCAACCTGTTTTTTGAAAATTCCACGCGCACGCGCACGACGTTTGAGATTGCTTCCAAGCGGCTGTCGGCGGACGTCATCAACCTCAATATTTCCGCCTCCAGCGCCAGCAAGGGCGAGTCCCTGCTCGACACCATCGACAATCTGGCCGCGATGCACGCCGACATGTTCGTGGTGCGTCACGCCCAGTCCGGCGCGCCTTACCTGATCGCCAAGCATCTGGTCGACACCCGGCAGACGCATGTGCACGTAGTCAACGCCGGTGATGGCCGTCATGCCCATCCGACGCAGGGCTTGCTGGACATGTACACGATCCGGCACTACAAGAAAGACCTGACCAACCTGCGCGTAGCCATCGTCGGCGACATCTTGCACAGCCGGGTGGCGCGTTCCGACATCCACGCGCTGACTACGCTGGGCGTGCCGGAAGTGCGCGCCATCGGTCCACGTACCTTGCTGCCGAGTGGACTGGAACAAATGGGCGTGCGCGTGTTTACCGACATGAATCAGGGCCTCAAGGATGTGGACGTCATCATCATGCTGCGCCTGCAAAACGAACGCATGAGCGGCGCGTTGTTGCCATCGGCGCAAGAATTTTTCAAAAGCTACGGCTTGACGCCGGAACGACTGGCGCTGGCCAAGCCGGACGCCATCGTGATGCACCCCGGGCCAATGAACCGTGGCGTGGAAATCGATTCCGCCGTGGCCGATGGCGGTCAGGCGGTGATTTTGCCGCAAGTGACCTTCGGGATTGCCGTGCGGATGGCGGTTATGAGTATTTTGGCGGGGAATTGAACTGACTAGTGTTGCTGACAGCTTCTCCGGCCCTATCGGGCCGATCCTTCGATACGCCCTGCGGGCTACTCAGGACGAACGGTTGGTGGTGAGTCATAGCGTTAGAAATATGAGATGGCCATTTATTTTGGACGCAGGATGATATACGCGCAGATGTGGCAGTGATTACGATCAGTTTTGTAAGACGAATCACCTTGAACCGTTCCGTAAAATGAACCACCCCGAACCATTTTGTAAGATGAAGCACCCCGAACCGTTTTGTAAGATGAACCACCCCGAACCGTTCGTCCTGAGTAGCCCGCAGGGCGTATCGAAGGATCCGGCGGTACGCCGGTCGAACAGCACCGCCAGGCTTGTTTCAAACGAACGGACGTGGCAGTGAGCATCACCAGTTTTGAAAGAGGAAGCACCCCCGAACCGTTTTGTAAGATGAACCACCCCGAACCATTTTGTAAGACGAACCACCCCGAACCGTTCGTCCTGAGTAGCCCGCAGGGCGTATCGAAGGATCTGGCGGTACGCCGGTCGAACAGCACCGCCAAGCTTGTTTCAAACGAACGGACGTGGCAGTGAGCATCACCAGTTTTGAAAGAGGAAGCACCCCCGAACCATTTTGTAAAATGAAGCACCCCGAACCATTTTGTAAGGCGAACCACCCCGAACCGTTCGTCCTGAGTAGCCCGCAGGGCGTATCGAAGGATCCGGCGGTACGCCGGTCGAACAGCATTGCCCGGGCGCATGATAAAGAGGAAAGCACCGGTATGGCTTTTTACGTTTATTTGCTGCGTTGTTCTGATGACAGTTACTACGTAGGTCATACCGACAAGCTCGAAAGTAGAATCGCCCAGCACCAATCAGGCAGTATTGCAGGCTATACCGCAAAAAGACGGCCCGTCACTTTGCTCAAAGCGGAAGATTTTCCCACTCGCGAAGAGGCGCTGGCCGGCGAGAGGCAACTGAAAGGCTGGACGCGGGCAAAGAAAGAAGCATGGATCACCGACGATTTTATGTCATTGAAACGACTCGCCAAGAAACCACGAATTCATGAAACTACATATTAAAAACGGCCACCTGATCGATCCCGCCAACGGCGTCAACGCCCGGCATGACCTGTACATTGCCAACGGCAAGGTGGTCGGCATCGGCAGTCCGCCAGCCGGTTTTCACGCCGACCGCAGCATCGATGCCAGCGGCCTGATCGTCGCGCCAGGATTGGTTGACCTCAGCGCCCGTCTGCGCGAACCGGGTTACGAATACAAGGCCACGCTGGAATCCGAAATGCAGGCCGCCATGCACGGCGGCGTCACCAGCCTGATTTGCCCGCCGGACACCGATCCGGTACTCGATGAGCCGGGTCTGGTCGAAATGCTCAAGCACCGCGCCAAATCGCTGAATCAGGCCAATGTGTATCCGCTGGGTGCGCTGACCGTTGGACTCAAGGGCGTGGCGCTGACCGAAATGGCCGAATTGACGGACGCCGGCTGCATCGGTTTTTCGCAGGCCGATGCGCCTATCGTCGACACCACGGTGCTGATGAGCGCACTGCAATATGCCAAGACCTTCGACTACACCGTCTGGCTGCGCCCGCAAGATCCGTATCTGGGTCGCCACGGTATCGCGCATAGTGGCGCTACTGCCTCCCGTCTCGGCCTTTCGGGCGTGCCGGTATCGTCGGAAACCATCGCTCTGCACACGATTCTGGAACTGGTGCGGGTAACCGGTGCGCGTGTGCATCTCTGCCGCCTGTCGTCCGCTGCCGGGCTGGAACTGATACGGCAGGCCAAGCACGAGGGCTTGCCCATTACCTGCGACGTCGGCGCGCATCACATGCACATGACGGATAACGATATTGGTTTCTTCGATTCCAACGCCCGTGTGCAGCCGCCTTTCCGCTCGCAGCGCGACCGCGATGCAATCCGTCAGGGTTTGCTGGACGGCACAGTCGATGCGATCTGCTCCGACCACACGCCGGTGGATGATGATGAAAAACTTCTGCCGTTCGGCGAAGCTTCGCCCGGCGCGACCGGTCTGGAACTGTTGCTGTCGCTGGCGCTGAAATGGGCGCAGGAAAGTGGTGCCGGCACGGCCAGCGACGATACGGCCGCCATCTCTCTGGCGATCAGCAAGATCACGATTGAGGCGGCGCAGATTGCCGGTTTACCGGCAGGTCAGCTGGGATTGGGTAGTGTCGCTGACCTTTGCCTGTTTGATCCGTCCGTGCGCTGGATGGTGGAAGCCAAGGCCTTGGCCAGTCAGGGCAAGCACACGCCGTTTCTCGGTTATGAACTGAGCGGACAGGTGCAGGCAACGATTGTCGCCGGGCATATCGCCTACCAGCGTTGAATCCCATGATCGCTCTGCGCGTGCTGCGTCTGATTATTCACCTGATGGTGGGCATGGCGCTCTGCGCCTTTCTTTTTCCCTGGCAGGATGCCAAGTCGAAAGAAGCGCGCACGCGCCTGTGGTCGGCGCGGTTGCTGGGGATTTGCGGCATACGCTTGACGATCCGGCAGGCTGACGTATCGTTAGATCCATCCTTCGCAGTAGGGCAGCGCAGTCTTATCGTCTGCAATCATGTTTCCTGGCTAGATATTTTTGTCATCAATAGTCTGCAACCTTGCCGCTTTGTGGCGAAATCCGACATTCGCAGCTGGCCGATGGTGGGCTGGCTGTGCGCTAAAACCGGCACTATTTTTATTTCCCGCGGCAAGCCGCGTGATGTGCGTCGGATTTTTCAGGGCATCGTGGGCAGTATTGAAGCGGGGGATAGGGTTGCGTTTTTCCCGGAAGGGACCACAACTGCGCAAGGCGGCTTGGGGGATTTTCACGCTAATTTGTTTGAAGCGGCGATCGATGCCGGTGTGCCGGTGCAGCCGTATGCCTTGCAGTATCGTAACCGTCACGGCGAATTGCATCCGGCCGCCGATTTTATCGGTGAGATGACTATTGCAGAGAGCATTCTGGCGGTTCTTGGCGCGCAGCGGCTTGCTGATCCGCTGGTGGCCGAGTTATGGGCGCTGCCGTTGATTGCCAGCGAGGGCATCGGTCGCCGCGAACTGGCGGGACTGTCGCGCGCAGCGATAGGCGCAGCCTTGCAATATGACCTCAGCCCGGTCGTTGCGCTTGCGGACAATCCACCTGAAACAATGCCCGATCCGATAGCCGTATCGCTGTAAGCTGACCGCCCCAGACGCAGCCGGTGTCTAGCCCTAGCAGGTAGGGACGCAATGTCAGGCCCAGTGTGGACCAGTGGCCGAAGACCACTGTGACGTCGGCGCTTTGTCGGTGCGGTAGATCGAACCACGGCAGATAGCCGGCCGGGGCTGTTCCGGCACCTTCCTTGATACTGAATTCCATCGTCCCGTCCGGAGTGCAGAAGCGCATCCGCGTTAGCGCGTTGACGATGCAGCGCAGACGCGCATGGCCTTGCAGCGCGTCGTCCCAGTGCGCAGGAGTATCGCCGTACATGTCGTGCAGGAAATCGAGCCAGTTCGGCCCGCTCAATACCGCCTGCACTTCTGCGGCCAGCGCGACGGTTTGCGCGGCATTCCATTGCGGCAAGACCCCAGCGTGGACGAACAAATGTCCTTCGCGCCATAACGCCAGAGGTTGGCGGCGCAGCCAGTCCAATAGCTCATCGCGGTCTGGTGCGTTGAGGATGTCGTCGAGCGTGTCGGATTTGTTTTTCTTGCGAATACCGTGCGCCACCGCCAGCAGGTGCAGATCGTGATTGCCCAGCACCATCTGCGCCCGTGCGCCCAGCGAGCGGATCAGGCGCAGCGTCGTCAACGATTGCGGACCGCGATTGACCAGATCGCCGACGAAAATCAGTTGCGGGTCGGGGGTGGCGGCGTGCAGTTGTGTCAGCAATTGTTCGAGTTGCTGACCGCAGCCTTGCAAGTCGCCGATGGCGTAGGTGGGCATGGGGAATGGTGATAGTGAGGGGTGGGGCATCTTAACGTATTACCTTGAGAGGACGGGGTTGGATGCGGAAGTGAGCGTGTTCTTGCCATGTCTCAATACCTGCGTGGCTCGGTTGTTAATGGTCGGCAATGGATGGCGAGTGGTGAGGTGATTTCTCCCCATTTTCTTGCCAATACCATCATTCAAGTCTGTATTTGCCAACGGAATACCGCTATTGGGTGCAGTACAATGACCGGAGGAGCCGGGGGTATGCTGGAAAGTGTGTCGTACTGCATGCTCTTTTTATGTGCATGACATAAATGCCGGAGGGGAACAGGGAAGAAGTCCAGCTTGTGAGCTTAAACGCAGTCGGTGATTCAATCACTGCCTATTCGTATCTCTATCAATTACTTTATAAAAAATCTGATCATGAAAGCCGTCATTCTCGCAGGTGGTCTTGGTACCCGCATCTCCGAAGAAACAAGCACGCGCCCTAAGCCAATGATAGAAATTGGCGGGATGCCTATTTTGTGGCACATCATGAAGATGTATTCCGCGCATGGCGTGAATGAATTCGTGATCTGCTGCGGGTATAAAGGTTATTTGATCAAAGAATATTTCGCCAATTACTTTTTGCATATGTCGGACGTCACCATCGACATCGCCAAAAACAGTATGGAGATCCATGAGCGCAAGGCGGAGCCGTGGAAAATCACTCTCGTTGATACCGGTGAGCAAACGCAAACCGGCGGTCGCCTTAAACGCATTGCGCGCTATGTCGAAGGCGAAGATTTTTGCATGACGTATGGCGATGGCGTCGGATCGATCGATATCACCGCGCTGATTGCATTCCACAAGGCACACGGCAAGCTCGCTACCATGACGGCGGTGCAGCCACCGGGGCGTTTTGGGGCTCTCGAAATCAGCGGCACCCAGGTCACCTCTTTCCTGGAAAAACCTTCAGGCGACGGTGGCTGGATTAACGGCGGGTTTTTCGTGCTGAATCCTAAAGTGTTGGACCTGGTCGAATCGGATGACATATTCTGGGAACGCAATCCCCTGGAAGCGCTTGCTACTCAGGGGCAGATCGAGGCGCATTTTCATCCAGGATTTTGGCAACCGATGGACACGCTCAGAGATAAAAATCGGCTGGAAGAGTTGTGGGGGACGGGGAATGCGCCTTGGAAGGCTTGGAAGTAGGGGGATTGCCATCCTTCACTGCCATATAATCGAAATGAGAAACGACAGCTATCGTTGTAAAAACAGATCAATTCAAATAAACGAAAAGGAGTCTGAAATAAAAATGACATCGGCTTGACCTTTTTCAACCCAATCGGTGGGTCATAATTTGATGCAAATGGTGGGTCAGATTCAAACGTAAAAAACAAAGGCTAATCAATGGCACAAATCACGCATGGCTTAAGGGCGATTCTTTCGCATCCTCTCATTTACTCCACACTTCAGTTGCTTATGGGCGCGCACTCGTTCAGAAAAAGCTTTGTGGCAAATTATGTTAAACCTCATACTGGGATGCGGATATTGGATATCGGTTGCGGTCCCGCGGGAATTCTTGCCTATCTGCCGCAGGTTAGTTATTCAGGCTTCGATATCAGCCAAGACTATATCGATCAGGCGAGCAAGCGATTCAGCCCTATCGGGGAGTTCCACTGCAAGCATCTTTCAGTGGGGGACCTCGAAAGACTGTTACCGTTCGATGTCGTTTTTGCTCTGGGGCTGCTTCATCACCTTGAGGATGATGAAGCTATTGACGTCATGCAAATAGCTTGGCGCGCCCTGAAACCAGGGGGGCGTTTGTTTACGATAGATCCATGCTGGGAACCGTCGCAGAACCCAGTTGCCCGGCTTTTGATTCGTGGTGACAGAGGACAGAATGTCCGGGATAAGGTCGGATATGAGGCGCTGGCCGGGGCGGTCTTTGAAGCGCCCCGTGTCTATGTAAAGCACAGGGCATGGATACCATATACTCATTGTATTATGGAGTGCCAGCGATGAATTTCATCCAGCAGTTCGGCGCCGGGATTGTCCTAATGAATTTACGGGTAATTGCAGTGAATTTGCCCCTCATTGAATTGGCGATATGACGTGACAAGTGGAAAAATTCCATTCAACAAGGCTTAACATGTCGAGCATGTAAACGCTTCTGTGTAAAATCCACGGTAGTATCAACGAGCGTACTTTTAAATACGCTCTTCGAATTGGGTCGTAAAGCGATTTAAGGCAACACGTCAATTCTGGATTGGTATAGTCCATTTCTTTGCTGCTTGCTCGATAGCCAGATAAATGATCTTTATGGCCGATTCGTCACTCGGAAACTGTAGTGGTCTAATAAAGCCAGACACCAATTTAGGCGAAAATACTTGCCAAAGAGAGGTGTTTGATGAGCAAGTAAAGATGATCGTTTTCTCCCGAGTTCAAGCAACAGGCTGCCTGCCAGGTTCTGGACAAGAACTATGGCCACATTGAACCGAGCCGGTCGGTTGGTGTCGGCGAGTTTGTTTTACGTCTCCGGGTTAACCAGCTTCAACTGGAACGGCAAGGCATCACGCCGCAAAGCAAGGCGATGACGTCGGATCAGCAACGCATTCAGGAGATTGAGGCGCGTATTGATCGACTTGAGCGCGAAAAGGCCATTTTAAAAAAAGTACCGCGCTCTTGATGTCGGAAGAAATCAAACGTACGAGATAATCGACAAGGTTTGCCGTGATGATCCTGTCGAACTGGTCTGTGCATTATTGGATGTGTCACGGTCATGCCTATACTCGTATCGAGAGTGATTCCGGCAATCCGACACCAGCGCATGGCACTATGCAGCCGCGTCCATGAATTGTTTGTCGAGAGTCGAAGTTCGGCTGGTAGCCGCAGCATTATGAGAATTATGCGTGAAGATGGCGACGTGATTGCTCGCGTCAATGTCAGCCGCTTGATGGAAGAACTGGGCCTGATCTGCAAACAACCAGGCAACGGTGGAGCGCATTGACATCCCCAATCATTTAAATCGCCAGTTTGTGGTCGATGTGCAGAATCAAGTTTGGTTCGGTGACACTACCTATATCTGGCAGAGGGCTGCTGGCATTATTTGGCTGCCGAACTGGACTTGTACACGCGTCGGCTCGTTGGCTGGTAATCCCCCCAATAAAAAGTATCGGCGGATTCAAGCGGTCACTGCAACGCGTTATTAAAAATTTCCGCCGGCGTTCTAAACCCGAGAGTTTTTCGTGGTCGGGCATTGAGCTCTGCTGCTATGTCATCTAATTCGTGTTGGGAATATTTGGCCAGTCCGCTTCCTTTTGGGAAATATTGCCTCAACAGACCATTGGTATTTTCATTAGTGCCACGTTGCCATGGACTACGAGGATCGCAAAAATAAACTTCCATATCTGTTGCGATAGTAAATTGTTTATGTGCTGAAAGCTCTTGTCCGCGATCCCAAGTTAAACTTTTGCAGATCTGATAGGGAAGTTTTTTCATCTGCTCCGTCAGTGAGTGCACCACACTTGGTGCTGTGCGGCCTTCACACTTACACAAGACGGTAAATCTAGACTGACGCTCAACTACGGTGGCTATGGCGCTGTTATTGGCACCGATAATCAGATCGCCCTCCCAGTGCCCAGGGATTGCTCGGTCTTCGATTTCAACGGGACGATCTCTGATCGAGATAGCATCCAAAATTTGCCCTCTACTACCGGCCTTATGATTTTTGGCATGGCGAAACATCCGTTTCGTTCTTAAATGTTTTTTCAGCTCTTCCCGAAATAAGGCCCGTGTCTGAATAAACAAAGATTTGTATATCGTTTCATGGGACACATACATCTCCTTGCTCGTGTCGGTCTGCCTGGTCTTTAGCCATCCAGCGATTTGCTCTGGAGACCAGTTTGAGGCGAGCCTTTCCTCTACAAGACATCTTAGGGCGGGACGTTCTGCCAGTAAGAATGATTTTGGTCGCTTCGCTCGTTTAAGAAAAGCTTGTTCAGCAATACTGGCACGATATTTAACGACGCCACCGTTCCGGGATATTTCCCTGGAAATTGTCGATGGTGAGCGATTAAGTTCTCTGGCAATACTGCGAATACTGCACTCTTTGGCTAGTGCCCTAGAAATGTCTTCGCGCTCTTCAAGAGTAAGGTAAGTCGCTCGACGCTGCCTCTTTCGTGGCGTGATGCCACCGTGATAGAGCAGGTAGGAGTATATGGTTGCCGCTGGCTTCTCAATGTCCCTGGCTATTTCGCTCATCGGATATCCTTGTTGCCACATTCGCCAGATGATGGCTTTGCGATCATCGGTCATTGCTCCGTAAATACTTGGCATCGCACACCTCATCGATTTTAATTTATGATGAAAATCAGGTGTTGCAGTGACCGCTTGAATCCGCCTCAGTTAGAAGTAGAATTTTCTTAAATGAGATTTTGAGGAAGTTTTACATGAAGACATCACGCTTTACGGAAAGTCAGATCATCAACATCTTGAAGCAGGCCGAGGCCGGTACGCCAGTACCGGAGCTTTGCCGGGAGCATGGGATGAGTTCGGCATCGTTTTATAAGTGGCGCAGCAAATATGGCGGCATGGATGCGTCAATGATGTCCCGGATGAAGGAACTTGAGGAAGAGAACCGCCGGCTCAAGAAGATGTACGCCGAAGAACGATTGAAGGCGGAGATGGTGACGGAGGCGATGCAAAAAAAGTGGTGAGGCCATCTCTGAGGCGAGAGATGGCCAAAAAAGCGGTTCAGCAATATGGCTGCAGTATCCGGGTGGCGTGCGCGGCCTTTGCGATCAGCGTGGTTTGCTACCGTTATCATGCCAAGTTGTCGGACGAGAACGCGGTGATTGCGGACTGGCTGGTAAGACTGACCAACAATCAGCGTAACTGGGGATTCGGCATGTGCTTTCTGTATCTGCGCAACGTCAAGGGGTTCGGCTGGAACCATAAGCGCGTCTATCGCATTTATCGCCAGCTGGAACGCAATTTGCGGATCAAGCCGAAGAAGCGATTGGTCAGGGAAAAGCCCGAAGCGTTAAACGTGCCTGAGTCGATCAACGCGGTGTGGTCGATGGATTTCATGCATGATCAATTGTCGGATGGACGCAGTATCCGTTTGTTCAACGTGATCGATGACTTCAATCGCGAAGGCCTTGCCATTGATATCGATTTCTCGCTGCCGGCAGCCCGAGTCGTCCGTTGCCTGGATCAGATCATTGAATGGCGCGGTAAGCCGCTGACCATTCGCTGCGACAATGGTCCGGAATACATCAGCGCGACGCTGGCGACTTGGGCACAAACGCGTGGCATCCGGATCGAATACATCCAGCCAGGACAGCCGCAGCAAAATGCGTATGTCGAGCGCTACAACCGCACGGTACGTTATGACTGGCTGGCCCATTATCTGTTTGAATCGATCGACGAAGTGCAGGAGTTTGCGACCAAATGGCTATGGACCTACAATCACGAGCGACCGAACATGGCGCTCGGCGGCATCACCCCAAAACAAAAATTAGCACTTGCAGCATAACCTCTACTTTTAGCTAAGGCGGATTCAAGCGGTCACTGCAACACCTGATTTTCATCATAAATTAAAATCGATGAGGTGTGCGATGCCAAGTATTTACGGAGCAATGACCGATGATCGCAAAGCCATCATCTGGCGAATGTGGCAACAAGGATATCCGATGAGCGAAATAGCCAGGGACATTGAGAAGCCAGCGGCAACCATATACTCCTACCTGCTCTATCACGGTGGCATCACGCCACGAAAGAGGCAGCGTCGAGCGACTTACCTTACTCTTGAAGAGCGCGAAGACATTTCTAGGGCACTAGCCAAAGAGTGCAGTATTCGCAGTATTGCCAGAGAACTTAATCGTTCACCATCGACAATTTCCAGGGAAATATCCCGGAACGGTGGCGTCGTTAAATATCGTGCCAGTATTGCTGAACAAGCTTTTCTTAAACGAGCGAAGCGACCAAAATCATTCTTACTGGCAGAACGTCCCGCCCTAAGATGTCTTGTAGAGGAAAGGCTCGCCTCAAACTGGTCTCCAGAGCAAATCGCTGGATGGCTAAAGACCAGGCAGACCGACACGAGCAAGGAGATGTATGTGTCCCATGAAACGATATACAAATCTTTGTTTATTCAGACACGGGCCTTATTTCGGGAAGAGCTGAAAAAACATTTAAGAACGAAACGGATGTTTCGCCATGCCAAAAATCATAAGGCCGGTAGTAGAGGGCAAATTTTGGATGCTATCTCGATCAGAGATCGTCCCGTTGAAATCGAAGACCGAGCAATCCCTGGGCACTGGGAGGGCGATCTGATTATCGGTGCCAATAACAGCGCCATAGCCACCGTAGTTGAGCGTCAGTCTAGATTTACCGTCTTGTGTAAGTGTGAAGGCCGCACAGCACCAAGTGTGGTGCACTCACTGACGGAGCAGATGAAAAAACTTCCCTATCAGATCTGCAAAAGTTTAACTTGGGATCGCGGACAAGAGCTTTCAGCACATAAACAATTTACTATCGCAACAGATATGGAAGTTTATTTTTGCGATCCTCGTAGTCCATGGCAACGTGGCACTAATGAAAATACCAATGGTCTGTTGAGGCAATATTTCCCAAAAGGAAGCGGACTGGCCAAATATTCCCAACACGAATTAGATGACATAGCAGCAGAGCTCAATGCCCGACCACGAAAAACTCTCGGGTTTAGAACGCCGGCGGAAATTTTTAATAACGCGTTGCAGTGACCGCTTGAATCCGCCAAGCTTAAAAATGGGGGGATTACCCTCGTTCAATCATGCGCACTGGCGCGACTTAACGAAAGACGGCCTTGAGTTAGCGCTTACCTTGCAGTGCCATCGGTCATGCTTTTTTCCGACGGTCTTAGCTAGGAAATTGCCTGAGTGAGCACCGCAACAACTTTATCTTGCTGCTCCTCATTCAGTGCTACCCACAAAGGCAGGCGAATCAGTTGCTCTGACTGGCTATTTGTTACATCCAGTGTTCCGTGAGCCCTACCAAATTGTTTGCCACCCGGTGAAGAGTGCAATGGGACATAATGAAATACGACGCCAATATCGTGACGTTTGAACGCTTCCAGTACTTTATGTCTATCGATTTCAGGCGAAAGTATCACGTAATACATGTGCGCGTTATGCTGGCATTCGTCCGGGACAATTGGACGGCGAATCAATCCTTTGGATTCCAGTGGTGCAAGTAGCTCGTGATACCGTCGCCACGAGGTCAAGCGCTTTTGCGTTATGCGATCAGCCTCTTCGAGTTGCGCCCACAGGAAGGCAGCTATCAATTCACCAGGTAGAAAAGACGAGCCCATTTCTTGCCAGGTATATTTGTCTACTTCGCCGCGGAAAAAACGATTGCGATCAGTACCTTTTTCCCGAATGGTCTCGGCGCGCGAAACCAGGTCCGGATCGTTGACCAGCAAGGCTCCGCCTTCGCCCGAGATAACATTTTTCGTTTCATGAAAACTGTAAGCCCCCATATGCCCGATGCTACCCAATGCGTGTCCTTTGTAGGTCGCCATGACGCCTTGAGCGGCGTCTTCCACTACTTTCAGGTCGTGGCGGTTGGCGATGGACATGATCGTATCCATTTCGCAGGCAACTCCTGCGTAGTGGACAGGAACAATTACGCGCGTACGGGAAGTTATTGCTGGCTCAATCAAGTTTTCATCTAGGTTGAGGGTGTCGGCTCGAATATCGACAAATACCGGTATGCCACCACGAAGCACAAATGCATTTGCCGTTGAAACAAAGGTATAGGATGGCATGATGACTTCATCGCCGGGTTGTATGTCCAGTAATAAGGAAGCCATTTCCAGTGCGGCAGTGCAAGAGTGGGTAAGCAAAGCCTTGTCGCAACCTGTGCGTGACTCAAGCCAGCCATGGCAACGTTTCGTGAAGGGGCCATCCCCCGCCAGACGTCCATTGACATGGGCTTCGGCGATGTAATGCATTTCTTTACCGGTCATGTACGGCCAATTAAAGGGGATGCGCGCAGTTTTCATATTGGGGCCGCTTTAACATAATGATTTCAACCGCCGAGTAATTCGTCGGGATGCTATTTATTCTTAACTTCTACACCAGTTTCACATGTGCTTGCGGAGGATCATAAGATGATCGAATCTTGCAACTTCTTTGTATCCCGCGGCTTGAATTGCATCAGCAACGCTTTGGCGTGCCTGCTCTTTATGCGGCGCGTATCTCAAAATATCAAATATTGGTATACCGCTCGGGTCGGATTGATATGCAGGTGGCGAATATTTTATTTTTCACATATTTATAGGGTAAAAACACATCAGTATGTTTTTAATAATAATATGCAAAAAAATCGGTATCAGTATCGCCCAAGCCTTGATTAGCTTTCCAGTAGGAATATATTCCAATAATATAAAAAATGCATATTAAAAATAATATGCTTAGGATGTCAAAAAAAATTCCTGAGTTATCTGGATTTGTCTTTTTGAAGGAACTTATTTTTTTAAAAACATTTTTTATTGACTTTAGCGTATCAAGTGCCAGATATAGGCCGGTTAGCGTGAGTTTTTATAAATCATCCGCGAACTGCTACTACAGTTCCAATGGTTATCAATACAATTCCCAGGATTTTTTGCATGGATACGGGTTCGTTAAGCAACCAACCACTCAGAAGTACCACCAGCGCAAAGTTGATACTCATGAAGGGATAGGCGTAATTCAAATCGAATTTCGTCATCGCGGCCATCCATGCAAGGGATGCCAGGAATGCAGAGACAAAACCGGAAAAAATCAGGGGATCAAAAAAGAGTGCGAACAGGAATCTCAATTTTTCCATGCCGTCGACTGGAAACGCACCGAAATTCTGGATGCGCCACTTGAGTATCAGTTGCCCGTAAACAGTGAATGCCATCGTCGCCAGAATATAGAGATGGTCGAAAAGGCGGGGCATTAGCTTTTTTCCAATACAGCCAAGCCAAATCCGGTCGTCCCATATCCGTTGCCGTTGTAGAGCATGTAGCGCTGGCCTTTGTGATCAAATACGTACGGATATTCCACCATGCCCGAATCCCACCCGGTAGCGGACACGTCAATGCCTGCCTCGTTGTCGCGTCGGGTCCAGTGACGACCATCGGCAGATTCTGCATACCCTATCCGATAACGCGGACCCCGGTACGAATACCACATCCTCCAGCAGTCCTGGTCGCGCATCACGGACGGGCGTGAAATTGCATACTCTCCATCATCGGTAAAATCGATGCAGACTTTCCCATCGCGTTGCCAATGAATGCCATCCGGCGACTCTGCATATTTGATGTGATATCGGTGTTCGGGTTTACCTTCGCGTATTCTCCAACCCACACAGGACAGGTACCACATGCGCCAAAAATCATCTCCCGGCAACACACAACAACTTGCGCAAAAATGCGGTTCTTTTACAGAGCGATCAACGATGGGTCCTTCCGAGTAGCGACTGAAACTGCCATCCGGATTATTGATTGATAATCCTATCGAATTCCGGAAAGGGACTGTAACACCCAGATTCCATCCTATGTAATAGAGAAATTTTTTATCTTCATGTTGTGTCAACCAGGTTGCCATTGCGCCGCTGTCGTCAAATTCGCCGAGTCCACCGGGAGCCAGAACGGGTGCGGTAGATAATTCGAGCATTTGATTGGGGGCGGTGATATCGATCACTACATATCCCGTATAGCTCCTATTGGATTGATCGCGTGAACTGAAATAAATTTTGAATAGGTCGCCCCCGAGATTTTCGGCAATTGGTACGGCTGCATGCGTGTGCATCCATGGTGTTTCGCCAGACGGACAAAAAATGAGTCCAAGTTTCCGCCATTTCATACTTATATCCCTCTTAATCTTGTGCTCGGTACTTTTGATCGTGTAGTTATGGTGCCGACATACACTCCCTCAGGTTCTGCATCAGCAAGCAATAGGGCACCGGCACCAATGACACATTTTTCACCAATCTTAATGTGATCGCGCAAGGTGGCATTGACGCCGATAAAGCACTGTTCTCCGATCTCAACCCGCCCTGATATAACGGCATGAGAGGCAATGAAACAGTGATCCTTGATGACGGAGTGGTGGCCAATATGATTGCCGCTCCACAGCGTGACGTTGTTGCCGATGGTGACGAATGGTTGAATAGTGTTGTCTTCAAAAATAAAGCAATTCTCTCCGATGCGACCCTCATTCAACACTGTCGCGTGAGAGCTGATGAAGGTGGCTATTGGATAGCCTAATGCTTTGGCAGCCAAATATTTATCTTTTCGGACATTATTAAGCTTTGAATAGCTAAGAGCGACAAAAAATGTGAATTTTTCAGGAGCGTAAATTTTTACAACATCCTCAAAGGCTACGACAGGTAGCTCACAAAATTTTTCTTCCTGCATGTACGTTGAATCAACAGTAAACGCGATTACCTCATATTCTGAATCCGTGCTGAAGTAAAACGCTGCCAATTGTGCAATATCTCCTGTACCAAAAATTATTAGCGGAGTTTTCATGTTTACTTTCTTACGAGGATCGTGAATTCGTATAAGCCGTAATCATGTAGAAGAGCTACATTGCGTGAATATCGGCGTTTGCAAAGATCAAAGAGTGCGCCAGGGTTTGCATAATATAAATAGTCATGCATCTTGTTCGCATCTGAATAAGATGTCAGACAATTGAATGCGAAACCAATACTGCTAGTTTTATCAAGAATATCCAAAGTGGCTTCTAAATAAGCCCACCATTCATCATCCGACCTACCCAGCCGAACATTAAAAATACCACTTGCTATACCGTAATCAGATGTGTGATCCGGCTCTTTAGATAAAATGAAACGTGCTTGAGATGAATCTTTATGTCGCAGCATAGCAGCCCGAATCATATTTTCAGAAACGTCTATTCCTAAATAAGAGAATTTTTCATTTTTTTTAGCGAGAAAATCATAGAGAGCGCCATAACCACAGCCCAAATCATTTAAAGAAAAATTATTTTTTTCATCAAGGATAGTTGAAAGTTTCAAGAAGCGAAGTATTTGACTTTCTTCTCCATTCCAATCGACTCCTTTAGGCGTATCTCCATGCTCTGCAAGTTTGATGTCATAATATTTAGCAACATCGGCTAACAGGTCATTGTCGTTGTTTTGCATAAATTTGTCTCACGATGGTGTAGGGGCGCTGTTTTGTTTCAGAAAATATTTTAGATAGATAAATGCCAACTACACCAATAAACGAGATGACCATTCCACCAATTAACCAGATTGATGCCATAACTGAAGTCCAGCCGCTTAAGGGTTTCGCAAAAAATACCCAATCCGTTATCAGATATAGGATGTAAATCGCTGTAAAAATCGAAATTATTACTCCGATATAAAAGATGCCGACAAGTGGCACATTACTGAAGGATGTGACTGAATTGACGAGGAGCGAAATTTTTTTACTGAACGTGTAAGTGGTTTGACTAGTGCTATGTTTTTTTACAAGATGCGGCTGTTGCTGAAAACCGGTAATGTGCCACAATCCAGCAATAAAAATTTCACTCTCTTTATGCAGTAGCAAGGCGTTGACGTAGCGGCGGCTCATCAATCTTGCGGTGACAATGTTTTCCGGTAGTGCGAAACCAGTCAGGAAATTGAATAAACGATAAAACCAACGGCCGCTCAAGCGCTCCAACCAGTTTCCTTTGCGCTGCTCTTGTACTCCGTAGACGACGTCGCAGCATTGGCTTTGCATTTGCTGAGCGAAGTCAGTCAGGCACTCTGGCTCTTCTTCCAGGTCACTATCAATCAGTAAGACCCGCTCTCCGGTTGAGTGAGCGAGGCCAGTCATCATGGCTTTGTGGTGGCCGAAATTACGCGATAGGTCGACGACCATAATATGACTGTCGGTTTCAGTGAGCTCGACTGCGAGATCGAGACTGTTGTCGGGGGAGCCGTCATTGACCAAGATAATTTCATAATCGTCTCCTGCGAGGTTCCTCGCGGCGACACTGGTTCGATGATAAAACTCAGGGATGTAGGTCGCTGATTGGTAGAGTGTTGCGACAATCGAAAGCTTCATGGTTGTACATGCCTCATGTATCGATGTGCATCTTTCCCGCAGTTGAACAGTAAGTCGAGAATCGTGACACCATGCGAGAACTCTCCCCATAACTGTGGGTATTCAGGGTACCCGACATAATCAAACCAGGTCAGTTTGATATTCATGTCAGTGAATATTTTTTCCTCGACATAATCTTTGGCTGCTGGACCGGAGATGTATTCCGTGCCGCCGGCTTGCTGGCAAAGATCTGCTAATCGCTCGGTTTTTCCGTCAAGCAGGCTGTAATCCCATGAATTTCTAATTACTGTCTTGATATTCAGAAACTTGCAGATGGCGTTAATGAACGTGTGATTCAGCTGCGAAATGTGAGTATAGGAATTCGCAATATAGAGCGGTTCCAGCCATACCGCTATCTCGTCAAAATACGGTGCCCTACGATAATTCTGCACTAATGCTTTCCAGTGGGAAGCGGCCCAATCCGCATCATCGAGTTCGGTTTCACGGATTTTTTGATGATATTTTCCCTTGACCAGAACGGGTACCGTCAACCATTGAATCCCCTGAGGTGTCTTGATCTGGTTGCGATTGCGCCAGTCGCGGCGTGTGTACTGCATGTCGTCGTAAAGGATGAACTCATCGACTGCGGCGATCATGTCGAAGTAGCCCTTCCAGGGGATGTAGTTGGATTGGAGGATGGCGACTTTTTTCATTGCAGCGGCACCTCTGACTTGCCAATTTGGTGTGCCGTTACAGGCAAAGTAGCATCCGGCGCGAGTTTGTCCAGAATATGAATTATTGACACAAGTACTTTCCTGATGTGCTTAGCAGCATAAATTCGCAAATCGCCAACTGCCCGCATTGAATTCTAGATTTTAATCTACAGGGAGGGGGGGCGTCCATGAAATTGGTACTCATACTGTGCTTGGCAGTTAATTGACGTGGGTGACATGTGCTGATAGCCGTCGCTGTTTGGGTAATGGCGGGGCGTTTGCCGAGCAACATTTTCGGTATTGATGTGGCGATTCGATGCGCACTGATTTTGTGCAAATGAATAGTGTCGACCGCATAGCGCATTTTGCAAACAGTGCTTGGGTAATGGGTATACCTTCGGTTCGAGGCATCTAAGGCTCCCTACTGCCAACTGAATTCGCACTTTTAGCCGAATTGTTCAGATGTACTTCAATTTTGTAAGGAGCGCTATTGATCATTTATATCGAACCTAAAACTCGACTTCCTCCCTTTTCGCTGTGTTGTTTGCTGCTTTTATTCCCTGATTATTCGAACTTAAACGCATTCATTCGATTTAAAAATCGCTACTCTCATAGCGGCCGGTTACAATGTCACGGGTTAAATCAGAACGCATCGCCATATGAAAAAAATAATCCTAACGTCAGAAAAGCTTAAGGCGGCTCGAAAACGCCTTCTTCAAATGCATTTTGAAAGCGGTGTTGGCCATATCGGTGGGAATTTGTCGGCACTGGATTCAATGCTGGTAATTTTTCATGAATATCTGGAGGCGGACGATAAATTCATTTTGTCCAAGGGGCATTCAGCTGGTGCGTTATATACATCCCTTTGGAGTATTGGTCGACTTCAGGATGCAGATTTAAAACTCTTCCATAAAGATGACACTCTGCTTGCCGGCCACCCACCTGCAAAAGGAATTGCGGAAATCCCTTTTGCGACAGGAAGTCTCGGTCATGGTTTGTCACTTGCTGCCGGCACAGCTTTAGGTTTTAAGCTTAAAAATAGCGCTGCGCAAGTAATCTGCTTAACTTCCGATGGTGAGTGGCAGGAAGGTTCGACCTGGGAGGCGCTCATCTTCTCGTGCCACCAAAAACTCAATAACCTGACTGTTCTGGTTGATCACAATAACTTGCAAGGCTTTGGCTCGACTACGGATACTGCCTCAATGGCGCCGTTATGGAAAAAATTTCAAGGATTTGACGTCGAAGTGCAAGTGATTGACGGTCACGATCTGGACGCTATCCGCGCTGCATTGTCAGGCGAACAAACGCGCTTCCGAATTATCATTTTGAAAACAATAAAAGGTCGAGGCGTCAGCTTTATGGAGCACCGTATGGATTCACATTACCTTCCCCTCACTGAAAACCAGTTTCGGATGGCCAGCGAGGAGCTTGATTCGCTATGAGGAAGCAACTTTGTGACGCCCTGGTGGCACGTTCGGTGAATCAGAAAATGGTATTTCTGACCGGCGATCTCGGCTTTATGGCGCTAGAGCCGCTTCAGACTGCAATGGGGAGCCGGTTTATCAATGCCGGTGTGGCGGAGCAGAACATGATTTCGGTCGCTGCCGCACTTGCGCGGCAAGAATTGGATGTTTGGGCATATAGTATTGCGCCTTTCATTTATGCCAGGCCGTTTGAACAAATTCGCAATGACATTGCTTTTCATAACTTGCCTGTCAAGTTGATTGGTAATGGTGGCGGTTATGGTTACGGTGTAATGGGGCCGACTCACCATGCCATCGATGATTATGGCGTGTTGTTAACTTTGCCGAACATGTCTGTTTATATACCGGTTTTTGATGAAGATATGGCCGCTGTGGTTGAGCGAGCAGGTGATTCGGGGCGCCCCTCTTATATCAGGACCGGGCGCGGTGAGCCTCCTAAATCTTATTCTGTACCGGCATACGCACCCTGGCGTCAGCTAACGCAAGGCGGTGGCCCTGTCGTGATCGCAGTAGGTCCGCTTGCGGGTATTTATATCGAAGCGATTGAACAGCAAGCTGAAAACCTGAGGCCGAGGCTGTGGGCGGTAGCCGAATTACCCATTGACGTGTCTCCCTTGCCAGTGGAGTTGTTGGCACAAATAGAGGGCTGCTCCAGTCTGTGCGTTGCCGAAGAACATGTGCGACGTGGCGGGTTCGGTTCGGAGCTGCTGCTGCACTTGGCGGGTAAAGGAATTGCAGTCAAGAAATTTAGTCACCTTTATGCCAAGGCGCATCATTACGAGCGCTATGGTTCCCAAGCTTATCTTCGACGGCAATCGGGGCTTGATGTGGATAGCTTATTGGTCGCACTGAAGGGCGCTTAGCATGAGTCAATTGCATGCTTATATACGCGCTTTGCGTGGCCCGATTCTGGTCGCGGGCGCATCAGGTTTTGTTGGTGCCAATTTATTTAAGACTATCAGTGCGATACGCAGTGATGTGTATGCGGCCGTTCGGCATGAAAAAAACTGGCGTCTCGCAGAAGTCAGCGATGAACAAGTCATTGCGGTCGATCTGAATGATTATTCAGCGGTAAAAAATCTCATTAATAGCGTTGCACCACAAACGGTTTTCGATTGTGTGGCTTATGGCGCCTATTCGTTTGAGGAAGATGCAACCCTTATATATCAGACGAATTTTCAGTCAATTGTGAATTTCGTCGAGTTGCTGGCACAACAGCCCTTTGCTGCTTTCATTCATGCCGGCAGCTCTTCCGAGTACGGTACGAATTGTGCCGCGCCGCCTGAAGACAGCGTATGCGAACCGAATAGCGCCTACTCAGTGTCAAAAGTAGCGATAGGGGGCTACCTGCGTTTTATGGGTAAACAACGTAGCTTTCCGTGTGTGAACTTGCGTTTGTACTCTGTATACGGGCCCCTCGAAGATACTTCTCGGCTGATCCCCAATTTGGTCCGTAAGGCGCTTGAAGGTGGATTACCCCCCTTTGTAGATCCGCGTACCTCGCGTGATTTTATTCATGTGGAGGATGTTTGCGCCGCATTCATTATGGCGGCCGCAAAAATGCATCCTGGCTTGTACGGCGAAAATTTCAATATCGGAACCGGCATTAAGACAACGATTGCGGAGTTGGCTGCAGTTACGCGGAATGAATTTAACATTGAGGAAGAACCGAAATTCGGCACCATGGAAGGCCGCAACTGGGATTTGGCAGAATGGTATTCCGACCCACGTCGGGCAAGTGAGCAATTGGGTTGGGAGGCTACCATCAATCTTCCGGAAGGACTCCGATCCATGGCCGCTTGGGTTGTGACGCTGACCGATAACCAAATGGTCACGGGATCCAAAAAGAACAAAAATATACGGAAACGCAGTGTGTCGGCGATTATTGCTTGCTACAAGGATGGACAGGCAATCCCTGTGATGCATCGACGGCTGACGGATACCTTCGTTAAGCTTGGGATCGATTACGAAATTATTTTTGTCAACGATGGCAGTCCCGACGATAGTGCGCAGGTTATTTTAGAAATCAGCGAAAAAGATCCTCGGGTGATCGGGATTACCCATTCTCGTAATTTTGGTTCTCAGATGGCATTCCGGAGTGGCATGGAGCTTTCCACCAAGGACAGCGTAGTCTTGCTGGACGGGGATCTGCAAGATCCGCCAGAGCTGATCGAATCATTTTATGCCGAGTGGGAAAAGGGTTATGACGTAGTTTATGGCCGACGTGTGAAGCGCGACATGCCTTGGTACTGGGGGCTGATGTATAAACTTTTCTATCGTGTATTTGCGATGTTTAGCTATGTCACCATACCTCTTGATGCCGGTGATTTTTCGCTGATGGATAGTCGAGTAGTTGGTTGGTTGCTGAACTGTCCTGAGCGGGATCTCTTTGTACGTGGGCTTCGCGCCTATGTTGGATTTAAGCAAACTGGTGTCGATTATGTCAGACCAGATCGGATGTTTGGGGTGACTACTAACAGTCTTTTCAAGAACATTGACTGGGCTAAAAAGGGGATATTTTCGTTTAGTAACGCGCCCCTTACCATGCTTACGAGTGCCGGCATCCTATCGCTGATGCTGACTACCTTCATTGCAGTGGTGGTGGTGGTGCTCCGTTTGTTAGTACCCGATATTGCTCCTCGAGGCGCGACCACCATATTGCTTGCGATTCTCATGTTCGGGTCGTTTAATCTTTTTGCTATAGGTTTAGTCGGTGAATATGTCGCCAAGATTATGGCTGAGGTCAAAGGACGGCCGCGGCTGATTCGTTCCGCTCTGATTCGTAATGGTGGTTCAACTGATTTACTGCCGGATGGGAAAATTTTTGATCGTAGTCGTTAACTGTATTGATGTGTCGGATGGAATTTCTGTTTGAGATGTTGACTTGATCGGTAATTTGAAACGGTTGTCGGGTTTTTCGCCACAACTGCCAAGGACATTAAACAGCATTTTAGACGTTGCCGCCCCCGAGTTTTCCATTGAGACACTTTATTTCTGTAGGCATTAAATGCCTTAATCTAGATGTCAACAGTGTCGCCTAATTCAATAGGTATCAATGCAACGAAATTGCCTATTCCCCTGTAGCTCGTTTCCATCATCTGATAACAACCTTGGCAATGCTTTGGGTCCGAGGTGAAGGTGCGCATCAATGATACGAAAGTGTTTGTTGGTGAAATATTATTTGTTTTGTTCCGAACGGGAATGTCATATTAACCCTCCCGTTGGGTCTAGAACCGATGCCAGATTCCACTCTTGTTTTTACTAAAAGGTCGCCATGCCAGCTTTGCGCTCCTGCCCTGTTTGTGATTCTCCCGCTGAAGATGCCCTGTTATTCCAGGAAGAAAATATCGACGAAAGTCGAATATCTAGTTTTAGTTACGCCTCTCGTAAAGAGCCGGAGTACATGTGTCATCGGCTAGTTCGCTGCAAGAAATGTGATCTTGTATATGCGAGCAATCCTCCCGCTCAAAATGAGCTCGCGAATGCATACCACCTGGCTGAATACGACAGCTCAGAAGAAGCCAACGATGCTGCCAAAGCTTACATTAAGGCGATGTTGCCAATTTTGGGAGCGTTGAAACGGAAAGTCAGAGTTCTTGAGATCGGCTCTGGAACAGGTGTTCTGTTGGAACAATTAAAGGATATTGATTACCCATGAATAAATATGTATCGACTCGCTTTACAAAATATCTAATTGTCGGTGGACTTAATACGTTATTTGGATTGCTTGTATTTAGTCTCTTCGCGCTCACGCCGTTGCCAACATGGATGGTGTTGATAATTTCAAATATCGTGTGCATAACGTTCAATTTTTTCACGACGGGCAGTTTGGTTTTTGAAAATGCCAGTGCAAAAAAAATTCCCAGGTTTCTTATTTGTTATGGTGTGATTTTCATCATTTACTTGGAATTGATCGGATGGCTGTCTCCGATTGTAGGGGGGCGAATATGGGCGATGGCCGTAGTCGTCTTGCCTATGGCACTTTTTACTTATTACCTTCAGTCGAGATTCGTGTTCGGTACACAAGTTGCCGCCCCATCTGATCAAAATTTACTATAGCGATAAGACTAGAAGGCCGGATTACCGAATGGCCTACATACTTTCTTTGTGGATGATTTCAGGTTCTGCCTAATGATCCGAGATGAAGGCGTAATCATAAAATTGATTATCCACTAGATTTATATCCAGTTTCAGCTACTTCATATTGTTAATGAGCAGTGGTAGTACCTATTATGTTTAATTTGGTTTTAGCTTTAGTGTTGCCTCCGTTTAGGAAAATTCGTATGGGAAAAATTGAAAAATGGTTGGTTGCCGCGACGTGTATGGTTATCGTGGCACTGTTCACCAATTTCTTTTATCAAACCAGTGCTTTAAAACATTTGGATTCGGTTTTTTTGTACGAAAGTTCACAGAGCGTTATTGATAGCGGTCGGGCAACTTCGAGAACAATTGCAACCTGGCCCTTCGTACTAAGGTCGTTTACTCAACCTGTGGAGTCTGTTTGCAAGGATGATCTGGATCTGGAAAAGCTGACTCCTTATAACGTTTTAGATAACCATGCCTATGCTGCCTTGTATTTGATCGCGCCACTCACGGCACTCGTCGGTCCTGAGCTGACTTTTGCATTTTTATCTGCCTTGGCGCATGTCCTGTTATTGATCATTCCATATGTTTTTTTAAGGAGGCAAGGTGGTCGGCTTTTGCCTTGCTTGGCGTTTGTGTTTTGTATCTCACTCTATCCTGCGTGGTCATATTCGATGGTCGGTGATTATTATCTTGACCGTTTGTATATGCCATTTGCATTGTTGTCACTTTTTTTCATGCACGCTATCGCGCAAAGGGATGGGCAAGGAACGGACAGACGTTTAGTACTGGGCTTTATTGTGTCGGCTGTTATTGCTGCCTTATTTACGGAACGCGCCGCCATCATGATGGCGGCAGAAATCGTTTTTTTCCTGCTCTTTTTCCCGAGGATACGTAAATCCCCTCTAGTCAGAAACGCAGTGTTGGTACTGCTCGCAATTCTTATGGGATATTTGTACATCTATCTTCGCTTCTTCTATGTGGGCATGGAAAATGGAGGCTCGCTGTTAATTGTTGCGAATATAGAGATGCTAAAAAATACGGTGCTGAGATTTCAAGTGCCAGAGATATCAGCGTTTTTATTGGTTAATCTTTTGTTCATTGGTATTTTTGTTCCATTTGCAGGTTTTCGATATGTTGTACTTGTGGTCGGGGCGATGATGCCAAATCTACTAATTCCAATAGGAGGAGCGGAATTCAACGGATGGACTACTCATTATCATGCCATGTATCTCCCATTTGTTATTTTTGGGGCTTCGATTGGATACTTAAGGGTAATTCGATTCTTTAATGGTAATTATGGATGTTTCATGCTTCCGTTGATAATCGGAGTCTATGTTTTGTTAGCAGCCAGTCATCTCAATCCTTTTTCTGCGAAATATGAGAAGCAGGTTCTTTGGATTGATAGTAAAAATATATGGGGAACTATTTCTAGTTACTATCTAAACACTGGTCGTTCCGAGAAAAGATTTCAGGTAGAAAAATTAAAAGAACTTGGATCAATTATTCCTTCGGGTGCCAAAGTCAGTGCGATTGATGGAGTAATATCCTCGCTTTATAAGTCACGATTGCTGTCCCTATATCCTGTTGGTATAGATAGTGCTGATTACTTGATTGTTGCTGGTACTGCTAACGCTGGGCGGGTAACAACGATGTCAGGAGCAGTTAGTTTTTTTGGCAAAGCGGAGACAGATGCGTTGAATTTGTGCCTCTCAAAAAGAATAGTTAAAAGTGGCTTTGTGTTTGTCAAAGCTATAGATCCAATTGGCATTCTTGTATTTAAACGTAATTAATAAAAGTCGAGGCTGATTAATTTAGATATTAATGATTTGTATAATGTGTGTAGTGCCTAAGTCTAGTGTTGCAGATCATGACCTGATCTTATTTAAAAAAGACAGATTCATGTGCGAATCTGATTATGGAAATTAGTAGTTGGTATGTGGTGCGAATCGATGATTTTCTGAGAGGGGCTGAGTGTCTTAGGGCATACCTACAACATAATAGATTATCTAAATGCGGAGATGTATCCACCTACTTACAATCTGCGTATAGAATTTTTTCAACCATTCGAATATATGTATTTAATTTTAAAAATTTTCAAAAAAAAACTGAGTGGTTGTAATCTCTCGTTTTTATTTAACCTCCTTAATTATGCATTTTTAATATGCCTTGGCCTTATCGTAGGAATTTATTCATTATGGAAAGCTAGACAGGGCATAGGTGATACTGACACGGCTTTTTTTCTAGAGGTGATCGATAATACCTTAAGGAGCGGGCTTCCTACGACATTTGCGGTTCGAGCATATCTCAATATAGCTCCCTATTTAGATATGGCAGTGGCTCAATATTGCTCCTCTGATTTCAGTGCAGTGATGGATTCGAGTCCAGCCAATATTTTACTTGGGCATGCTAACTTTATTGTTTACCCACTCTCGGTGATCTCGTATTTTTTTGGACCTGAATTTACGGCCGCTGTAGCCAATACCTTTTCCTTTGTCGGATTGCCGTTAGTCGCGTACGTTTATTTACGAAAAACCAAAGTTCCAAGTTATATCGGCTTTTTGTTTATGATCGCATTGTGCGCGCATCCTGCATGGCGAATATCTGCAGAAGGATGGTTTTATTTTGATCGTATGTTCATGCCATTGGCACTCTTTTATGCGCTGACTCTGCATGGGGCAATCGCAAGCCGACATGAACTTACCGGTTTGCGAATGCTTGGAACTGCCCTTATTGTAATTGTTGGGGCGTCCATTCATGAGCGTGCAGCGCTCCTGCTTTTAATGTTTTCATTAAGCAGCCTTATCTTGTACGTAGGAGCTCCAAAGAGAAATATTCGGTTTGTTCTGGTGGTTTCGCTAAGTTTATGTGTGTATCTCAGTGTTTATCTCTTATTTCAAAAAAATATTGATAATCAGGCGGTCTATAAATCATTTTACTCATTCGACACTATTATTGAAAATGTATTCCAGCCTGGCCTCATTAAATTAATTTATTTCAACCTGATATTTTTTTCATTAGCTATCGTATTTCAATGGCGCGTCGCTCTCCTAGCGCTAATTATGTTGTTGCCGAATATCATTGTGACGATGCATGGATTAGAAAAAGATGGTTGGTTTACTCATTACCATAGTTTTTATTTCCCCTTCATCGTTTATGCAGGACTGATCGGTATCGTGAGTCTATCAGAGTGGTGTCAGCGCGAAAGAAACGAAAGTGTATATCAATGGCTCTGCCGATTGTGTCCCTCAGGCTTTTTAATTTTGGTGGCTTGTGCAATGTGCTTTCAAAATCCTTATGGAAAAATTATTCGATGGGATTTTGAATATATCAATGAAGGTTTAATGGGGTCGTTAATTGACCTATATGTCGTGCCATCACAGTTTTCTTCAAACCTATATGAGGCTGCGAGAGCCGATAAATTAGTTGCCCTGATCCATCCCACAGCAAGCGTCGCGCAGACTCCCCCATTTAATACTTGGAAACTATTGAAGAATAAAAATCTAGTTTCTGTTTTTCCAGTAGGATTGGGGCGAGTTAATTATTTATTACTTTATTTTGAAAAAAATGAGGATAATTTAATCCAATTTAGAATTAATAGTTTATCTAAAGATTACCGGGAAATGCAAAAATGCATAACTGAAAAAGTATGGACTGCTGGTTATAAAGAAGAGTTGAGAGTTGACAATATGATGCTTTTGCGCCGAGCAGAGTGAGCTTAATTAGTCGTATTATTTCCCATCATCAACAGCGGTGCCAAGTGATTCAATCCCGATTCGATGAAGAATTGTAAGAGTTTTTAACGGTATCTAAACGGGGCATTAGTGTTTTTAATTGCTCATTTCGGACGCAATTCTTGCACACTATTTTGTGTGATACGGGAACTGAATCTATTGCGAAAGCTTGCAAAAGTGGTTGGATGTCGAATTTTCTGATTGTGATTATCCGGCCCGCTAACTAATCAGCAATAAAATATGGCGGCGCTAGTAGTTTCTTGTATTGCGAGTAACGAAAACTATTCCAGGAAATTTTAAAATAAAATTCTTTGGCGTTTATTTGCCAAAAAAATAATCAGCATAGATAAGCTAATATGAATACCGTGCATTCGCAGTACCGTCCGGATATTGATGGACTTAGAGCTGTTGCGATACTTTCAGTTATTTTCTATCATGCTTTTCCATCTCTTCTGCAAGGAGGATTTGTTGGTGTTGATATTTTTTTCGTTATTTCCGGCTATTTGATAACTAAATTAATCTTGCAATCTTTATATCTTGAACAGTTTAGTGTAAAAGGATTCTATGTTCGTAGAATAAAAAGGATTTTCCCTTCATTGATCGTTGTCTTGGCTACCTGCCTCGTATTGGGCTGGTTTTTTATGCTGTTTGATGAATATAAGATGCTGGCAAAAAGTGTTATTGCCGGTACCCTTTTTTACTCGAATATCTATTTTTTTGCGAGATTGGTTATTTTGATACGATTGCCGAACTAAAGCCATTGTTGCATCTTTGGTCGCTTGGCATAGAGGAACAGTTTTATATACTTTGGCCTGTTATTATTTTTTTAATTTATCGCTTTAGATTAAATATTATTGGATCTGCATTATTTCTATTTTTAATTTCATTTTTCATAAATATTTATTCTTCCGAGAGTGGTTCAGTCAGTGCGTTTTGGTTGTTACAGGCGCGAGCCTGGGAGTTGTTAATTGGCGCCATACTCGCGGACATTGATTTGAATCATCGTGGCCGCATCCAGCAATATTTGACCAGCCGTATTTTGAATGTATTTTCTATATTGGGAATATTATTTGTAATAATAGGAATTGTGGTTATTAAAAATACTTATTTTGTTCCTGGATACTGGGCGCTACTACCTACTGTCGGAGCTTTTTTTCTTATATTTTCTGGGCCGGATGCTTGGATAAACAGGTGGATTCTTTCTAACAAAATTGTGGTTTATGTGGGTTTAATTAGTTATCCCTTATATCTTTGGCATTGGCCGCTATTATATTTTTCCAGAATACTGACGAATGGGACCCCCTCGCTAGAAGTTCGCATCGCCACATTAGGGGCTTCTTTTATCCTCGCATGTTTAAGTTATTTCCTTATTGAAAAGCCCGTTCGCAAGAGTGGTAATAAAATGGTGTTGGCGGGTTTGATATTTTCTTTGGCGATCATTACGTGTGCTGGTGTGGTTATTTTTATACGGGATGGTATTCCCGGGCGAAATCCTGAAGCGGATAAAATTTCCGCTGCTTCCGGTGAATGGGAGTGGCCGGGTGGCTTGACGCCTCATGTTGTTGAGGATGGTAAGTACTACACTGCGGGTGGAAATGGCTTCCAAACTCTGTATTTCGGGGATAGCAATATGGAAATGTACGGGGCAAGAATATCCACGCTGGTCAAAGAAAATAAGGGGACTGATCGCGGCGTTATATTTGTTATTCGTGATGGATGTCCACCGATACCCGACGCTCGTGAGCCCGGGCATGCTTACTGCGCTGGTTTCATCTCTCAATTTACTAAAACTGCGGCGAACCCAAAAGTTGATACCGTCGTAATTGGGGCGGCTTGGTTTAGTTATCTTTATAACGGTCCTTTTTACGTTGGAGCAGAAAAATCACTGTTATCTTCGAATGTAGGTGCAGTTAAGGCTATGAATGAGCTTCATCAATTAATAGCTACATTGGTGGCCTCTCATAAACGTGTATATCTTGTTTTAAATATTCCTTGGGGAAATTTTGATCCCAAACACATGATTCAACGCACATTGACCGGTGGATTCATGTTCGTTAAAAATCCTGTTCCGGAGGCAGAATTCATGGTTCCGTTTGCACTAATCCAAAGTCGGCTTATTGATGCAGCAACTTCAGCTGGCGCCCGTATCATTAATCCCGTGGATACTCTTTGTGTCAATGGACTTTGTCCGAGTGTCGATCGAAATGGTGATCCAATTTATCGTGACACTATGCATTTGAGGCCTAAATTCGTTAAAACTCAGATCCAATATCTGGATATAACGGCAATTTCGCCACACTAATTTTGAGTTGGAATTGCTACTTCGTAGCAATTGACAGGATTGCGTTCCTTCTCTGAGTCCTGTTTCGGAGTTTAGTCGGTAATTTTTCGTGTCGATTTCAAGCGGTGATGCATGGACTGCTGTGGAGGCTTGTCCTGTCGCTCTTGTATAATTTGACTTCATTTGGATTTTTCAGGATCGACGTTTAACCTGCAAAACTCGCACGGTTTTCTCTGTGTCGTCTAAATTTGATCTTGAATGTCTTTGCAATGACGCAAAGCATGAAATTAGAAATTGGTTGATATGTGGGCGCGCAAAAGTAGAAAATTACCTTCAAAGGAAGTTCATGCGTTTAATTACAACCATTCTTTGCGGTGGTGCGGGATCTCGGCTTTGGCCTGTTTCTCGTGAATCCCACCCCAAACCGTTTATCCGCTTGGCTGACGGGCAAAGTCTCCTGCAAAAAGCTTTCCTGCGCGGTACCAACCTTCCGGATGTCGCGGAAATCCTGACGGTAACTAATCGGGACCTGTTCTTCAAAACGGTCGACGAGTTTCGTGAAGTCAATAGGACGCAGATCGCCACTTCTTATATTTTAGAGCCTTGTGGTCGCAATACGGCAGCAGCAATTGCCGCTGCTTCTATTCAGGTGGCGCAGAAATATGGTGAGGATGCCATCATGCTAGTGCTTGCTGCAGATCACCTTATTGCAGATCAGCAGGCTTTTGAGGATGCGGTGACTAAGGCGACCAAGCTTGCGGCTGCGGGAAAGCTGGTTACCTTTGGTATTCGGCCGGATGCTGCCGAAACCGGTTACGGCTATATTGAGGCAGAGGGAAACACGGTCCTGCGCTTCGTTGAAAAGCCGACGCTGGAAAAAGCACAGGAATATCTTAACTCAGGTCGGTTTTTGTGGAATTCGGGGATTTTCTGCTTTGCTGCCGGCTCTATGCTCCAGCAAATGAATCAGCATTGTCCTCAGATACTCTCCGCTACTCAGTCGTGCATGGAGCAGTCTCGTTCTGCCTCGGGCAAGGGATTCACACAACTTGAACTCGACCCGGAGTCTTTCAACGAGGTCCCCGACAATTCGATTGACTACGCTGTCATGGAAAAATCCGATCAGGTTGCTGTTGTTCCCTGCGACATAGGGTGGAGTGACATAGGTTCATGGACTGCCTTGGGCAATCTGACTGAGCCAGACATCAACGGCAACCGAATTCAGGGCGATACCCTGCTTCACAACACTAGTAATTGCGTTATACATAGCAATGGGCGTCTGATTGGTGCAGTCGGTGTTGAAAATCTCATCATTATTGATACCCCTGATGCCGTGTTGATTGCCGATAAGTCGCGGGTACAAGATGTTAAGCATATCTATTCAGAATTGAAAGCCAGCGGTCACGAGGCGCACAAATTTCATCGCACGATGCACCGGCCGTGGGGGACTTATACTGTGTTGGAAGAGGGTAATGGCTTCAAGATCAAGCGCATCGAAGTCAAGCCGGGTGCCAGCCTCAGTTTGCAAATGCATCATCACCGAAGCGAACATTGGATTGTGGTCAGTGGCATGGCTAAAGTGACAAACGGTGAGAAAGAGTTTCTCGTGAGTACCAATGAGTCAACGTACATACCTGCGGGGCACAAACATAGGCTTGAAAATCCCGGATTACTCAATCTGGTCATGATCGAGGTGCAAAGCGGCGGGTATTTAGGGGAAGACGATATTGTGCGTTTTGAGGATAGTTATGGCCGAACGTAAGCTGTTTCTCTACACCGCCGTAGTTAAAGCAAGCTTGATTTGTAAGCTTTCGAGCTGCGTATGTGATGTTAACGGGTGAGGTTCTTTCGGGATTTATTTCTGTTGTCAGTAAAATATCCTTTATTAGTCCTATAAAATGCTAGGTTAGTTTTTTTTGGCGGAATACGATGATTTTTGTGACTGGTGGTGCCGGGTTTATTGGTTCAAATTTTGTTCTAGACTGGCTGGCACAGTCTGATGAGCCGGTCGTGAACGTGGATAAGCTCACTTATGCGGGGAATTTGTCGAATCTGGTCAGTCTGGGGCATGATCCACGCCATATTTTTGTCCGCGCTGATGTCGGTGATGAAAAAAAAATGTCGGAATTGCTCATGGAGTATCGGCCGCGTGCAGTTTTGCACTTCGCGGCAGAAAGCCATGTTGATCGATCCATCCATGGGCCTCGCGATTTCATTGAGACCAATGTCAACGGCACCTTCAATTTGCTAGAGGCGGTGCGCGCTTATTACGGGACGAATTTATCCGATACGGAAAAGCAGGCATTTCGGTTCCTGCACGTTTCTACCGATGAAGTTTACGGCACGTTGAGCGCCACGGATGCGCCTTTCTCCGAAACGACAGCTTATGCGCCGAATAGTCCTTATTCGGCATCCAAGGCAGCATCCGACCATCTGGTACGTGCCTATCACCATACTTATGGCTTGCCTACGCTGACAACGAACTGCTCCAATAATTACGGGCCCTATCATTTTCCTGAGAAATTGATTCCGCTGATAATTATGAATGCCAGGTTAGGGAAATCGTTGCCGATTTACGGTGATGGCCAGCAAGTGCGTGACTGGCTATACGTTAGTGATCATTGCGCCGCAATTCGACGCGTGCTGGATGCGGGTCGTCCCGGTGATGTCTATAATGTTGGTGGCTGGAACGAAAAGGCCAACCTTGATGTGGTGCATGTTTTATGTGACATCCTGGATGAACTCGATCCTCGGCCTCAAGGCAGTTATCGTGAGCAAATTACCTTTGTTGCAGATCGTCCCGGGCATGACCGCCGCTATGCCATTGATGCAAGAAAGCTGGAAGCTGAGTTGGGCTGGACGCCCAAGGAGACATTCGACACCGGCATTCGCAAGACCGTGCGCTGGTATTTGGATAATCAGCCATGGGTAGAGGATGTCCGGTCCGGGAACTACTTGAAATGGCTGGAAAAAAATTATAACGAACGTCAGGCTTGAAAGATGAATTCCCATGAGTAAGATTGCGCGCAAAGGCATTATTCTGGCCGGAGGGTCTGGAACGCGGTTGTACCCGGTCACGCTGGCGATATCAAAGCAATTGCTGCCGGTGTACGACAAACCGATGGTCTATTACCCCTTGACTACATTAATGCTGGCGGGGATACGGGACATCCTGATCATTTCTACGCCACACGATTTGCCCATGTTTCAACATCTCTTGGGAGATGGTACTCAATGGGGCATTAATTTGAGCTACGCGGAGCAACATAGTCCGGACGGGTTGGCACAAGCTTTTATCATCGGACGTGACTTTGTTGGCGGTCAACCATCCGCATTAATTCTCGGTGACAATATTTATTACGGGCACGATCTTGATGAGCAGTTGGGCAGTGCTTCCAGGCAACAGCATGGGGCCACCGTTTTTGCTTACCACGTGCAAGATCCCGAGCGTTATGGTGTTGTCGAGTTCGATACGGATCGCAGGGCCGTCAGCATTGAAGAAAAACCCGTCGCACCCAAGTCAAACTATGCCGTCACTGGTTTGTATTTTTATGACAATCAAGTGTGCGATATCGCGAAAAACGTGAGGCCATCAGCGCGCGGCGAACTTGAAATTACCGACGTCAATCGTGCCTATCTGAAGAGCGGGCAGCTTGATGTTGCATTGATGGGAAGAGGAATGGCATGGCTCGATACCGGTACGCATGAGTCGCTCATGGAAGCCGGACAGTTTATTTCGACCATTGAAAAAAGACAAGGCCTGAAAATCGCTTGCCCGGAAGAAATTGCTTATCGTAAGGGTTTTATCAATGCCAGTATGCTCGAAAAGCTGGCCGAACCGCTTAAGAAAAATGCATATGGGCAATATTTATTGGGCTTGCTGAAAGGCTCTTCATTCTGAATTGGCGGCACCTGTGACATCATGTGCGTCAATCCCGGGATTTTCCCTGATTACTAATCCCATTATTTATGCAAACTCACGTTACATCGCTGCCGGAAGTTATCATCATCGAACCCAGGGTGTTTGGGGATGACCGAGGATTTTTCTACGAAAGCTACAATCAGCTGCGGTTTAAGGAGTTGACCGGGGTCGATGCGACATTTGTACAGGACAATCATTCGAAATCGGCAAAAGATGTACTGCGTGGACTGCATTATCAGATCCAACAGCCGCAAGGAAAATTGGTTCGAGTGACGGAAGGTGCCGTCTTCGATGTCGCGGTGGACATTCGTAAAAGTTCTGCGACTTTCGGACGATGGGTAGGACAAATACTGTCGGCGGAAAATCGTTACCAAATGTGGATTCCGGAGGGATTTGCGCATGGGTTCATCGTACTTAGCGATAGTGCGCAATTTCTCTACAAAACAACCGATTATTGGGCGCCTCAGTTTGAGCGCAGCATCCTCTGGAATGACCCATCAATTGCCATCGATTGGCCGTTTGATGGCACTCCGGTTTTATCCAACAAGGATCGTGATGCTGTCTTGCTGGGAAATGCTGAGGTGTTTGCTTGAAGATATTGGTGACGGGCGGCAGCGGGCAAGTCGGAAGTGAGTTGTTGCATGCGTTGACTGGTTTGGGTGCCCTATATGCGCCGAACCGCAGTCAACTGGATTTAACCGACCTAAAGAAGCTTCGCGAAGTCATCCGCGACATGAAGCCTGATCTGATTGTCAACCCTGCTGCTTATACTGCGGTTGATAAGGCGGAAACCGAACCCGAACTCGCAGCTTTGCTCAATGCGCATGCCCCCGCAGTCATGGCCGAAGAAGCCCAAAAACTGGGCGCAGCCATGATTCACTATTCAACCGATTATGTTTTCGATGGCATGAGTAATCATCCTTATGCCGAAACTGACCGGGCTAATCCGCAAAGTGTCTATGGCCGCACCAAGCTGGAAGGCGAGCTTGCCGTCAGTTCGGTGTGCGAGGCGCATTGGATTTTCCGCACAAGTTGGGTATATGGTGTGCATGGCGGCAATTTTCTGAAAACGATCTTGCGCCTCGCAGCAGAGCGAGAAACCCTCAGGATAGTTGCCGACCAATACGGTGCCCCGACCTGGGCGCGTTTGATTGCTCAAAAAACGGCCGACGCACTGAGCGTTGCTATAAAGACGGGTGGAATTGCCGCATGTCCTGGCACTTACCATTTGTGTGCTGGCGGCATAGCTACCTGGCATGAATATGCATGCTACATCGTAGATCGTGCGCAGGAGTTGGGAGTTCCGCTGGCGTTGACATCCGCGAGCATTGAGCCGATTTCTACAGAAGCATATCCGCTGCCGGCATCCCGCCCCCGGAGTTCCCGGCTAGCGACAGATAAATTCCAGCAGACATTCCAACTCAAATTTCCTTGCTGGCAAGGCGATGTCAATGCTTGTCTGAGTGAGTTTTTGCAAAAACATGATTAAACATCGCGCGTCATTTCCTGTTATGTGTCGTTCACTTTGGCAGCATCGGCGGTTGATCGTGGATTTCGCCCGTCGTGATGCGCTCGGACGTTACAAAGGCTCCTTGCTCGGCGTAGTGTGGTCATTGGTTACGCCGCTTTTTATGTTGGGTATTTATACCTTCGTATTCAGTCATGTATTCAAGGCGCGATGGGGTGTGAATGGCGATGAATCGAGAGCGCAATTCGCCATTCTGCTTTTTGCCGGGCTGATTATTTTCAATTTTTTCTCGGAGTGCGTCGGGCGAGCTCCCATGCTGATTCTGAATAATCAGAATTTCGTCAAAAAAGTAGTATTTCCGCTGGAGATACTCCCCTGCGCCAGCTTGTTGTCATCTTTGTTCCATGCTTGCGTGAGCTTGACGGTACTTTTGGTGTTCGAATGGTGCGCCAACGGGGCGGTGCCATTGACTGCGCTGCTGATCCCACTGGTATTTTTCCCATTAATCTTACTGATACTGGGCGCCAGTTGGTGGCTCGCCGCAACCGGGGTATATCTGCGCGATATCGGACAAAGCATAGGCGTTTTTCTTACATGCCTGATGTTCGTTTCGCCAATTTTTTTCCCTAGTACTGCTTTGCCGGAAAAATGGCGTGGTATCGCACGCATGAATCCCCTCGCTTTCCCTATAGAGCAAGCGCGTAAGGTGCTGATTTTCGGATCGCCCATCGACTGGGGCCAATGGTGCGCATATACCGTATTTTCGGCATTGGTCGCATGGCTTGGGTTTGTCTGGTTCCAGAAAATGCGGAAAGGATTTGCTGATGTCCTCTGAAATTGTTATTAGCGTTCGGGGTGTGAGCAAATGCTTCAATACGTATGATCGCCCACAGGACAGATTAAAGCAGACATTTTTTTCCATTCTGAGCCGACTGTCACCGCAAGGACCCGGCAGAGAGCGCATGCAAGCACGTGCAGAAGCATGCGGGCGGTCTTTCTGGGCACTTTCAGACATTGATCTGGAAGTCAGAAAAGGCGAAACGGTTGGCATCATTGGTCGGAATGGTTCGGGCAAGAGCACCTTGTTGCAAATCATTTGCGGGACACTGAATCCGACTCAGGGAGAAGTCGAAGTCAAGGGACGCGTAGCGGCCTTGCTAGAGTTGGGTTCCGGCTTCGATGCCGAGTACACCGGGCGAGAAAACGTATTCATGAATGGCCAGTTGCTGGGTTTGAGTAAGCAGCAGATTAGCGAACGCTTTGCTGCGATAGAAGCCTTTGCCGATATCGGTGATTTCATCGATCAGCCGGTCAAGGCCTACTCCAGTGGCATGTATGTGCGCTTGGCTTTTGCCGTGATTGCACACGTCGATGCCGATGTGCTGGTGGTGGATGAAGCACTGGCGGTCGGCGATGCATTTTTCACTCAAAAATGCATGCGGTTTTTGCGTCAGTTCATGAAGACCGGGACGATATTATTTGTCAGTCATGACACCGCATCCATTAAAAATCTCTGTACAGATGCCGTATGGATAGAAAAAGGTGCTGTTCTTGAGTCTGGCACGCCAAAATCTGTTTGCGACATGTACTTACAGGCATTTTACGAAGAGCAACAGGGGAAGAGCACAACTACCAGATTAAACGTCGAGCCTCGCAAGGTCCTTGGGCCACGACGGGATGCCCGGCAGGACCTCATCAACGCTAGCAATTTACGCAATGATTTGCAGATATTCGAGTTCGACTCTGAAGCGGGATCCTTGGGTAGCGGTGGTGCCCGGATTGTCGATGTCGCCATTTGTAATGACGCAGGGGAACAATTGTCCTGGATTGTTGGCGGCGAAGACGTCAGGCTGATGATCAAAATTGATGCACTGGTCGATTTGCGTTCGCCTATCGTCGGTTTTTATATCAAGGATAAGTTGGGGCAGACTTTGTTTGGCGACAATACCTACCTGAGTTATGAAAACTTGCCGCTGGCTTGTTCTGCCGGAGAGCAGTTCGACGCCAGTTTTTCTTTTGCTATGCCTAGGTTGCAACGTGGAGAATATTCGATCAATGTCGCAGTAGCCGACGGAACCCAGGATGAGCATGTGCAATTGCACTGGATCCACGATGCTCTGATTTTTAAATCAGAATCCACCAGTGTTTCCAGTGGGATATTGGGTATTCCAATGCAATCGATTTCCTTGAGCAAAATGTAGATAGATCAAGTGTTGATCCATCCCTTTATCAAGTGGGTGGATAGGTAAAGAATTTCATTGATGGCCATTGGGCAATCAATCTAAAAGAATCAGGAAGCCAAGATGGAAGAACAAAAGAAAAATAGTCATTCCCACGCTGAGACGCTGGAATTTACCGGTGAACGCTTTGTCCCAGAAGAGCAGGGCAATATCGAATTAGAGCATTTACATCGCTACATGCAGGCACGGGAAATCGCCGCGGGGAAAATCGTCCTTGATATTGCGAGTGGCGAAGGTTACGGCTCTTCGATTCTGTCGGAGGTTGCGGCCGATGTGACGGGGGTGGATATTTCCGGTGAGGCTGTGGCCCATGCAAGTGCGCGTTACCAGCGTAGCAATTTACGGTTTTTGCAGGGAGACTGCGCCGCTATTCCTTTGCCTGATCACAGCGTGGACTTGATCGTTAGTTTCGAAACCATCGAGCATCATGAACATCATCAGGAAATGATGCAGGAGTTCAAGCGAATCTTGCGTCCTGATGGAGTGGTCTTGATCTCCAATCCTGATCGACACTACTACTCTGATGTACCGAACTATAAGAACCCATATCACGTCAAGGAACTCTACGAGCAAGAGTTCAAGGCTTTGTTGGGAAGCTACTTCACAAACACCCGGTATTTCGGACAACGGCTGGTGTATGGCTCTGCCATTTTCCCAGAAGAGGGGCAGGCGGCACTGTCGAGCTACGAATCGGTAGAGGGGATTCAGCATGCGGCAGGGTTGCCAAGACCCGTATATTGGGTTGCGCTGGCATCGGATGTGGCTCTGCCCATGCTGAATGCCGGAATTTTTGAACAAGACCCGATTAAATCCGAGTTGTTGAAAGACTGGCAAAGAGTCTTGGTTGAAACCAATCTTAATCATGCCAAAGAACTTGGGGAAACGAGAGCCCGTATTGCCGATCTTGAGAAAACTTACGACATTTTGGTGGAGCGCAATGCTGCGTTAATCAATAGCACGTCTTGGAAATTAACTCTGCCATTGCGCGGCCTGATGCGGTTGATACATGCTCCTGGCAGTACCGTCAGGCAGTGTGTGCGATATGGCGTGAAGGTGCTAAAGGCGTTGTACATGAAACTGCCGATAGAGAATCGTACCAGGATGGCTCACAGGCAATTCCTTCAGGCAAAACTCCCTGGATTGTGTGACGTTATTTTTCCCAAATCGGAGTCGGGACACGCTAGTGCTCGTAAGGTGATTGGAACACCCTATGCCGAATTCGACTGGCTGAATGTGCGCTTGCAAATACCGTCATCCGATCATCCCGTGGTGTCCGTGATCGTCCCCATTTACGGTAAATACAATTACACGCTCCGTTGCCTTGCATCGATAGTGCGGCATGTGCCGTCCGTCGCGTTTGAAGTGATTGTGGTGGATGATTGCTCGCCAGATGAGTCGTTAAGTGTTCTTGGTCATGTCGATGGCATACGTGTCGTGGCGAATGAAGTGAACATGGGCTTTCTTCGCTCTTGCAATCGGGGTGCAGAGCAGGCCCGGGGTGAATACCTGTGTTTTCTCAACAATGACACCGAAGTCACGCCAGGGTGGCTGGATTCACTTTACCAAACCTTCACTAAATTTCCTGGTACGGGTCTGGCAGGATCCAAGTTGGTCTACCCGGATGGCGTGTTACAAGAGGCGGGTGGCATTATCTGGAAAGACGGAAGTGCCTGGAATTTTGGTCGTTACGAAGATCAACTGGCGCCAGTCTACAACTATGCGCGTGAAGTGGATTATTGTTCGGGCGCATCTATACTGGTGCCGACCAAATTGTTCGCGGACTTGCAGGGTTTTGATGAGCATTATGTGCCGGCCTATTGCGAAGATTCCGATCTGGCATTGAAGATTCGTGATCGCGGTTATCGGGTTATTTATCAGCCACTGTCGGTAGTCGTTCACTACGAAGGAATTAGCTGCGGCACCGATACCGGGTCAGGAATCAAGGCTTATCAGGTACAGAATATGCGAAAGCAGTTCGATCGCTGGCAAGAGCGATTGGATACGCATCAGGAAAATGGTAAAGACGTGGATCGCGCTAAGGATCGCATGGCCAAACGTCGCGTACTAATACTTGATCACTGCACGCCGGCACCCGATCAGGATGCCGGATCCGTCATCATGTTCAATCTCATGCTTTTACTGCGAGAGATGGAATTTCAAGTCACCTTTATCCCTGAACATAATTTCCTTTACGTACCCGGTTACACGGAGGCGTTGCAGGAAAATGGGATTGAAGTCTTGTATTCTCCTTATTGCAATTCCGTTAAGGACCATTTGCAAGAAAGTGGAGCGCGGTACGACCTGGTACTGATGATTCGACCGGGGGTGGTGCAACAGCATCTCACTCTTGTACAACGTTATTGTCCGAAGGCCAAGATACTGTTTCATACGGTGGATTTGCACTACTTGCGCATGTCCCGCGAGGCTGCATTGTCAGGGAAACCTGAACTGTTAGTGGCAGCAGAAAATATGAAATCGATTGAGTTCGGCGCGATCCGTCAGGTTGATGCCAGCATAGTTGTCAGCGACGTCGAGCTGGAGATATTGCACGCCGAACTGCCCGATGGAAATGTACATGTGCTTCCGCTGATCATGGATATTCCAGGAACCCGCGCCGGATTTTCTGCTCGGCGCGATATCGTGTTTGTGGGTGGCTATCAGCACTCACCGAATATAGATGCCGTACTTTATTTTGTTGGTGAAGTGATGCCGCTGTTGCGTCAAGCATTGCCGGGAGTTCGTCTGCACGTAGTGGGTAGTAATGCACCGACACAAATCACGGAGCTGGCGAGTGAGGATGTTCTCATCATCGGTTACGTAGACGACTTGCAACCCTTGTTGGATGGCATTCGGGTAGCTGTTGCGCCACTGCGCTATGGTGCCGGCATCAAGGGGAAAATTGGTACCGCGATGGCGGCAGGTTTGCCGATAGTGGCCACCACGCTGGCAACAGAAGGGATGCGACTTTCTGCTGATCAAAATATCCTGATTGCAGATACTCCGCAGGAAATTGCTGGTCAGGTAGAGAAAATTTATAACAATGAAGCATTGTGGAGCAGCATTAGCTTGGCCGGTATTGATTTTGCAGAACGCGCATGGGGCGGAGAAGCGGCATGGAAGGCACTGGCTGGCATTCTTGCCGCGCTCGATTTGCCCGTGGTCAGGGGTGATCGACCATTGGCACTCTGGAACATCAATAACTGAAACAGCATGAGGTTGTGAGGAAAAATATATGAAAATCGGATTGGGGACGGGTCGGTTTTTTCTGGCTTTTTTAGTAGTTATTTCTCATCTATGGGCGGGGATGCTGGACGGACCTGCTGCGTATTCCGTATGGGGATTTTATATCCTGAGCGGTTTTCTGATGACGCATGTTCTTACCCACAAATATGGCAATACCCGCGAGGGATTGTCAGATTATGCGCGTAACCGGTTTTTACGCATATATCCCAGCTATGCGCTGGCGATGCTGGCAGGTGGCATTAGTCTGGTGGTACTGCCCAGGTGGGGAGTCCAGCTGTCGGCCCTGAACCCGCAGTTCAACCTGCCGCACGGAGCCAGGGAATGGATGCTGAACATCTTGCTGGTACCGATTCCGTCTCCCGGGTTGCTGGTTCCTGTGTCCGGGGCATTAGCCGTTGAAGTAGGGGCTTACATTCTGATGCCATTGATGGCATTCAGTCGTCCAGCTGCATGGATATCTTTGATTCTCAGCATGTTGATCAATTTAAAATTGGGCTTTGGGACAGATACCTTTGGGGAGCGTTACTCATCCTTTCTGACGTGTTACATGGTATTTGCATGCGGCTGTCTTCTATCCCAGTATCGGGAAAAACTGCGGCACTTGCAGGCACCAACACTCAGTATCGTGGTCTGGTTGTTGCATTGCCTGGTATGGCTGAAGTTCAATTTGTGGCCTTGGACGTATGGAATATATTTTTCCATCGTCCTTTCCGCCTGGGTTGTTTTGTCCTTGTCCGCACAGAAAACAGGAAAACTGGACGCTTTTCTAGGGGATTTGTCCTATCCAATTTATCTGTTTCATACGATCGTAGCTGTGTGGCTAATTCCCTTGGGCGTCAAAATGCGCTCTTTCAAATTTTTCCTCCTCGCATTTATCATCACCATAGCTGTTTCTTGGCTCATTGTGAAATGCGTCGATAAACCGCTCACGCGACTTAAAAAGAAAAAAGTGGAGATGGCATGACAAACAGCACATCGGAAAGGCAAAGCGAGGAAGCAGTGATTGCCGTTGTCATACCCAGCTATCGGGTGACGCGTCACATCCTGGGCGTTGTTGCCGCCATTGGACCGGAAGTGAGCCGAATCTATGTGGTGGATGATAAATGTCCCGATAACTCGGGAGATTTTGTGATGGACAATTGCACCGATCCTCGCGTGACAGTGTTGCGCCACGAGAGCAATCAGGGAGTAGGAGGGGCAGTCATGACCGGTTATAAGGCGGCCATAGCGGACGGCGCGGACGTCATCGTGAAAGTAGATGGCGATGGACAGATGGATCCTGAATTGATTCCTTATTTCGTGCAACCCATACTCAACGGTGAGGCGGACTACACGAAAGGCAATCGCTTTTATGACTTGCAAGAAATTGGGGCAATGCCGCCAATACGCTTGATCGGAAATGCCGTCTTGTCATTGATGGCGAAGCTATCCACCGGGTATTGGGATTTATTTGATCCGACCAATGGTTATACGGCGATTCATGCCGATGTCGCTCGGCATTTACCATTCGAAAAAATTAGCCGACGCTATTTTTTTGAAACGGATATGTTATTTCGCCTCAATACCATGCGCGCCGTAGCGATGGATGTGCCGATGTCTGCTAAGTACGATGATGAAGTGAGCGGGTTGAAAATATCCAGCATTGTTGGCGAGTTCTTGTTCAAGCATGTTCGAAATTTCAGCAAACGCATTTTTTATAACTACTATCTGCGTGACTTGTCCTTGGGATCGCTGGAATTGCCGCTGGGAATTTTGTTGTTGATGTTTGGTATTTTGTACGGCGGATATCATTGGATTGAAGCGGCACAGACCAATACAACTACACCCGCTGGAACGGTAATGATGTCGGCGTTACCGGTCTTTACCGGCTTGCAGTTTGTGCTGGCCTTTCTCGGTCAGGATATGGCTTCGGTACCCAAGCGACCGAGGCATTTGGGTCGTTTGGTTAGTTATCGTGGAAATCAACTTGAAAAATAATTTATTTTTGGAGCCCATGAAGCCGCAGTAAAACTGCTATTTCTGAAAGGCCGCCATTTTCAAAATTATATAACCATGACAGAACTTATTGAAAAACTGTGGCAAGTCTGATGAGTACCTTTATTCGCTATGTAATTATCGCTGGTCTTGCATACATGATTGATATGGGCGGATATTATTGCTTAATCCGATTAGGTTGGAGTCCGATCGCGTCAAATGTCTTTGTTAAGATCGTCGCAGCAATTTTTGCATTTTTTATGCACAGGCGTTTTACATATCAAATTAGTGAAAGTGCTAAAGCGGTAGTGCACGCTAAAAAGTACTTTGGACTAGCTTTAATTTACACACCAATATCGTCAGCCTTAATATATTTTTTACTGCTGGTAATTTCAGATCCAGTTTATGCCAAAGCAATAGTGGATGTGTTCTTATTTATTTTGACATATTGGGTAACGACGAAATTTACTTTTACTAAAAATTAGAGATACGTATAGACGTTTAAGCTTGCAACTTAAGCGACTGTGAAAGATTGAATGAAAATGCAATTGAAATCACAAATGAGTAATTATGGAAATTGAATTACATAAGTCTTCGATATCGAGATTGGATGACTATATTGAGTTTTATAAGTTATGTTTTCCGCAAGCAAGCAATCTCCATCACCACTACTTCATGTGGTTGTATTTGCAAAATCCGGAAGGTCAAGCATTGGGTGCAGATGCAATTTGCGAGGGTCGGGTCGTCGGTCAGGTGATTGCAATACCAGGCACATATCATTTGCATGGAAAGCTTGTAAAGGGTCTAATTGCAGTCAACGTGGCTGTTCATCCTTCCTTTCAGGGGAGACACTTGTTCAAGCGTCTTGGTCTGAAAATGTGTGAATTTGCCGCAGAAGAAGGTTTTGAATTTGTAATTGGTGTAGCTAATGCCGCTGCAACTCCAGGGTGGGTTCGCCAGATGGGTTTTCAATTGGTTGGCCCATTAGAGGCGCGCATCGGTATGGGAACTCCTGATCTTGGTAATCGGGATTTTAATTCACATAATATAGACATGATGCATGCATGGACTCCCACATCGCTAACTTGGCGTGCGTCAAACCCGCTCAATTCTATAAGTTTTCGCAGATCAGACAGAGAGCATGGAGCATTTGCCTTCGCATCTGCCGGGAAAAGGGCAATCACTTCTGTCGCAATACTGCCAGAGAGTGATTTCGCTCGTGAAATGCCCCCTTACGCAAATTTTATACAACGGAGCTGCCCTAAAGTATTTTTGGGCCTCATTCCGGGCTATCGATTTGGCCTGAATTTCCCCAAAATTCCACTTCGTTTCAAGCCATCACCTCTAAATTTAATATACAAGAATTTACGAAATAAAAATCAGAAAATTGATGTGAAGAATAGTTTCATTAATTTCCTAGACTTCGATGCGTTCTGATATTGCTCTATTTCTCTTCGCACATCAAGATGACGAATTCGGAGTCTTTGCAGAGATTGAGCGATGCCTAGTTCACGGAGATCACGTCATTATCGTGTATTTGACTTCGGGAGAGTTAACGGGACAGGGTTCAGCGCAAAGAGACGCTGAGAGCGTTAATGTATTGCGTAAGCTGGGCGTCCTGCGTCAATCTATCTATTTTCTTGGGACTTCGCTTGTCGTCCCTGATGGGAAATTGGTGGAATATCTACAACCTTGTCATGCCGCGTTGTTTGATTTGTGCTCAAAAATAGGAAGTCCTCGGCATCTTTATTTTTTAGCGTGGGAAGGTGGGCATCAGGATCATGATGCAGTGCACTTGATTGGCGTGGCGCTGGGGGTGAAGCTAGGTATTTTGGCAGACTGTCGACAGTTTCCTCTTTATAACGGTGAGGGATTAAAATCCAGTTTATTCAAACTATTTGCTCCGCTAGTAGAAAATGGCCCGGCAATTACATACACGATTCCCTGGAAGAATCGATTCCGGTACATCAGCTATTGTTTGCAATACCCCTCGCAATTTAAAACATGGGTTGGATTATTTCCATTCTTATTATTTCATTATGTTTTTAGGGGGACACAGATATTGCAGCGGATTTCCGTAGGACGATTGAATGATTCAGCACATCCCGGTGCCGTGCTTTATGCGCGCAGAGGAAGCTATGATCCGCGCAATTTTATTTTTCATGCGAAGAAGTTCTTGCGCGCTGTTATTGGTCAGGAGTCCTAATGAAGCTGATAATCACTGGGGCGACAGGTTACATAGGTACTCAATTGAGAATTGCTGCGAAATTACGAGGCATCGAAGCAATCTCTTTATGTCGTAAACAAGGGGCATTGCGCATTGCTGAATGGATGCAATATGACCTTGCGAATTCGACCGAGGTAAACATTCCTGTTGATGCAGACGTAGTCGTGCACCTCGCGATTAGCAAAGCTGTTATATCGGAAACAGAATGTACCAATGAAATTGCTGCTGCTTGTGCATTGCTTGGATCGGCACAAAGCACAGGGGCAAAATTTATCTTCGTTTCCAGTCAGACTGCAAGTGAAAATGCACCAACACCTTATGGACGAATTAAATGGGAGATTGAGCGCTATGTTCTGGCGGCTGGCGGCTGGGTTGTACGCCCGGGGCAAGTATACGGAGGGGATGAAAAAGGGCTGTTTGGTACGCTCATATCTACAGTCAGGACATTGCCCTTGATACCGGCCTTTCTACCTGCTCCTAAGGTGCAACCAGTTCATATAAATGACCTTGTGGAGGCATTACTTGTTTTAGTTGAGCGTAGGGATATAGAGCCTGGCATTTTTCATGTTGGTGCAACGCAACCTATTTCATTTACCTATTTTTTATCGCTTATTGCTAGCGAACGCTTACGCGTACGTCGTTGGTTTATTCCAGTGCCATCATGGATCATTCTGGTAATAGCTGATGTACTGGGTAAGCGGAGAAGTCCTCTACTGGGGATGGAGCGATTAGCATCTTTGTTTGCGCTACCGACGATGGAAACTACTAAGGATATGGATATTCTTGGCATTAGGTTGCGACCCCTAGTATTCGGAATGAGACGATCCTGTCTCCCTTTGGAGCGATTAAATAGGCGGTGTTTGGTGCGAGAAGGGCGGATGATCTTGGCATATGTGTTGAAAACAAGAGCTAATTTTGGTGTACTGTCTCGGTACGTTCGTGCTATCGAAAAACTCCGGGGCGGTGTTGCTTTGGAGTTACCTTCGTTCTTCTTTCGTATGCCAATGGCCATTGTGTTGTTAGACGATCAAAAATATATGGGGACCCCCGGGGGTAAAGAATTCTTATGGCGACTTGATGCCGCAACAATGCTGGCCGAAGCAACACAAATTGGTGCGCTACGGTACATTGGTTTGGGTGCGCAATCGGGCGCAGTTCCGTATTGCATCATCCTGATACGGGCCGTTATGATGGAACTAGTGTGTCGTGCAGCAAGCTATATCTGGCTTAATCGATATCTGCGCGCTGAAGTTGACGGAACGAAAAAATGATGGAGGATTTCGATGTCATCATTGTCGGTAGTGGGCCAGCAGGTGTTTCTGCTGCGTTTCCGCTAGTGGCGGCAGGTTGGAAGGTATTGATGGTGGATGGTGGTGAAGTACCATCAGGAAAGCTGCCTCAACAATCTTTTCTTGAGGCGAGAACATCTGACCCTGAGCAATGGAAATGGATGGTAGGTGAAAATTTTCATGCTCTGAGCATGCGTGAGGCGGTTTCCCCAAAAATGCGGGTAGCGTCTCATTCTCATGTATTTAGTGGTTTTAATCAGCATAATCGGATCAATGCCGAAAATTTCATTTCAGTGGGTTCGCTTGCGCCTGGTGGCCTATCGAATGCTTGGGGTTGCGGGGTAGCAAAATTTTCGTCTGCCGAACTGGACCAATTTCCATTCCCCTCTACTGCACTGGATATCGCCTATCAATCCGTCGCGAAACGAATGGGAATCAGCGGCCCGCGTGGAGATGATCTTTCCGATTATTTTGGACTTGATTCATGTTCTCAGGCAGCTATTGATATGGACCCTATGCACCAAAGTATGTTTGGTAAATACGGTGCAAATCGTGTGTATTTGCACAAATTAGGAGTTCGGTTTGGCCGTTCACGGCTAGCGGCACTAAGTGCTGATCATAATGGGCGGCAGGGCTGCAATCTGTCGGGGAATTGCCTTTACGGATGCGATCGCGGGGCTTTATATTCTGCTACTGATGATCTGCGGGCATTAAAGAAATTTACTAATTTTCATCATCTGGCACTTGTGGTCGATGGCATTAGGAAAAATGCGGATGGGTGGTCGATAGACGGCCAATTTGAACAGGTTGGGAAAACATTTTCAGCGTCTAAAATTCTGCTTGCCGCCGGTACAATTGCAAGTACACGGCTAGCATTGAAAACGCTGGATTTGCAGAACCCGGTACGCTTATTGTCCTGTCCGACGGCGGCATTCGTACTCTGCTTACCCTCTTTTTTTGGCGCGGCAAGAACTCCGGCATTCGGTTTTGGGCAGATATCGTTTGTGCTCTCCTTGCGTGAGGATGTATCTGCATTGGGTGCGACCTTTGCCACCTCAGGTTTGCCGCTTTCGGAATTTGCACGCTATATGCCGTTACGGCGTCGTTATGGCATTGATCTGCTCAAGTCCTTGCTCAGCTCATGCGTCGTTGGCAATCTGTTTCTACCCGGGCATCTGTCAGATAATCAGGCGAGACTGGATCAAGACGGCGTTTTGCAGATCAAGGGTGGCTACCACCATGAAACTGATGATCTTCTAACGACAGCACATGCGCGTTTGCGCAAGGCTTACCGCAGACTGGGCGCTTACATGCTGCCAACAAGTTTTACCGCTGGAAAACCCGGTGGTGACATTCATTATGCCGGTACCTTACCGATGCGAAAAAACCCTATCCCAGGTGAAAGTGACGCATCGGGACAACTATTCGGATTGGCGGGCGTGTACGTGGTGGACGGTGCCTGCTTGCCGGTATTACCTGAAAAATCCCATACCTTGACAATCATGGCCAATGCACATCGGATCGCGTGTGAAATGGTCACTGGCGCTTGAAGCAAGTTGCCCGGAATGGATAATCAGAATGTGGGGAATGGAATGAATTTCAGAAGTAATGATGGGCTGGTGCCTCGGTGGCAGTCGGCAGGGATATTGGTAATCGCCATTGCATTAGTTGCGAGTGCAATTGGTGCAACAGTTTTGCATGGATGGTGGCAGGAAAATATTTGGGGCGGGGGAGGCCTTTCCCAACTGCTGTTTTACCGATTCGTCGCGTGGGCCATGTTGGCATTCATGCTGTTACTTGCCTTGCGTGTTCCTTTTATCCTGATTGTGAGTGTAGTTCTGATACTGGATGTCGGACTGGCGGGTGCTGGCCCGTTAACGTCAGTGGCTTGGTTCTGGATTTGCGCCATGCTGGCCGGCGCCTGGATTATTGCTTTGAGCGGGAGTGAAAGAGGGCCGGTATGGACAGTACGCAATAGCGTCGTAGGTTTCGCCGCTATTGGATCTCTGATAGGCGTGCTGGCACATTATCCGGTTTGTACGCCGACAATTTTTTTCGCATTGATTAGTTTTCTGGCGGTGTTTTGCGGCTGGCGCTTGCATGCCCGCGGCAGATTCAGAGAGAAATTGCCTATTCCGTTGTTATGGAAAAAACGGAAGTGGCCGGAAATCATCATGCTCGCTTTGGTTCTTCTTGGGGGTACTCTGGTTTTGATGGTGGGTCTGTTGCCAGATGTTGGTTACGATGCTTTGGCCGTGCACCTTAATGTCCCTGCGCGCATGCTTGAAACAGGACTGTGGCGCTTCGATGTTACTGAATATATCTGGGCTGTCATGCCACTGGGCGCGGACTGGTTGCTTGTGCCGCCATACTTTTTGGCCGGTGAGGCGGGCGCCCGGCTGATGAGTATTTCTTTTTTGCTGGCCACTGCATGGCTGACGTATCAAATCCTGTTGCCGCGTATCGGTTCGTTGTGCGCTCTGGCAGCTCCTGCATTGTTGCTGACCTTGCCCCTGACTTTCCTGGTTTCAGCCACCACATTTGTAGAGCCCGCACTAGCGTTATTTTTTGTATGCTGTTTTTCTGAATTGTCCGGATCTGACAATTCGCCCATTGGAAGCTGGTTGGTGATGGGGGTGATTGCCGGGTATGCCTGTTCGATTAAATTGTTAGGCGCACCCCTGTTACCGATTTTGCTCATAGGCGTTTTGATACGATCACGAACAGGGCATTTTGAGAAGCCTACGCTGAGAGTAGTGGTAGTCGCCTTGGTGTTCTTCCTGTTGTGTAGTTTGCCGCCCTACATTGTGGCACTCTTCAAAACCGGCAATCCCTTTTTTCCCTTTTACAATCAAATATTCAGATCTCCATTCTTTACGACGGAAAGCGTTTTTGGCAACGGGCAGGGATTTTCTAATCCGCTATATAGCAAGACCTTGAGCTGGCGCTTGTTGTGGGATGCCTCTGTGAATTCCAAAGCGTTCGGCGAATCAGTGGCTAATGGTGCTGTTGGAATTGTCTTTTTAGTGATGGTGCCATTGTCCTTACTGATCGGGGCAGTGCGGCGACGGTGGTGGCTGGTTGCCGTCGTATTAGGCAGTATGGCGTATATCGCTGTCGTGTTTCATTCGCAGGCATATTTGCGGTATGTTTATCAAATTGTTCCGTGGTTGCTCATTGCCGCAAGTTGGGCGTTTTCAAAATTTGCTATTCCCCGTCTCAGTGTTGTGTTGGTGGTTGCGATTCTGTGCGCGGTCAACCTGTTACGGTTTCCCGTTACATTCTGGCCGCTTCAACAGTTTGATCCTATGCTTTTCATTAGCCGTGCAAGTAATCAAGCATTTTTTTCAGCTAATAAACCTATTGCAGTCGTGGGTGACATCTTGGAAAAAATGGACGACATGCGAGATCAACAAATATTGATCATAGGAGCGGATCCTGCATTTAGTCACTTTCCAAGTGGTACCTTGGCAGACTCATGGCATTCTTCGCGCTATTTTTATTCGGAGATCAAATACACAGAATTCACCAAACTGGTCGGTCAATTAGGTGTCGACGTAATTGTGCATTCAATAGATCAGGGTGAACCTCATGAAGCTGAAATCATGCAGATTACAGATGAGGTTCTGCGGATTCATTCCATCCGTATAGGTCGAATCAAGCCAGAATTGATGTACACGCACGAGAAAGTTGTCGGGCCGAATCTGAGCCAGCTTGATCCCGCGTGGGTAATCGGCAAAGCAAGTATCCGAGAAGGCGGTGTAGAGGCAACAGTGGCTGCGCCGATTACCCAGAGCATTGATTTCAGTGGCCGCCCCAAGGGCTTGTTGGAAATGCGTGTGGCTTGCGCCGAGGGCCATTTGTTCCGCTCTCAAATCAACTGGTATGACGCGAAAGGGGTATTTCTGAGTCCGGATATTCAGGTGCATGCCTGCAATCCAAAGGGCATTACGATAAAACGTGTAGTGAAGCGGCCAGAAGGAGCGACCAGCGGAACCATTTTTGGGGGCAGCGCAGATGAAACGCCAGTCATGTTGCAATGGATATCACTGCGGACATTTAGTTAGCGAATTAATATGGATCGCCTAGGCGTTGAGTTAGTTTTAGCATATAGACGCACTAATTTAAGTTGTCGAATAATTTCAGAATACAGTTAAGGAATAAAATCATGATGCAATTTATAATCAACATCCTTCGTGAAAAGAACATGAGTACGATCGATGTGGATTCACATGCACGGCTTGCCGCACATGAAAAAATGATCCAGAAAAAGAAAATGATCGCAGGCGTGTTTAAAGAATTTTATGATATTTGTGCAGCATCAAATGCGAAATATTTCTCTGGCAGTGGGAAAGTCCTGGAAATTGGCTCTGGAGTCGGGCAAATAAAAAAATATTATCCCGATGTGATTACCAGCGAAGTAATTGAGTCTCCCATCGTTGACATGGTAATAGATGCCACAAAAATGGATATTAAAGATGGCTCACTTCGTGCTGTGTATGGCCTGAATTGTTTTCATCATATTTCAGATCCGCGTAGCTTTTTCAAAGAGTGCGAGCGGGTTTTGCATAAAGGAGGCGGAGTTGTTCTTATCGATCCTTATTATGGTTTGCTGGCAAATAGTTTTTACAAAAAAGCATTCCCTACAGAATTTTTCGACAAAAATCAAAAATCCTGGAGTACGGATTCAGGTGTCATGCTAGATGCGAATCAGGCACTTTCATACGTCGTATTTGTGAGAGACAGAGCTATATTTGAAAAAGAATTTCCAGGTATGGAGATTGTAGAAACACGAGTTTTAAATAACTATATCCGGTATGTTTTTTCGGGTGGTTTGAATTTCAAGCAATTGATTCCGAATATTTTCACGCCGATTTTAAAAATAGTTGAAATATTGATGATTCCGCTGAGGAACGTATTGGGCTTGCATCATGTGATAGTCATTAAGAAAAAATAATATTTTATTATAAAATAATCGGATTCCATTATTGATTAATAGAAGCTTTGCAGAAAAGAGAGTGCTAGGGGAAAAATTAGGTTATTTTTTATATGAATAAAATATGCTGGATAAAGTACATCCTCGTGGGGAAATCTCAGGCATGAAAAATCTCTATCTTAAAAATAAGTTAACAAAATTTTTGAATTTTCAGAAACATTTATATGCCTATAAAAATAGATTTGAAAAATTTAGTTGAAAAATATTTCAGCGTTGAGTCAATAAAACAGATTTTTAGATACGGCGTTGTCGGTCTGGTTAATATTTCGACAGAGTTTTTAATATTCAATATTGCATATTACTATTTCAAAAATGCCACTCTAATTTCCAATACGTGGGCGGTTGCGCTGACGACTATTACAGGTTTCCTTTTTCACCATGCCTTCACTTTCCGCAATCAATTTTATAGTTTGCGTCAAATTGTCACTTTTGGCGGCGTTGTGGTGTTAGGCGGGGCCTTGAATTATTTAATTTTAATTGTCCTTGTTTCCGTAATCCCAAAGGTATACATAGCGAAGTTAGTTCAGATATTAATTTTATCTCTTTATAATTTTGGCATGTATAAGCGTTTTGTTTACATTAATAAGGATTAATAAATGCCTTTTCTTATTTTAATCTTTGTATTGTTATTATCGATATTGATTGGATTAATAGCATATCCTTGTTTGTGGAAGAATAAAAATAAAATAAATGGAGGGGATATATTAATTTTATTTTTATTCGGATTTGGAGTCTTGTCAATTATTTACGGATTACTTGGATTTTTCAATGAACTGAAATTAATTCCTTTTCTTTTTTGTTCTGTAGTTGCTGCAATACCTGGCGTATATAATATTAAAAATATTTGTAATAAATTTTCGGTGAGTGATAAAAAAATAAATATAAGTTGGATTTCTATAGTATATGTATTATCTATTCCCGCATTAATAATTGGTGTGTACGTATCAACAATCCAGCCATTTAATTGGGATGAAATATCGTATGGATTAACATTTGCAAAATTACATATTGCAGCAGGTGATATTGCTTATCTCCCTAATTACGGAATGTATAGTGCCTTTCCATTATTTGGTGAAACAGTTATCGGTATCCCATTTCTTTTAACTGGTAATGCCACTAGCGCACATTTTTTAATTTTAGTTTTTTTAATTGTCTCGCTGATGATTGTTCGTGAAATTTATTTGCAATTTTCAAAATCATATTTTTTCGCCGCGATTTGTGTGATTAGTGTTTTATATCTTCCTATAACAATGGGAAATATTGGAACGGCAAAAATTGAAGGTTATCAACTTGCATATATTTTGGCAGCAATCTATGCATTGTTGATGTCGCGATCAGAGAGTAAATCAAGCTATAGACTGATGTCGTATTTTTTCATGTCATTTGCAGCGGGTATTAAATATACAAGTATTTTTGCTGCGCCATTGTATATTTTTATTTATTTCATGTCGGCAGATAAAAAAGAGTCGATTGCACATCATTTTCTGGAATTTATTAAATTAATTATTATTGGTACTGTAATCAATAGCGTGTGGTTAATGAATAACTGGCTTTCGGTATGTAATCCTGTATTTCCCAGTCTCATTAATCTGTTTGGACAATGTGGAAAATATCCTGTAACAAGCGATATGATGGACATGGTTCTTGAAAGCACTATGCTTCAAAAAGATATGTCCTGGGCGACGACACATTCACTAGTTAATTTTAAAAAAATATATTTAGAAAATTTTGGATTTTTAAATGTAACACTTCTGGTATTAAGTGCGGGATTATTTTTCGTAAAGCGGACATTTGAAAATAAGCGATTTATTGGATGGCTCTTAATTGCAATTGCGCTAACGATTTCATTTCAGGCATTTGCTATCTATTGGGAATTTAGATATACCTACTTTATTTTTGTATTTCTCGTTATTTTTTCATTGGTAATAATTGATAAAAACAAGATGGGCACTTTAATTGGTGCGGCTGTACTAATCATGGCTGTAGTCCAAGCATATCAGTCGCTAAATCAATATTTTAAAAATCATGTGGCACTGCGATTAGTGATGGACGGAGATGTTACTAGAGATATTTTTGCTGATAAATTTATTCATTTATATTGGGTATCTCAATATATTAATAAAAATACAGAAGAAAATTCACTGATTGCCTTTAATTGGGGCGTCCAGCCATTTTTTTACTTAGACCGTCCCTTTTTATCCATTCATGATTGGAATCCGGAAGGGGGGTTTCAACAGATAGTCTCATCAGATGAATTCTCTGCCATTTTTGAAAAACGTAAAATAAAATACCTTGTCTGGCGTAATCAGGATGAAACCATGTACACCAACCCCAGTAAAACTAAAGCGTTTCATTTGAGGATGAACAATTATTTAGACGAATTAATTAAAAATAAATTTCTTATTTTGCAATATTCACAAGATGACGTAAGAATTTTTAAGGTTGCCAATAATGTATTGCCTCAAAGATAAAAAACTACTCGTTACCGGCGCGAACGGTTATGTTGGCAGGAATTTGATTCGTTCGTTAAAAGAAAAAGGATACCGGGTTATTGCTGCAACACGTGATGAAAAGTATCTTCAATTTTTTGAGCGTATGGGTGTGGAGCATCGAGTTCTAAATTTTTTCAATGCCAACGAATTAGAAAAAAATTTACATGATATCGATGTCGTTTTTCATGTTGCAGCTGATTTAAGGAACTGGGGGAAGGCGACAGTATCCTCAGATTTCAATGTTACTGGCACAAAAAATTTGCTTAATGCTGTTAAGCAGCGTGCCAACAGATTTGTTTTGGTGAGTACCGAAGCTATTTTTTTGGGACGGGAAAACCTAGTGGATCTAGATGACACCACCGCCTATCCTGTTAAGTCGATCGGCAGCTATGCGCGCTCCAAGAAAACGACCGAACAAATTGTTTTGCAAAGCAGTGTCGATAATTTTTCTTGTATGAGTGTGCGGCCTCGAATGGTTTGGGGCCGAGACGATACCACCATCTTGCCTAAATTAAAAAAAGCAATAGCAGCTGGACGGTTTCTTTGGATTGAGCATGGCCAATATCTGACTTCCACCACGCATATAGATAATCTTTGTGAAGTCCTGGAATTGGCGGCAATGAAGGGGGTGGGTGGGAAAAGTTATTTTGTTACGGATGGCGCACCGATTTTCTTTCGAGAGTTCGTCAGTCACCTATTGAGCAACAGTGATGGTCTCATCCCCACGAAATCGATTCCGCGTAAGTTAGCCATGCTCATGGGTGTATGTGTCGAGTGGGTCTGGGGCGTATTGGATATTGAGTCCCCCCCTCCCATCACGTGTTCTCAAGTTCTTCTTACGGGCAGCCCTGTGACCATTGATGACTCAAGGGCGCGTCAGGAGTTGGGATACGTTGGGATTTCATTTGAAAAATTGAAGGCTGGCATCTCAAAGATTCAAATTTAAACTTTGTGTCTGGAGCAAGTCAGTATTGTTACAATTAGCAAAAACATGACCCTAATGCAGTCGAAACGATTCGTCTGAAAGAGGTGGCCTTAATAAAATGGATTAAAATAGTTATGCGGCCGAATACTCTAAAAAAAATCGACGATACTCTAGGCCGAATTTTGCTTGTACTGTTAAGGCCGCTTGTATTTGTTATTGATGCGATCGGGAAAAAAAGAAGGATTACGAGCGCACCTGAAAAAATCTCGTTTCTTAAAATATTGGGAGGTGGCAGTCTGCTGATTGCCTATCCTGCGATACTTAGCATAAGGTGCCGTTATCCGCAGGCACGACTGGTTTTGATCTGCGCAAAAGAAGTAAAGGTGTACGCAGAATTAACTGACTTGTTCGATGAAATACTTGAAATCCAAACGGGGAGCGCGAGGCAGGTAGTGGTGTCTTCTGCAAAAGCATTATTGGGCTGTTTCGGAAGCGATATTTTCGTTAATTACGAACTTCACTCTAAGTTGAGCGCGATTTTCACTCTGCTTTCTTTTTCAAAAGAAAGATATGGCCTATATCAGGACTGGAATCGGTGGCAAGAGCGCTACATCAATCATCCCGTATTTTATAATTCAGCGACACCTATTTATGTAGGGTATGAGCAAATAGCAAAAAAGATTGGTGCCGCGACTATCAATTGGACTGATGCCTGCGCACATTTCCAAACTTTTCTCGAATATCAAAATAATGCAGTTCATGAGGACATGGCTCGTGTCGGTGTTGCTGCTTATTGTTCGGATTTGTATAAAGAGCGCCAATTTTCAAATGCTGAATTTTCACAAATTATTCACCGGCATTTGCCTTCGAATCCGGTAACTGTCGTCTTGTTGGGTGGGAAAAACGATTGTAGTGATGCTGCTCAATTAAAACCTCTCATTGAGGCTTTCCGGGGCGATGTTGAAGTTTCTAACCTTACCGGACAAACATCTCTTCGCGATGTAGTCACCCAATTTCAGTCGATGACATTCTTGGTATCGATTGACTCTGGGCTGAATCATATAGCCCGCCTTCTTCAGTTGAGAACAATTACTTATTGGGGTCCCAGTGATCCTGGCTTGCGCCTTAAAGGCTTGGACGCTCTACGTGATGTCGTTATGTATAAAAAATTATCCTGTGCTCCGTGCGTGCATTTAATCGATGTCCCTCCGTGTAAGGGAAATAATTTGTGTATGAAGCAGTTTTTAAATGGTGATGCGGATGCACAGTCTAATGAAGGTTGGGAAATATCATGAGTTTACGAGTGGCAATCGTGGGGTCGGGGCCATCAGGTTCTACGGTCGCAAAAATATTGGTTGAGGCCGGCCTTTCAGTGGACCTTTATGACGTCGGGGCCGACGCAAAGGGCGTGAAATCCACATCGGAAAAAGCTGAGAATCGCTCCGGTGGTTTAATTCCGCGCAAGGCCTTATTCGGGTCGCAGTATATGTATCGGCGGAAAGACAGCTTGCAAATCCTTACTGATACAAACGTCAGTTTTGACACCAGTCATGCCAAAGGAGGACTTAGTACAGTTTGGGGGGCAACGGTAGGCCCTACAACCGAAAAAGACATTGCTGACTGGCCTTTCGAGATTGAAACAATGACTCGCCATTTGCATTCAGTTTTCGGGAAAATGAAGTTGAGTGCCAGAACCGATCAAATTGACATTATTTACCCATTACGTCTTGTTACACCTGACCTTCAGTACGAAAATGTACAAAGCGCCCACATCTTACATATTGCTGAGCTGAATGCCTTACTTCTAAATAAAAATGGCATTTATATAGGCAAAGCAAAACTGGCGATTGATTCGGAACCTGGATCAGAAACTGGTTGTGTGTTGTGTGGTGAGTGCATGACCGGATGCCGTCGCGGATCAATCTTTAATGCATGGAACACCGTGGTCGAATTATTACCGAGTTCTAACATGCAATATTTGGGGAATCATCTGGTCAAGCGCTTCGTTGAGGTCGCTGATGGAGTAGAAATTTTTTTCGTTGATCTGACTTCTGGCACTGAAGGCTCCATGAAATATGACGTCCTTATATTGGCCGCAGGCTGCATAGATTCGACGCGCATCGTGGATACATCTCTTCATTGGACTGGACATTCTTACACTATCCAGGATAGCCAAAAATACTATTTTCCTGTATGGGTTTCTCGCGGAGGTGTGCGCAGAGATAATAAATCGATCGCTTTGGCACATCTTTATATTCAAGGCTTTGATAGCAATGGAAATGTGATTCAGAGCCAGCTCTACCCGGGGAAAATCATCATCCAATCCATACTCGAGCATTTATTTGGCCGCGCTGGAAAATGGATGAGTTGGTTGGCCAAACCATTTTTGAATCGGTTTTTTGTCGGGGTCGCTTATTTTTCTTCCCATGTCTCTGGAAAAATGGCGATTCGTTTCGACGGTGCTGATACCTTGGCGGTAACGGGTGAATACAATAAGCAGAGTGACCAAGAGTTCGATTCCTTTATAAAGAAATTAATAAAATTTCGTCGACAGACAGGATTTTCTCCATTCTCATGGATTAAATTACGGTCAAAATTAGGACATAGCCAACACTTTGGGGGGACTATTCCTATGCGCACTAAACCAGAAAAACATGAATCAGATGAGTATGGTCGGCCGTTTGGTTGTAAAAATGTATATATGATTGACTCAGCGGTGTTACCGTCAATACCCGCAACCCCAACGACTGGCTTAACCATGGCTAATGCATCAAGGATTGCCGCTTATATTTTGCAGCGGCATAGTTGATTTTCTAACATTAACCAATTGCTTAATAATTTTATTAACCCGCTACCAATTCCTTGAGCGCCGGGCGTGCCGACTTAGCGGTGAATTCACAATGAATAAAAATGACTAGTAATGAAATTTCCCAAAATTTGTTTTACGATTGTTCCTGCATCTAAAAAAAATCTCTTACTAATATTCGCATCACTATTTTTAATCTCTGCCATTTACGGCACTACCCCATGGTGGGGTGGGAAAATCTGGGCTGCCCCTTTCAACCGAGATGCTTTTTCAATTTTGATTGCAGGTTGTTTCGTGGGGTATCTGGCCTTGATGAGGTTGGGACTTCCGCCGTACGCATTACTATTGTCCCCTTTTGCCTTATGTGTGGGAATGACCGGTCTGGCTCCCTTGACCTCTCTAGTGTGGATTTGGGCTTGCGCGACTTTGATTGGTGCGGGTATAGCCGGCTTTTTTAGTAATACGCACGATTCGACATGGTCTTTGCGCCACGCAGCCCTTGGATTTGCCGCGATAGGCACCTTGATCAGCGCACTTGCCCACTTTCCAATCAACATCCCTATTTTGTATTTTTCATTGTTTTCGGCATTGGGTCTCATTGCCGCATGGCGACTTGGCTCCAACGAGAAATACACGCCCCCCTTATGGCCTCCACTGGCGCTGGAAAAACATTCTCTGACTGAAAGTCTGATGCTTGCGCTGGTTTTGACGGGCGTCAGCATGGTAACGGTGGTCACGACGTTGCCGGAGCTGGGGTACGACGCGCTGGCATTCCATTTAAACATCTCAGCAAAAATGCTGGAAACCGGGATATGGCACTTTGATGTCACGCAATACATCTGGTCGGTCATGCCGTTTGGCGCAGACTGGTTGTTCGTACCTTCTTTTTTCCTGGCCGGTGAGCAGGGTGCACGCCTGCTGAACTCCTCCTTTTTGTTGGCGACCGCGTTCCTCTGTTATCGCCTGTTGCTGCCACGGACAGGGAAGACGCTTGCCTTGGCCGCACCAGCCCTATTGCTGACTTTGCCGCTTTCATTTCTGGAGGTGGGGTCCGCATTCATTGAGGCACCCCTGGCCTTTTTTTTCCTGATTGCACTGGCCGAACTGCTTGCGTATTCATCGAAAGATAAGGGGCGGTGGTTGGTGTTGGGTGTGGCGCTGGGTTTTGCCTCTTCCATTAAATTGATCGGTCTTCTGATTGTCCCTTTTATTTTGATTGGTGCGTTGTTGCGCGCGCGTGCCGGGAAATTTGAACGAATAAGCATGTTGTGTTTTGTCATTGCTTGTTTGGCGTTCCTGATCTGTGCATCGTCGCCTTATCTGGTGGCGCTGTGGAAAACGGGTAATCCCGTTTTCCCGCTCTACAACAGTTTGTTTCGCTCTGCGGATTTTCTGACGGGAGCCGGTTCTGATTTTAGTAATCCTCTTTATGAGAAAGCGCTTGGCCTGAAAACATTTTGGGACATGAGTATTCAATCGGAACGTTTTGGAGAATTTCAGTCAGCGGGTGCGCTCGGAATTGGTTTGCTTGTGCTGTTCCCTTTGTCAGTTCTGGTGGTCATTGTCGAGCGTCGCTGGTGGGTAATGGGGGCCTTAGTTTCAGCGGTGGCTTATTGGATTTTGGTGTTTCAGCATCAGGCCTATCTGCGTTATGTATTTCCGGTCATTCCCTGGTTTTTAGTCATCGGCGTATGGGCCTTGTCCCGATTACGGTTTGCCGCAGTCAGTAGTTTTATTATCGTCATGATCCTGTGTCTGGTGAATGTCTTACGCTTCCCAGTCGCTTATTGGCCTCTGCAACAGTTTGCATTACCCATGTTGTGGGATCGTGGTGCGGTTGCCGCGTTTCGGTTGAGAAGCAGGCCGGAGCTGATTGTCGGCGATGCCATTTCTCGGATGGGGGGGTATGCCGGGAAAAAAATCGTTCTTCTGGGCGTCGAGCCGGTCTATAGTGCTTTCCCAGAGGGGACGGTGGCTGATAATTGGCATTCCTGGACGTTCTTTGGCCCATCAATCAAAGACGTCAAGCTGCGCACGTCAATTGCCCGGGTAGGTGGTGATATTGTTGTTCATTCGGTCGGGCGCGGTTATTCGCGCGAAGCTGAGTTGATGTCTATCACCACCGAGTTGTTTCGCGTGGGGGATTTGCGTGTCGGTCAGATCAGGCCAGAAGAAATGTATCTGGAAGAACATATCCTCAATGGGGATTTTTCCCGTGGTGGCATGAACTGGCAGCTCAATGGGGCAAAATTGGGCGATGCCGGAATGCAATCCTCTTTCCGCACGCCAGTACGACAGGAAATTCAATTCAAACCATTTAATCTGTTGGCATTTGAACCTGTTTTGCGTGGTGTTTTGCAAAATATTACTGACAGCAAAGTGAATGTGGATCCGGTATTGCTGGAAATTCATGCCACTTGCCATGAAGGGGGCGCTGTGCGGGCCACTACGCAGTGGAAGGATGCGGCGGGTAGATTTATTTCGGAAGATGTGATGACTTATCCCTGTGCGCCGAAGATGAGCGACATCTGGCATCCCATGCTGAAACCGGGAGTCGCTGTCGGAGCTTCGGTATCGGTAGGTTCAAGTGATGAGCGCTTAGTTAATATAAACAAGATATCGGTGCGCACTACTGAGTAATTTTTTAGTTTCTTCGTCAATAGACCATGTCGGATTGCATCACCATGAATGGGAATAATCGGTAATGAGCAAAGAGGCGTCAATTCATAAAATACTCCTAAAAAAACTGGCCAAACATTGCGTTGGTTCGGTCATGGCGTATCTGGAGTCGCGGCCTGTGCTTCGCCTGAGATTAATTGGCATTGCCAGAAAAATGGGTATTGTGAACCGCCTACGCAAGTTCAATGAACATTTACCCTCGTCCACTGCTTGTGATGTGTTGCCTTTGCGTTTGCAACTGATGACGTCGTATCCGCTGTGGTCGGCCCAGTTTGATACCCCGGATGCGACAAGCCTGCGGCGCTTGGAAGACCATCCTCATGTGGATTCGCGCGTTTTTATCATTGCTCGGTTTGATGCAGTTTCTCAGCATTATGCGGCAGCGTTTGCAGTGCGACTGGTGGCCAGTATCGGGCAGTCGTGGCAGGCACTATTTATATTTGATCCGCATTGCGATGCGGAAAAATCCATGCAGGCCGTTGCTGATGCTTCAGTGGGTGATCGGCGTATTTCGTATTATCAACATCAAGTGCAGCCAGAGGAGGATTTGCAGGAATGTCTGCAAGTTGGTGCCGGTGCTGAATGTTCAATACTGATTCAGGGTGGTGCGTTGCCGCGCGCGCATGCTTTGCGAATTTTCGCTGATGCCTTGCGGGATGCACCCGATTCACTAATGGCTTACTCAGACGAAGATGAATTGAGCGAGGGTCAGCCTGCACGCAATCCCTGGTTTAAACCCGGGTTTTCTGCTTTGCTTGCCAGCCAGGGCGTATTGTTGGGCCGCATGTTGGCCATTCGATGTGATGCCCCGGAGGCTCAATCCGTCATAGCGCAATTCGCAGCAGCCAATGTCCCAGCGGCTGTCGTGCGGAATTATGCAATGGAGCTGGGCTTTAACCGGACGCTGCACATTCCGCATGTCCTGTTCCATGATGCATTGGCTGATTCCCAGCAGGTGACGGTAAGCTGGCCGCTTCCGGAAACTTTGCCGGTGGTAACAATCGTGATTCCTACGCGTGATCGATGGGACCTACTGGGTCCTTGTCTGGAAAGCATCAGAGCTACCGACTGGCCGGAGGGGGGCATCGAGATTCTGGTTGTCGATAATGGCTCCACCGATGCGAAGACCTTGAAAAAGATGGCTGAAGCAGAGGCGTCGGGCTACATCAGGGTAATCCGTGACACGATGAGCTTCAATTGGTCTCGGTTAAATAATGTGGCGGCCCGCGAGTCGCGTGGGGCATTGCTGGTATTTTTGAATAATGATACCGAGGTGCTGGATCCTGCATGGCTGAAAAAAATGGCTACCCATGCTCTGCGTCCTGAGATCGGTGCGGTGGGTTGCAAATTACTGTACCCCGATCGCACAGTTCAGCATGGCGGCGTGATTGCCGGTATTCAAGGGGTGGCCGGACATGCGCATGTTTTTTTGTCTGCGAATGATGGTGGGTATCACAACCTGGCCAATATTACACACGAGGTGACGGCGGTAACAGGTGCTTGTCTGGCCGTGACGCGAGAGAATTTTGCACTGGTCGGCGGCTTTGATGAAAATTTCCGGGTGGCCTTCAACGACATCGTTTTTTGCTTTTCGCTACATTTGCTAGGCAAACAAAATATCTATGTTGCCGATGCTCTGCTGATTCATCATGAAAGTAAATCCCGTGGCTATGACGATACGCCCGAAAAAGTGGCGCTCTTACGATCTGAAGCCCGTAAGGCCTGGGCTCGTTATCCGCAATTGATGCGGGACGATCCGTTTTATTCTCCGAATCTTTCTTTGCTACAGGCCTATGACCTCAGCTTTGCTCCGCGACGAAGGGCCTTCTGGGACGATGCTGCGGCACGGCCACGGCGTGTGCTGCTGCTTTCTGCAACGCATGCTAAGGGTGATAGCGTTGCTATCGTGGCGGATTTGCAGGCAAAGGCTTTGCTCAAGAGTGGGTATGAAGTGATTGTGGGAGGCCCAAGATCGGACAACGACTATCTATATGCTGGCTGTGAGCGAGTGGAAGTGCAGGATCCTCTTTCCGCTGCAACTCTGGCGGCAATTCGCGCGGTTGATTTGATTATTGCCAGTACGCCACCGTTTTTCAGCGTTACCCGCTGGACCGGTGCTTATCCTCCCGTGCTGGCTTATGATCAAGGTGATCCTGACCCTGACTGGTTTTCAGATGCGCCGCGAAGAGGAGCCGTGCTGGCAGAGAAAGACTTGGCTTTACTGATGGCGACGTCCGTTATGGCCACTTCTGAGGGAGGGGACGACGCAACTAACACCTTGCACGCGATATTTCCCGTCGGCAATAGTCATCTTCGGCAATGGAATGAGGCGGCCGTGACGCGTCGGCAACGCGTGCGAACCGAACGCGGGTGGACTACTCAACATGTGATTCTCAATGTGTGCGGGTTGCAAGTAGAGGAGCGCGTTTGCCATGGTGTAGATATGTACGCCGATGTTCGCGATGCAATGACGGTGGCGAATGCAGAATTTTCTAACAATAGTATTTTTGTCTTGTCCGGAAAAGCGACGCCAAAGGATGTGCGGGAGCTGACCCGGCGTGGACTAACGGTAGTGGCAAATGCCACTGAGGATGAAGTTTTCGATCTGTATTGTGCGGCCGATGCCTATGCTAATTTCTCCCGATGGGAGGGTTATAACCAAGGTATTGGTCAGGCATTGGCGATGTCTTTACCTGTTATTGCCTCGGATATTCCAGCGCATCGGGCATGGGGCGCGGTGGTTGTTGACAATGCTGATTCTGGCGCCCAAGAACTTTTCCTCGCCTTGGTGGCGGCAAACGGTCGATTGCCAACAATCGTGAGTGGGGACGCTTCATTGACGCAGTTCTCGGACGAAGTAAGGTTACTTTGTGATGGATTTCAGCGCAATTTTCCTCTTTGCAGCAATGCGTTAGATGTGCCAAATATCAGTCAGGGCTGAAACTTAATGATTTATTATTTGGGCGGTTTTTGCAATTCGCCTACAATTCACCCTATTCAATTTACTTAATTTAAAAGCATGAAAATCCCAGTCGCATTGGTAACAGGAATTTCCGGGCAAGATGGCGCCTATTTGGCGGAGTTGCTTCTCGGTAAGGGATATCAGGTCTATGGCGCATACCGCCGTACCAGTTCCGTCAATTTTTGGCGGATTGAGGAACTTGGTATTGCTTCTCATCCTAATTTGCATTTGGTGGAATATGATCTGACCGACCTGGGGTCGACGATTTCATTAGTGCAGAAAATAGGTCCTGACGAAATTTATAATCTGGCCGCGCAAAGCTTTGTCGGAGTCAGTTTCGAACAGCCGACCACGACAGCGCAGATCACAGGCATCGGCGCACTTAATTTATTGGAGGCGGTGCGTCTCGTCAATCCAAAAATTCGTTTCTATCAGGCATCTACTTCAGAGATGTTTGGCAAGGTGCAAGCTGTACCGCAGGTGGAAGATACGCCGTTCTATCCGCGCAGCCCGTACGGTGTGGCCAAGCTCTACGCACACTGGATGACGGTCAATTATCGCGAAAGCTATGGCATTTTCGGTGCGAGCGGGATCTTGTTCAACCATGAAAGTCCGCTACGTGGACGAGAGTTCGTGACTCGCAAGATCACTGATTCGGTCGCTAAAATCAAACTCGGCAAGCTCGATTGCGTGGAGCTGGGCAATATCGACGCCAAGCGCGACTGGGGTTTCGCTAAAGATTATGTGGAAGGCATGTGGCGCATTTTGCAGGCGGATGAACCAGATACGTTTATTTTGGCGACTAACCGTACCGAAACGGTCAGGGACTTCGTCGAAATGGCGTTCAAGGCCGCAAACATTACACTCGAATTCAAGGGCGAGGCAGAATCGGAAACAGCGATCGATGTCGCTACTGGCAAGACCGTGATGCGCATCAATCCAAAATTTTATCGGCCCGCCGAAGTTGAGTTGCTGATAGGCAATCCCGCTAAAGCCAAAGCAATTCTGGGATGGACTCCGACCACTACGCTGGAGCAGTTGTGCCAGATGATGGTACAGGCCGATCTGCGCCGCAATACCCAAGGTTTTTCGTTTTGAAATTATTGGTGAGTGGTGCCGGTGGCTTTACTGGTCGCCATTTCGTCGCTGCTGCGCGTGCGCGTGGCTACGACGTTGCGCAATTGCAGGCTAATCTCGGTGACCGTGAAGAGCTCATGCGCGAGATTGGGGAGATCCAGCCCCAATTGGTCGTGCATTTAGCAGCGATTGCCTTCGTTGGTCATGCCAATAACAACGCATTCTATGACGTCAATGTGGTCGGCACGACGAATCTGCTTGATGCTCTCGCCAGTCTGGTTCAGGCTCCGCGCCGGATTTTGTTGGCCAGTAGCGCCAATGTGTACGGCAACTGTGAACATTCCCCGATCACCGAAGACCAGACTCCGGCACCGGTTAACCATTACGCCACCAGTAAGCTGGCGATGGAATACATGGCAAGAATCTACCTGCCGAAATTGCCCTTATTTTTTGTACGCCCTTTCAATTACACCGGACCGGGACAGGATGCGGCATTCGTGATTCCTAAACTTGTCGCGCATTTTGCGCGCAAGGCCGATGTCGTTGAGTTGGGTAATCTTAATGTCGAGCGTGAGTTCAATGATGTGCGTTTTGTTGCTGAGGCGTATCTTCAATTGCTTGACAAAGCAGAGAGTGGTGCGGTCTATAACGTGTGCACCGGCAATCCGGTCACTTTGCAGGCAGTGATTGATGCGCTGAGTCGTTTATCTGACCATACAATGCAAATCAAGGTTAACCCGGCTTTCGTTCGAAAGAATGAAATTTATCGGCTCTGTGGCAGCCCTGAAAAATTACTAGCCACAACGGGTCCTCTGTTCATTCCAAGTCTGGAAGACACTTTGCGCGGTATGTTGCAGATGCAACAGTCATGATCCGTGTGGGGTTTGGCATAACGGGCTTGGCGCGAAGTTTGCAGGCGGGGGGCATCGATGGGATTGGCAGCTACACGCGTGAATTAATGGCGCGTTTTCTCAATGATCAACGGCTTGAATTGCTGCCCCTGTCCTATGGTTTTCCACTTCCGATGCAGCCATCTCCCTTGCTGTATGGGAAATTTCCGCCGCAGGCAATTGTGTCAGCCTTGTCTGGCCTGCCATTTGCAGGTTCGTATGAACTAGCAAAAAAAATGGATGTGATGCACGCGACGGATCACATGATTCCTTCGCTTGGTAAGTTGCCTGTCGTGGCTACCATCATGGATGCGATTCCAATGGCGCATCCTGAGTGGGTATCGAATAATTTCAGAAGCGCCAAGAATTGGTTATGGCGACGTTCCGCCCAATCGGCTCGACATGTGATCACGATTTCAGAGTACTCGAAGCAGCAGATTCATCGGCATTTCAAGATACCCTCGGGAAAAATTAGCGTGACTCCGCTGGGTGTGGATGCGCGTTGGTTTGTACCCGTGACGACATCCGCTGTGGCCGCTATGCTTGAGCGATACGCTTTGCCGGATAAATTTTTTTTAACGGTCGGCACCTTGCAGCCACGTAAAAATATCGCCAGGGTAATTGATGCTTATCAGGCGCTGGCGCCAGGCGTGCGCAATCAGGTCGCGCTGGTGATTGTGGGTCGCGCTGGCTGGCAGTGCGAGGAACTTGTGGCAAATCTTGAGCGGGGAGCTTTTGGCAAATCTGTGCGCTGGTTGAAACATGTGCCGGATGAGGATTTAGTGACGCTCGTCAGTGCAGCAGAGGCATTGATATTTCCCTCGCTATACGAAGGTTTCGGATTGCCGGTAGTGGAAGGATTCGCCGCCGGAACGCCTGTCATTACCTCGTCCACGACGGCGTTGCCGGAAGTGGCTGGAGACGCAGCGTTGTTGGTCAATCCGCTTGATGCGCTGGACATTGCCAATGCGATGCAGCGTGTGCTGGAAGAAACTGGCCTGGCTGATTCTTTAAGAGAAAAGGGAACGCTGCGCGCGCGCGAGCATTCCTGGGAGCGGACAGCTAGTCTCACTTTTCAGATCTATGAGCGTGTTGCGAGCGATCGCTGAGCTTCAGGCCGGCCGAGTTTCGGGTTCGACAGATGCCTCGAAGAAGATTGCCGGTGCTGGCGTTATTTGTAAAACACATTGTTATGAGGCTAGGTGTTGAATCCATCCGTATTACATGCATATCGAACCTATTTCCCCGATCCACCAGGGGGCTTGCAGGAGGCGATTCGCCAGATTGCCCTTGCCACCGGGGCACTGGGCGTCAGCAACACGATTTTCACTTTGTCGCCACAGCCGCTACCTAGTGTATTGATGCGCCCAGAGGCTCGCGTCGTGCGTAGTCGCTCATGGTTGGCGCCCGCTTCATGCGATTTGGGTGGCCCGCATGCATTTCAGACATTTTCAAAACTGGCTAGCGAAGCGGACGTTTTACATTACCTGTTCCCCTGGCCATTCGCCGACATGCTGCATGCTGCGGTCAATCCAGCTAAACCCGCCATGCTTACCTACGTATCGGACGTGGTTCGCCAGCGGTGGCTGGGTGCGGCTTATGCTCCATTAATGTGGAGCACGCTGCGAAAAATGAAAATCATCATTGCCAATTCCCCTGCCTATGTGCGCACCAGTCCAGTGCTGTCGCATGCCTCGATACGCGACAAGGTACGGGTGATCCCACTGGGGGTCGATGAAAATTCTTACCCCTCGCAAGGAGACGACGGCATCTTTGAGCGCATCGGTATGTCGGTGGGCCAAGGATATTTTCTGTTTCTTGGTGTTCTGCGCTACTACAAGGGGGCAGAATTTCTGGTGAGAGCTGCTAAACAGGTCAACGCCACCATAGTGATTGCCGGTGAGGGTCCTGAGGGACAGAAGCTACGCGCACTGGCGCAAGAAATCGGCGCTAGCAATGTCATCTTCGCCGGAATGGTCAGTGATGCAGAAAAAGTTGCTCTATTGAAAAATTGCCAGGCCCTGGTATTGCCTTCCCATTTGCGTTCGGAGGCATTTGGAATGGTATTGGTCGAAGCGGCGATGTTCGGCCGTCCCTTGATTTCCTGCGAAATAGGCACGGGCACCTCGTATGTCAACGAACATGAGGAAACGGGGTTCGTCGTGACACCAGAACAGCCACAGGAGCTAGCGCGAGCGATGCAAGATTTACTGGCTGATGCAAACCTGACGGAGAAAATGGGAAAAGCAGCACGTGGCAGATATGAAAAACTTTTTTCTGGGCCCGCGTTGGGACAAGCTTACTCGGCAGTATTCCGGGAACTTGCTGGCGCTTGAGATTGATCGGCTGTGGTAGTGCGCATTTATCGTAGACGATGGCCACCCCGGTGCAGTAAAGCTTGTTTCCCTATCCTTATTGGAAAGTATCGATTAGCATGACCAAGCGCATGTTTGACCTTGTTCTGGCGACGATAGCCGGGTTGATTTTCTTGATTCCGCTGCTGTTGGTGGCACTGGCCGTCAGTTTGACCTCGGTAGGGCCGGTCATTTACTGGTCGGATCGGGTTGGCCGCAGGAATGTTATTTTCAAAATGCCAAAATTCCGCAGCATGCTCGTGAATACTCCTTCTGTCGCTACGCATTTATTAAATGACCCCGACCGGTTTCTGACGCCGATAGGGAGGCTTTTACGCAAATCGAGCCTCGACGAATTGCCACAGCTGTGGAGTATTTTGAATGGGGACATGAGTTTTGTCGGTCCGCGGCCAGCTCTTTTCAATCAGGATGATTTGATAGAGTTGCGCACCCGCGAGGGTGTGCATGAGCTCACCCCGGGCCTGACGGGTTGGGCGCAGGTCAATGGCCGCGACGAGCTACCGATTCCGGTCAAGGTCAAGATGGATGTTGAGTATTTACAACGACGCTCATTCATTTTCGATTTGCATATTTTGTGGCTGACTTTTTCTAAAGTATTGGCGCGCGAGGGTGTTTCGCACTGACTTTCAATCTATAGCTGTGAATGAAGATGCAAAATCGCATAAAGATGTATTCCCGCTATATCAAGCAATGCACCGTGGTTGTCATGGACATTCTGATGTCTTTGATGGCTACCTGGGCTGCTTTCTCCCTGCGTCTCGATACGCTCCATTGGCCTGAGTCCTATCAGTGGCATGTCTATCAGTTATGTCTTTTTCTGGCAGTACCAATCTTCGTGCGGCTAGGTTTGTATCGAGCCGTATTCCGCTATACGGGCATGGCGGCAATGCTGACGATTGTGAAGGCCGTTGCGATTTACGGTGTCATTTTATTCGGGTTGTTGATGTGGTTTGCTCTGCCAGGCGTGCCGCGCTCAGTAGGATTGCTGCAACCCTTGCTATTTTTGATTCTGGTAGGAGGGAGCCGGATCGCAGCACGTTTTTGGCTCAGCCGTAGCGGTCTGGACCGCAATAATCGAAATCATCGCCAACGTACCCGTTTGCTCATTTATGGAGCCGGTTCCGCCGGGGTGCAGATAGCGGAGGCCTTAACTAAACGAAATAATGTCATCCTGATTGGCTTTCTGGATGATGATCCGCGTTTGCATGGGAAAACCATCAATGATCAGCGAGTGTATTCGCCTCATAGTGTTGCTAAAATAATTGCCTTGAACGCAGTGACTGATGTGTTGCTGGCCTTGCCTTCTATCAACCGTTCCCGCAGGCGAGAAATACTAGCGGACATCAAGAAGCACCATGTGCACATCCGCTCGCTGCCCGATCTGAATGATTTGGCGCAAGGCATCGTCACTGTTTCTGATATCCGCGAGCTTGATATCGCTGATCTGTTGGCACGCGAACCGGTCCCCCCCAATCCAGCGCTCATCAGCCGCAACATCACCGACAAGGTGGTATTGATCACCGGCGCTGGCGGCAGCATAGGTAGCGAACTCTGTCGGCAAATTCTGGCTGCGCGCCCCAGCAAGATGCTGTTGCTCGATCACAATGAATTCAGTCTCTATGAAATTCATAAAGATTTGCTGGCGCGCATCGCAGAACTATCCAGCGCAACTGAGCTGGTGCCTCTGCTGGGCAGCGTGCGTAATTATCGACGCCTCAGCGAAATCTGCCAGACCTGGCTGCCGCGCACCGTGTATCACGCCGCCGCTTACAAGCATGTGCCGTTGGTCGAGCACAATCCGGCAGAAGGGATGCGCAACAATGTACTCGGCACGTATAACCTGGCGCGTGCAGCACTCGAGGCGGGCGTCAGTGACTACGTTCTGATCAGTACCGACAAGGCCGTGCGCCCAACCAATGTGATGGGGGCCAGCAAGCGACTGGCGGAAATGATTTTGCAGGCCTTGTCCGTGACCGACATGCCGGTATTCGATATTGATGATTCAGTGACGGCAATGGTCAAGAACAAGACGCGTTTTTCGATGGTGCGTTTTGGGAATGTGCTGGGTTCTTCGGGGTCGGTGGTGCCGCTGTTCCGCCAGCAAATCCGCGATGGCGGCCCCATTACCTTGACCGATCCAGAGGTGACGCGCTATTTCATGACCATCCCGGAAGCGGCGCAACTGGTCGTGCAGGCTGCCGCGATGGCGGAAGGGGGTGATGTCTTTGTTCTGGATATGGGCGAGCCGGTGAAGATCATTGATCTGGCATCGCGCATGATTGAGCTATCCGGATTGACGGTGAGAAATAGCGATAATCCGGAAGGCGATATTGCCATTACCGTCAGTGGCTTGCGCCCCGGAGAAAAGCTGTACGAAGAGCTCCTCATTGGCGAGAACCCACAGCCGACCTTGCATCCGCGGATTATGAAGGCGCATGAAGATTACGTTGTCTGGGATGTGCTGAAAAAAGAATTGCGCTTACTGATCGCCGCCACGGAAAAAAACGATGTCGATGCCATACGGACTATTCTGGGCAAGCTGGTGAGCGGTTATGAACCACAGAGTGGCGTTGTCGATTTGGTTTCGTTAGAGGTAAATCGGAGTGAAGTAATGAGCCAATAGCGGCGGTCCCCGCAACATATCTTTGAACGTCCTGCATTTAAAAACAGTTTCCTCCATTCCCATTTGTGATCCACACCATGCTCGCTCTTTCCCCCTCCATTTTCAAAGCCTACGACATTCGCGGCATTCTCAACCAAACTCTGAATGTGACCGTCGCGCATCGGATAGGTCAGTCCTTCGGTGCTGCTGCGCTGGCCAAGGGGCAAACTACCGTCATTATCGGCCGCGATGGGCGCTTGTCCGGGCCGGAGCTGAGCGCCGCGCTGGCAGCTGGTTTGCAATCAGTCGGTGTCGATGTCATTGATCTCGGCATGGTGGCTACGCCGATGGTGTATTTCGGCACGCATGTGCTGGAAACCCAATCCGGCATCATGGTCACCGGCAGTCATAATCCTCCCGATTACAACGGCTTCAAGATGGTGTTGGCCGGTGAGGCGATCTACGGCGAGACGATACAGGCGCTGTACCACGCCATCGTTGCCGATGTGTTTCCGCAAGGTGCCGGCACTTATCGTCAGCACGACATTCGGGATGCCTATCTCGACCGTATTGTTGCCGATGTAAAACTGGCCCGGCCGATGAAAGTCGCGCTCGATAGCGGCAACGGCGTAGCGGGTGCTTTCGCCGGCGACCTGTACCGTGCGCTCGGTTGCGAAGTCATTGAATTGTTTTGCGAAGTCGACGGCACTTTTCCGAACCACCATCCCGATCCTGCCCATCCTGAAAATCTGCAGGATCTGATTCGCTGTCTTCAGGAAACCGATGCTGAAATAGGCCTCGCCTTCGACGGCGACGGCGACCGTCTGGGCGTCGTGACTAAAGACGGGCAAATCATTTACCCCGACCGCCAACTGATGTTGTTCGCCGCCGATGTGTTGAGCCGGCATCCGGGCCAGAAAATTCTGTACGACGTCAAATGCACGCGCCACCTGGCACCGTGGATCAGGGCGCATGGCGGTGAGCCGCTGATGTGTCAGACCGGTCATTCCTTGGTCAAAGCCAAGCTGCGTGAAACGGGAGCCCCTTTGGGCGGAGAAATGAGCGGCCACGTGTTCTTCAAGGATCGCTGGTACGGTTTTGATGACGGCTTGTATGCGGGTGTGCGTTTGCTTGAATTACTGAGCCGTGGGAGCGATCCATCGGCGGTGCTCAATGCCTTGCCGCAATCGCTCAGCACGCCAGAGCTGCACTTGCATTTGACAGAGGGAGAAAACTTCCTTCTGATCGACAAGATGCGGACCCAATCCGCGTTTGCCGGTGCTCAGGAAGTGATTACGATTGATGGCTTGCGGGTCGAATATGCCGACGGATTCGGTCTGGCGCGGGCGTCCAATACCACGCCGGTTGTCGTGTTGCGCTTCGAAGCGGAAAGTGCGGAAGCCCTCATTCGCATTCAGCAACAGTTCAAAACCAATATCCTGTCACTCAAGCCAGAGGTGGTGTTGCCCTTCTGATTCGGATAAGATGCAGTCCCACACCGCACATACCCCAATCTGTGGGCCTGAATGAATATCCTGATTGTCCGCGTGTCGTCGCTTGGCGACGTGATCCACAATATGCCTATGGTGGCCGATATACAGCGCCACTTTCCCGATGCCCGGATCGACTGGGTCGTTGAGGAGGCATATACCGACCTGATCCTCCTTAACCGCCATGTTGGCCGGGTGATTCCGGTTGCGTTGCGGCGCTGGCGCAAAAGTCTTGGCGATCCTGTTACGCGCCGTCAGATGCGCGACTTTTACCGCGAATTGCGGCGTGAAGCCTACGATATCGTGTTCGATACCCAGGGTTTGATCAAAACCGCCTTGCTGATGCGCATGGCGCGTTTGCAGCCCGGCGGCAAGCGGGTCGGGCTGGCCAATGCCACCGAAGGTTCGGGTTTTGAGCCGGTGTCCCGTATTTTTCATACGCAGAGCGTGCCGGTAGGTTTGCATACCCATGCCGTGACGCGGGCGCGGGTAGTCGCGGCCAAAGCGCTGGGCTACCAACTGGATGCGCCCGCCGATTTCGCGCTGGACTTGCCGTCCGCCGGCGACGGCTTGCCGGACTGGCTGCCGACAGAGAAATTTGCCGTTTTTTTCCACAGCACCGCGCGTGACGCAAAGCGCTGGGATCTCAAAAACTGGATCGAATTAGCGAAGGAATGCGCTAGGCGCGGCCTGCTGGTCCTATTGCCTTGGGGTAATGAGGCAGAAAGAGTGATTTCCGAGGAACTGGCAGCACAAATCCCAAACGCACGCGTGTTGCCGCCGCTGGCACTGACTGAAACGGTCGTCCTGGTGCAACATGCGACGCTGGTGGTGGGGCTCGATACCGGACTCACGCACGTTGCCGCCGCCTATGCGCGGCCGACGATTGAACTCTATTGCGATTCACCACGCTGGAAAACACAGGGCGACTGGTCGCCCAATATCATTAATCTGGGTGATCTTGCTACGCCGCCGGGCGTGGCGCAAGTTCGGGTGGCAATGACGACGCTACTCGGCGCCCCTGACACAGACAGAAGCGGCATACTATGCTGATGGAATCACAAATTATTGAATTGGGCCTGACAGAATGGCAGGCCAACCAGCCAGATCCCTCCTGGATTGCCGCGCTGGAAGCCGGGAAAGTGCTGTATTTCCCGCATCTTGCGTTCACGATGCTGCCGGAGGAGCAGTTGCTGCTCAAACCCGGCATCCGCTCACCGAAGGCGCGCAACATCAGCCTCGACGGGCGCGGTCATCTTAAAGGCGCACTCGGCGACACGGCCACCCAACTGGCGCTGGCGCTGATGGTGGGGCGCTTTCGTTCACAAGCGCAAATGCTGGTGCACACCCTCCTGCCGAAATATCAGCCCGACCTGCGTCTGGCGCCCACCAGCTATCGTCCCATGCAAGTGGAAACGCGCGACCAGTCCTGGCGCGCCGACGATCGTCGCATGCATGTCGACGCCTTTCCTTCGCGGCCCAATCGTGGCGAGCGCATCTTGCGCGTGTTTACCAACGTCAATCCACGCCAGCAGCCACGGGTCTGGCGCGTGGGTGAGCCGTTTGAGACCGTGGCGCAGCACTTTTTACCCAAGGCTAAACCTTACCGGGCATGGCAGGCGCGCCTGCTCAATGCGCTGGGCGTGACCAAATCGCTGCGCAGCGAATACGATCACCTGATGCTGCAATTGCATGACGGTATGAAATCCGATTTGGATTACCAGTCCAACGGTCCGCAAGTCACTATGCCGTTCGCCGCCGGATCGACCTGGATCTGCTTCTCCGACCAAGCCTCGCACGCCGTCATGTCTGGTCAGTTCATGCTGGAGCAAACGCTGCATTTGCCGGTTGCCAGCCAGTACGATCCGGAATCCAGCCCGCTGGCGATTCTGACGCGCTTGCGCGGACACGCCTTGCTTTGATGCGCTTACTTTATTCTTTTCTCTGGTGGCTGATTCTGCCACTGGCCTTGTTGCGGCTATGGCGACGTGGCCGCCATGAGGCCGGATACCGGCAGCATATTGGCGAACGCCTCGGCTTTTACGGAAACGCCCCGCTGCCGCCAGCTCCTCCTGTGTTGTGGGTGCACGCCGTCTCAGTTGGCGAAACCCGCGCCGCCGAACCGCTGATCGTGGCCCTGCTGGAGGCCTATCCCAAGCACTCGCTGCTGCTGACCCACATGACCATCACCGGTCGCGCCACCGGGCAGCAACTCTTCGGTCAGTCAAGTCAGTACGGCTCCCGCGTCAGTCAGGCTTACCTACCGTACGACACCGGCTGGATGGCCGGACGTTTTCTCGACCACTTCAAACCCGCCATCTGCATCCTGATGGAAACCGAAGTCTGGCCCAACATGATCGCCCAATGCGGCCGTCGCCAAGTACCCGTGGTGCTGGCTAACGCGCGCCTGTCGGAACGTTCGCTGGCGCGGGGTAAGCGCTTTCATTCCCTGTTCGGCGCAGCGGCGGCCCATATCGCCGTGGTTGCAGCACAGACCGAGGCGGACGCCGACCGTCTGCGGCAATTCGGTGCCGGCAATGTGCAGGTGACGGGGAGTCTCAAGTTCGATGTCGCGCTTCCTGCCGACATGGTGAGCAGGGGCGAGCAGTGGCGCGCGCAATTCGGATCGCGCCCGGTGTTGCTGTGCGCCAGTACCCGTGAGGGAGAAGAAGAATTGATCCTGGATGTGCTGGCACAACAGACCGATGTCGACTGGCTCACCATCATCGTGCCACGGCATCCGCAGCGTTTCGACCGTGTCGCCGAGCTGGTGGCGGCGCGTGGATTGCCGATGCAACGCCGCTCCGCACTGGACGATCAGATGCTGGCACCCGAGGTCAAGGTGCTGCTCGGAGATTCGATGGGAGAGATGTTTGCCTGGTATGCCGCATGCGATCTCGCTTTCATCGGCGGTAGCTTGTTGCCGCTGGGCGGGCAAAACCTGATTGAAGCCTTCATGCTGGGCAAACCGGTGCTGATCGGGCCGCACACTTTCAATTTTGCCGCGGTGAGTGAAGAGGCGATTGCAGCGGGTGCGGCAGCAAGAGTGGGTGATGCTGCCCAGATGCTGGCGCAGGCAGAGTTGCTGCTGCACGATGCCGGAAAACGTCAGGAGATGGGACGTCATGCACAGGATTTCGCCCTGCACCACAGGGGAGCTACGGAGCGCACCATGCACTTGCTGGAAGCTTTACTGCTACCGGTCTGTTGAAATAAAAATGCCTGCGCGGATGTCGGTAAAGACCTCGGCGCAGGCATCAAAAAAACTTCTTACCTGAACTTCCTACCTGCAACGGCCTACTTGGCCGCCACTGCTGGCGTCGTAGCAGTCACTTCATTCAAGCCACCCCCCAACGCCCGATACAAATCAATCGCGTTATTGAGTCGCAGCTGCCGCGCCTGAACCAGCGCTTGCTGCGCTGAAAACAGGTCGCGCTGCGCATCCAGCCGATCCAGCGCACTGGCGATACCGTTGGTGTAGCGCAATTCAGTCAGGTTGAGTCTGTCTTGCTCGGCTGCCAGATAGGCTTCCTGCGCAGTGATCTGCTCTTCCAATGAACCGCGTGCCACCAGCGCATCGGACACTTCCCGGAAAGCGACCTGAATCGTTTTTTCGTAAGCAGCGATGGCGATGTTCTTGCGCACTTCCGCTATGGTCAGATTGGCGCTGTTGCGTCCTGCGTCGAAGATCGGCAGGCTCAATTGCGGAGAAAACGCCCATGCGCCAGAACCGGAAGTGAACAGATTGCCCAAGGTACTGCTGGCCGACCCATACGATCCGGTGAGGGAAATGCGCGGGAAGAAGGCTGCCCGTGCGGCACCGATGTTGGCGTTGGCGGCACGCAGTGTCTGTTCCGCAGCACGGATGTCGGGACGGCGCGTGAGCAGGTCGGAAGGCAGGCCGGCCGGAATGTCAGTCACGATCTTTTGCGAGGACAGCGTCTGGTTTGCCGGCAGGCTGGCGACTTCGGTCCCGACCAACAGCGTCAGCGCGTTGTCCGCCTGCGCCCGCTGACGGGCGAGGGTGGCAGCGGAGACGCGTGCCGATTGCACCAGCGTTTCCGCCAGGCGCAGATCAAGCGCGGAGGAGGCCCCCACATCAAAGCGGCGCTTCGCCAGATCCATATTGACGACCCGGCTTTCCAGCGTTTGTTGCGCCAGCGTTAATTGCTCTGCATACGAGCGTTCTGCCAAATAAGCCTGCGCCACTTGTGAAATCAGGCTGATGCGGGCCGACAGTTGCGCTTCTTCGGTCGCCAGATAGGTGGCGAGCGCGGCATTGTTCAGGCTGCGCACACGGCCGAAGAAATCGAGTTCGAACGAGGCCAGGCTCATTCCTACCTGATAGCTGTTGCTGATATAAGGCTGGCCGGTGACCGACTGGCTGGCCGAGGTGCGCGTACGCGCAGCATTGCCGGTAGCGTTCAGATTGGGCAGCAGATCGGCGCCGGTAATGTTGTATTGCGCGCGCGCTTCCTCAATGTTGAGCGCAGTCGTGCGCAAGTCGCGGTTATTGGCCAGTGCCGCCGTAATCAGTGCTTGCAAGCGCTGGTCAGGGAAAAACTGACGCCAGCCCAGTGAGACGGCATCCAGTCCCGCTTTACCTTCGGCCGAAGCCGGATAGCTGGCGTTGACGGGAGCGGCCGGGCGCTCGTAGGTGGGTGCCAGCGAGCAGGCTGACAAGAGGCCGGCCAGCAGCAGCGCACTGCTTAATGTGCGGATAGAGCCCAAGGATAAAACTTTAGTCATTCGAATTCTCCACATCGGTTTTCGTGTTGTCGAGGCCGAGGTGCGCGGCTGGTTTCGGTACGAACAGATGACGCACCACCACGAAGAAGATCGGTACAAAGAAGACTGCCAGAACGGTGGCAGTGATCATCCCGCTCATCACGCCGGTACCGATGGCGCGTTGGCTGGCGGAACCTGCACCGCTCGCCAGCACCAGCGGCAGCACGCCGAGGATGAAGGCCAGGGAGGTCATGATGATAGGACGGAAGCGCAGATGCACTGCTTCCAGCGTGGCTTCGATTAGCCCCATGCCTTGTGCCTGCAAGTCTTTGGCGAATTCAATGATCAGAATCGCGTTTTTCGCTGACAGTCCAACCACTGCGATCATGCCGACCTTGAAGTACACATCGTTCGGCATGCCGCGTAGCGTTACCCCGAGCAGTGCGCCAAGAATACCCAGCGGCACCACCAGCATCACAGCGATCGGGATGGAGGTGCTCTCATACAGCGCAGCGAGCACCAGGAAGACCGCCAGCAGCGACAGCGCATACAGCGCCGGGGCTTGCGAACCGGAAGTTTTTTCTTCCAGCGACTGACCGGTCCATTCGTAACCGAATCCGGCCGGCAATTGCTTCATATACGATTCCATCTCCGTCATCGCTTCGCCGGTGCTGCGTCCGGGCGCTGCACCGCCGGAGATTTTCATCGCCGGATAGCCGTTGTAGCGGATCAGTTGTACCGGGCCATTAATCCATTTCGACGTAGTGAAGGCGGAGAACGGCACCATCGTGCCTGATGTGTTGCGCACATTCAGTCGCGCCAGATCGGCCGGTTGCATCCGTTGCGAGGCATCGGCTTGAACGATCACGCGCTGTTGCCGGCCCTGGTTAGGGAAATCGTTGACGTAAGAAGAACCCAGCGCGGTCGAGAGCGTGGTGTTGATGACGTCAAAGGTGACTCCCAGTGCATTGGCCTTGTCGCGGTCGATGTCGAGCTGGAATTGCGGCGCATCTTCCAGCCCTTCAGGACGCACGCCGGCCAGCAGCTTGCTTTGCGACGCCATACCAAGGATCTGGTTGCGTGCTGCCAGCAAGGCGTCGTGACCGAGGTTGGCACGGTCTTGCAAACGGAAGGTGAAGCCGGTGGCGTTGCCTAATTCCGAGATGGGCGGCGGGCTCAGCGAGAAGACGATGGCATCCTTGATTTGGGAAAATACTCCCATGGCACCACCGGCGATAGCGTCAGCCGACTCCGCTTTGCTGCGTACTTTCCAGTCTTTCAACGGGGAGAATATCAGTGCTGCATTCTGGCCGTTACCGGAAAAGCTATAGCCGGTCACGGCGATGACGTTTTCCACTGCCGGTTGCTTCAGGAAGTAATTTTCGACCTGCTTGACGACTTCCAGTGTGCGGCCGGTGCTGGCACCTGCCGGCAACTGGACATTCGTAATCAGATAGCCCTGATCTTCATTCGGCAGGAAAGAGGCGGGCAAACGCACATACAACAGACCGACGACCAACAGGATCAATACATACACGATCATGTAGCGTCCCGATTTGTTGAGCATGCGGGCGATGGTGCTTTGATAGCCGGTGGCGGTACTGCTGAACTTGCGGTTAAACCAGCCGAAAAAGCCTTTCTTGACGTGATGATGACCTGCCTCGACCGGTTTTAGCAAAGTGGCGCACAGGGCCGGAGTGAGGGTGAACGCCATCAGCACCGAGAAGAACATCGAGGCCACCATCGCCAGCGAGAACTGACGGTAAATGGCACCGACGGCACCGCCGAAGAAGGCCATCGGAATGAAGACGGCCACCAGCACCAGCGTAATACCGATCAGCGCGCCGGTAATCTGGCCCATGGCCTTGCGGGTAGCATCGCGCGGCGACAAGCCTTCTTCGCTCATGATGCGTTCAACGTTTTCTACCACCACAATCGCATCATCGACCAGGATACCAATAGCCAGCACCATGCCGAACATGGTCAGGACGTTGATGGAAAAACCGAATAGCAGCATGGTGGCAAACGTACCCATCAATGCGACCGGCACCACGATGGTGGGGATGAGCGTGTAGCGGATATTTTGCAGGAACAGGTACATCACCAAAAACACCAGCACAATCGCTTCGATCAGGGTCTTGACGACTTCCTCAATGGAAATCTTGACGAATTCCGAGGTGTCGTAAGGAATCGTGAACTTGGTGTTGGGTGGCAGAAACTGGGACAGTTCCGCGATCTTGGCACGCACGGCGGTTGCGGTGCCGAGCGCATTGGCGGTGGGGGACAACTGCACGCCGATGGCGGCAGTCGGCTTGCCGTTGAGGCGGGCGGCGGTGTCGTAAGCCTGACCGCCGATGGCGATACGGGCAACGTCACGCAGGCGAACCACTGAGCCGTCGCTGTTGGCGCGCAGAATGATGGTGCCGAATTGTTCGGGTGTCGATAGTTGGCCAGTCACCACCACGGTAGCGGCGATTTGCTGGGTCTCGATGCTAGGCAGATTGCCCAGCGTACCGGAAGCAACCTGGGCATTTTGCGCCTTGATCGCCGTAGCAACGTCGCCCGGAGTCAGTTTGTAACCGACCAGTTTCATCGGATCGATCCAGATGCGCATGGCGCGCTCGGTACCGAAGAGCTGCGCCTGACCGACGCCGGGGACGCGTTTGATTTCGTTGAGCACATTGCGCGACAGATAATCGCCCAGCGCGATCGGGTCCAGCTTGCCGTCTTCCGATGACAGCGTGGCGAACAACAGGAAGTTGCTGCGCGATTTAGTGACCTGCACCCCTTGCTGCGTCACGGCCGACGGCAGACGCGCTTCCACCCGCTTCAGGCGGTTTTGCACGTCCACTGCGGCCAGATCGGCGTTGGTTTCGGTGGAAAAGGTGATGGTGATTTGCACCTGGCCGTTGGCCTGGCTCTGCGATTCCATGTATTGCAAACCGTCGGCACCGTTCATTTCCTGTTCGATCAGACTGGTCACGCTGTCGTCGAGGGTTTGAGCGGTGGCGCCGGGATAGGTCGCCGAAACGACAATGGTTGGTGGGGCAATGCTCGGATACTGGGACACGGGCAAGGCGGTAATCGCCAATGCCCCGGCCAGCATAATAAATATGGCTAGCACCCATGCAAATATGGGGCGATCAATAAAAAACTTTCCCATCTGGCAGCCTCTTGGTTAGGGTTTCGCGGCGGCAGGCGCCGGCGGGGTTGCTGGAGCTGGGGCGGGTGCGGCGGCAGCTTGGCCGACCGGACCTTGCCATGGCACGGGAGTGACCGGCGCGCCTGGCTTGGTTTTTTGCATGCCTTCAACGATGACGCGGTCACCGGCTTTCAGACCGTTGGTGATGATCCAGTTGTTGCCGTTGGAAGCGCCGGTCTCAACTGTCCGCAGCGCGACCTTGTTGTCTGGTCCGACTACCAAGACGGATGCGCCGTTCAGGTCGCGGGTGACAGCTTGTTGCGGCACCAGGATGGTTTGATCGTTGATCGCCTGTTCCAGTTTGGCGCGGACATACATGCCCGGCAGCAAGGTGTGCTTTGGATTGGGGAATTCGGCGCGCAGGCTGACCATGCCGGTGTTTTCATCGACTGCCAGATCGGCGAACAACAATTTCCCTGGCAGCGGGTAGGTGCTGCCGTCTTCCGTGATCAGGCTAATTTTTGGTTTGGCGACGCCTTTGAGGGTGCCGCTGTTCATGGCTTGCTGCAGTTTCAGCAGATCGGTGCTGGATTGGGTCAGGTTGACGTAGATAGGATCGAGTTGCTGAACCAGCGCCATTTGCGTGGCGTCGCTGGCTTGTCCCACCAGAGCGCCTTCTGTTACCAGAGCGCGGCCGATGCGGCCGGCAATCGGGGACGTCACTGTTGCATAGCCCAGATTCAGACCTGCGGTCAGACGCGCAGCGCGAGCGGTGGCGACATCGGCATTGGCTTGTTGTTGCGCTGCGATAGCATCATCGTATTCCTGCTTGCTGACGGCGTTGACTTCGACCAAAGGCTTGTAACGCGTGGCTTTCAGGCTGGTCTGAGTTTGCGTGGCTTCAGCCCGGGCCAGACTGGCTTCGGCGCTGGCGAAAGCTGCTTGCAGCGGGGCCGGATCGATGCGGAACAGGACTTCGCCGGCCTTGACGTCGCTGCCTTCGCGGAAGGTACGCTGCAGAACGATGCCGGGAACACGCGCCCGTACCTGGGCGATACGCGTCGCTTCCAATCGGCCTGGCAATTCGGCATTAATGGAAATGCTCTGCGGCGCGATAGTAACGATTGACACTTGTCCGGGTGGACGGGCTGCGGGGGCGTCGGCTTGCTTGCCGCAGCCGGCGATAATGATCACGCTGCCAATAGCAATGGCGCTACGCTTGAAAAGACTAATTGAACTCATAAATATCTCGCACGGTAAATGTTTGATCTTGCCGTAATGGCGGGTGATTCTGGAGTTGGAGCGGGAAGCGGGTAGTACGAAGAAGTTGAAATTCGCAATGCGGTCAAATCCTGAGACAAAAGCCAGCAGTGCATTTTGCTCGCTTTCCTGATGTAGAGCCGTCGGTTTTTGACATCATTTCGGTGGTATTATACATACATTCTAGAATGTATGTAATGAGCTAGTGCAATGCAGCAAATATGCGCTTGTGCTGAATGCGAATGACGAAATAAGGAAGCAATCCATGTCAAGGTCAACCAAGGAAGAGGCGCAGGAAACCCGCAATCGCATCCTCGATGCGGCGGAGGACGTATTCAATGCACGGGGCGTATCGCATACTTCATTGGCGCATGTGGCGACGGAGGCGAAGGTGACACGCGGTGCGATTTACTGGCACTTCAAGAACAAGGGCGACCTGTTCGATGCAATGTGCGAACGCGTACGTTTACCGATGGAAGCCATCGTCCATGGTGCCGCCGAGCGGAGCGCTATCGACCCTTTGGGTCAGCTTCTGGCTGGGGTCGTATGGGTGATGAAGGATGTGGTCCACAATCCGCGCACACGCAAAGTGGTCGATATCATTTTCAATAAGTGCGAAATACCCGATGCGCAAGATCCGATTCTTGTCCGTCAGCGCGAATGTTTTCTGGATGGAATGGGAAAGTTCACGCAGATACTGCGTAACGCCATTACCAAAGGCCAGCTATCGGAGCAAGTTGATGTCCGGCGCGGGGCTATTTTTCTGCATGCAACCTTATCCGGAATGCTGCAGGACTGGTTGTTTGCGCCAGACAGTTTTGATTTGGCGGAGGATGCGGAAGCCGTGCTGAGCGCCTGTCTGCATGCCTTGCGCGATGCGCCATCACTGCGGATTGCTCCAGCCGCACCGGTCTGACTGGTTCGATGAGGAGTCTTTTAGCTGGCATCTAAGGGGATTGGGGATTGGGGATTGCCTCAAGGGAAATGCTGAGGAAATCTTTAATTACGTGACGGGAGAAGATAGCCCTAGGCAGTCACCACCTGCCGCGCGTTCGCACTCGTAAATGAAACGTCAACAGACCCTAGGTGACGGCATTAAAACGGCCACGCTACTTGCTCTAGGGCAGAGCGCGGCAGGTTGGAAAGAGATCTCATTAGTAGGTTGGCATAGCCGGATCGACTTGTTGCGCCCAAGCATGGACGCCGCCGGTCAGATTGGTCACTTTCTCAAACCCCTGGCGTTCCAGAAACGTCGCCACCTGCAGGCTGCGCGCCCCGTGGTGGCAAATACAGACCACAGGAAGGGACGGATCCAATTCTTCCAGCCGGCTCGGTACCGAGTTCATCGGTATGGAAATGGCATCGGTCAGACGGCAGGTATCAAACTCCCACGGTTCGCGCACATCCAGCAGCAGAGGAGAGGGGCGGTCGGCGTCAGCGATCCAGGCAGCAAGTTCAGGTGCGGTAATGAGTTCCATGGGGGGACTGTCGAAAGTCGTTAAAACTATGATTAGAAGCGGAAGTGAGAAAGTTCAGTCGCCGCCTGCAAATACCTGGCCATCGTGTCAAAAACGATTCGCGTGTCGTAGGTCTGGTCGCCGGTGCGGGTGATGACCTGCGCGGTCATGACAGGAGCTTCTCCGAGGATGGCCACGATGCGGCCGCCGACCTTGATTTGCTTGAGAAACGCATCCGGCAAAAAAGGCAGGCCTCCGGAAATCATGATGACGTCGTATTCAATTTCTGGTTGACCATTTTCTTTGCCCCAGCCCTGCGCGCCGTTGCCGAGCTGCACATCGACGTTAATGATGCCATAGGCGGCCAGATTGGCACTCGCCATGGCGTGCAGCGCCGGTTCGATTTCCACCGTGGTGACATGACGGCCTTTGTAGGCCAGCAGTGCCGCCATGTAACCGGAACCGGAACCGATTTCCAGCACATCCTCGTGTTTTTTCACTGCGGCTTCTTGCAGCAGGCGGGCTTCAACCTTGGGCGCAAACATGTTTTCGCCGCCGGGGAGCGGGATTTCGGTATCGAAAAATGCCAGATTGCGGTAAGCCGCCGGCACAAATGCCTCACGCCTGACCACAGAGAGCAATTCCAGCACATCCAGCGCCAACACGTTCCAAGGGCGGATTTGCTGTTCAATCATGTTGAAACGGGCTTGTTCGGTATTCATGGCGGTTGGCTCGAGGCGGGAAAAGGGAAGTGGATGTGCATTTTATCAAACAGCGGGGCGATCGTCGGTATCCATTTGACTATTCGCTGCGCATTCTTTGAGATTGCCGGCGATAAGGCACTCATATCGGCATAAATCAAGGTGTCGATGTCCTTTCAAGCGCCGGTTTAATGTAAGTAAAAACAGAACGCCGACCGACCCGCGTAAAATGCGGCCCTTGCCTGCCATTCCAGCCCACCCCACCACCTGGCCGAAAAAGATATTTTTTATGGATTGCCGCCCCGACTGCGGCGCATGTTGCATCGCGCCTTCTATTTCAAGTCCGATACCAGGAATGCCGGATGGCAAGCCCGCAGGCGTGCGTTGTGTGCAACTGACCGAGGATCTGCGCTGTGCCATTTTCGGTCAGCCGCAGCGTCCGGCCTGCTGCTCTGGCTTACAAGCGGCGTTAGATATGTGCGGCACCGGGCACCTGCACGCGATGCACTGGCTGGCGCAGCTCGAGCAATTGACCGCTCCGGCTGCCTGACCGATTAACGTGGGCTCAAACCGTGACGACTTGAGGCTGCCATGGAAACAATCTCCGATGCGCCAGCGTTGGGGTGGGAATCCTGGGCGCTAAAACCCCACCGAATGGAGTAAGGCGACACTTGCTGAGAAACCCCCGTGGTACTCGTCATCTTCAAGCAATGTTCTCGAATTAATTTCATAGTTGACGGCAGGCAGGGTCGCTAGCCATTAAAATGACGACCGCAAGCTTTTTTCCTGGCGTATTCTCATTCATCTCACCTCTTAACAGACCTACATGGACAATCTACTCGCGCTCAAGGCGCTCATCATGGGCATTGTCGAAGGATTGACGGAATTCCTGCCAATTTCCTCGACCGGTCACCTGATCCTCGCCAGCAGCTTGCTGCAATTCCCGAGTCCGGCATTCCCCACAGAAAAAGTCCAGTTGTTTGAAATCGTCATCCAGGCCGGCGCGATTTTCGCTGTCTGCTGGGAATATCGGGTCAAGATCGCCGCCACGCTGATGGGTATATTCAGCGAGCGCCAGGCGCAGCGGCTGGTGTTGAATCTGATCGTGGCTTTCATCCCTGCCGCCGTCCTCGGCTTGCTGTTCTCCAAAAAAATCAAGGAAGTGCTGTTCGCACCAGTACCAGTGGCGCTGGCATTCATCTCCGGCGCATTGGTCATTCTCTGGGTGGAGCGGCGCGACCACGGCCATGAAGCGCCTTCGCGCATCAACTCGGTCGACGACATCACCCTACTCGACGCCTTCAAAATCGGCTGCGCGCAGGCGCTGGCGCTGGTTCCCGGCACCAGCCGTTCCGGTGCCACCATCATCGGCGGCATGCTGTTCGGACTCTCGCGCAAGGCCGCCAGCGAATTTTCATTTTTCCTGGCGATTCCCACCCTGTTCGCTGCCACCGTCTATTCCCTGTACAAAGAACGCGCCGCACTGAGCATGAGCGACTTGCCTGTTCTGACCATCGGGACCGTGGCAGCATTCGTTTCCGCCTTCTTTTGTGTGCGCTGGCTGCTGCGTTACATCAGCACCCACGATTTCACCGTCTTTGCCTGGTACCGCATCCTGTTCGGTCTAGTGATTCTGGTAACGGCGTACACCGGAACGGTCGCTTGGGTCGAATAACATCAATGGTCGGAGCAGTCGCGTGAACGGAACGGCCGACAATCTCGACCGCCGTGCCTTGCAGGTGCTGGAAACGGTCTTCGGCTATTCCTCGTTCCGTGACCGGCAGGCCGACATCGTCAGCCATGTCGCCCACGGCGGCGATGCGCTGGTACTGATGCCGACCGGCGGCGGCAAGTCGCTCTGCTATCAGGTACCGTCGCTGCTGCGCGAAGGCGTAGGGGTCGTCATTTCGCCGCTGATTGCCCTCATGCAGGATCAGGTCGATGCGCTGGCTGAAGTCGGCGTGCGCGCCGCCTTCCTCAATTCCACCCAGACCTTCGACGAATCCAAACGTATCGAACGACTGGTGCGCAACGGTGAACTGGACCTGCTCTACGTCGCGCCCGAGCGCTTGCTCACCCCGCGCTGTTTAGAGTTGCTTGAATCGACACGCATCGCTCTGTTCGCCATCGATGAAGCGCACTGCGTATCGCAATGGGGCCACGATTTCCGGCCGGAATACATCAAGCTGTCGGTATTGCACGAACGCTTTCCGCAGGTCCCCCGTATCGCCCTGACGGCCACTGCCGACCATCAGACTCGCGCCGAAATCGTCGAACGACTGAATCTGCAGGAAGCGCAGAAATTCGTCTCCTCCTTCGACCGGCCCAATATCCGCTATCAGATCGTTGAAAAGGCCAATGGCCGCAAGCAGGTACTCGATTTCATCGATGCCGAACATGCCGGTGATGCCGGTATCGTGTATTGCCTGTCGCGCAAGAAAGTGGAAGAAACCGCCGACTTCCTGAATCAGAACGGCGTCGTCGCACTGCCTTACCACGCCGGAATGGAATACCCCAAGCGCGCCGCGCATCAGGCGCGTTTTCTGCGCGAAGAAGGCATCGTGATGGTTGCCACCATCGCCTTCGGCATGGGTATCGACAAGCCCGACGTGCGTTTTGTCGCGCATCTGGATTTACCGAAAAGCATAGAAGGCTATTACCAGGAAACCGGCCGTGCCGGCCGCGACGGCTTGCCTGCCAGCGCCTGGATGTCCTACGGTCTGCAAGACGTGGTGCAGCAGCGCCGCATGATCGACGAATCCGACGCCGACGATACCTTCAAGCGCGTGCAGGGCGGCAAACTCGACGCCATGCTGGGACTGTGCGAAACCTTGCACTGCCGACGCATGCGTCTGCTCGAATATTTCGGCGAACCGGCCCAGCCCTGCGGCAATTGCGATACCTGCATCTCACCGCCGGTCTCGTTCGATGCCAGCGTGCTGGTGCAAAAACTGCTCTCCACGGTGTACCGGGTCGACCAGCGTTTCGCGCCCGGCCATGTGCTGGACGTCTTGCGCGGCATTGACAGCGACAAGGTCAAGCAATGGCGGCACGACAGCCTCTCTACTTTTGGTATTGGCAAAGAATATGGCGAAGCCGAGTGGCGCGCCCTGTTGCGACAAGTCATCGCGCTCGGACTGCTCACCGTGGATCACGAAGCCTACAGCGCGCTCAAGCTGACCGATGCCGCGCGTCCCGTTCTGCGCGGCGAACAAAAAGTGCAGTTGCGCCAATATCAAAAGCCACTCAAGGCCAAGCGCACCAGCAGCGGAAAAGCCAGCGCCTATCTGGAATCCGATCTGTCGAAAGAGCAGCAAACCCTGTTCGAAAAATTGCGCTGGTGGCGCATGGAAACGGCGCGTGCGCACAACGTGCCAGCCTACGTCATTTTCAACGACGCCACGCTGCGTGAAATTGCCCGCAGTCAGCCGCTCTCGCTGACGCAATTGCACGGTATCAGCGGTGTCGGCGACAAGAAGCTGGAAACCTATGGCGATGCGCTGGTGGCCTTGATTAGCGGTGCAGCAATTCCTTCCGAATCGTAAATAAACCGACGCTTTTTTTGTTGGTTTTTACGCATATCCACAAAGTGTTTAAAAGTAATTTTCCCCTATGGAAATAGCTTTTTATCAATGAAAAATACCTATGCGAATTCGCTTCGTTGAAGCAATTTCTGCGGTGCATTATTTCACGCCAAAATTTTCTGTACGATCCCGTCATTGAGGTATAGGCTTGCCATAAAAGAAGCACACGCCATGTGCAAGCCTGATCCCTGGACATGACTTAACTCATGCTCTTCTGCAAGGCAAATCATCATGGTCCCGTTGTCATCTTTACGGAGAGGCGCGCATGAAAATTACCAATCTGAAAATCGGTGTGCGACTGGGGATATTGGCCTTTTTTTTGCTGGTGGCAACGATCTGTGTTGGCCTCAAAGGAATCGCGATCATCAACGATAACGTGTTGCAGAATCAGCGTGAGGTTGAACAGGCAATTCTGGTCGGAAAAACCATCGATCTTTCGCGCAGCGCGCAGGTGCATTTTAAAATTCAGGTGCAGGAATGGAAAAACACCCTGCTGCGAGGTGCTGACCCGGCTAACTTCGACAAATACCGTCAGGCGTTTATTGAGGAAGGCCAGGCGACCCAGGAATTGCTGAAAAAATTAAGCGCGCTGTTGCCGGAGCTCGGCATCCCGGCGGATGCCGCCACCCAAACCTTGCGCACGCACAGCACGCTGCAAGAGAAATACCTCGAAGCGCTCAAGCAATACAAACCCGTGGATGAAAACAGCGCGCACCGGGTCGATCAACTGGTCAAGGGTATGGACCGCGAACCGACCAAAATGATCGACGGTATTGTCGCTAGCGTGTTGAAAGCCGTCGATGTCCTGCACGAGAACCTCCAGGCAGAACAACAGAAATCGTCGAAAAATGAACGGATGGAATTAGTCCTGATCATCCTGCTGTCGTTAGCGTTGGGGAGCAGTGTCACGGTGTGGTTAATCATCAGCATTACGCGTCCGCTGGAAGCCGCCGTCAGGATTGCACAGCAGGTTGCCGCAGGCGATTTGCGAACCCACGCCACCGTCAGCGGCAAGGATGAAACAGCGCGTTTGCTGCAGGCCTTACTGGACATGAATAACAATCTGGCCAGGATCGTCGTCGATGTGCGTAACGGGGCCGAAACCGTCCTCGCCACATCGGGCGATATTGCGGCCAGCAACCATGATTTGTCTGAGCGCACAGGGCTGCAGGCAGGGGCGCTGGAAGCGACGACCGTCGCCATGGAGGAAATCACCGCGACCGTCCAGCAGAGCGCCGATTACACCGAGGAAGCCAACAAACTGGCGACCTCTGCCTCCGATGTCGCCATCAAGGGTGGGAAGATGGTGGCGGCGGTAGTTGACACGATGCGTCTGATTGAAGAGAGTTCGCGCAAAGTGGTCGATATCATCAGCGTGATTGACGGCATTGCCTTTCAAACCAACATCCTCGCCTTGAATGCCGCAGTAGAAGCGGCGCGCGCTGGCGAGCAAGGGAGAGGCTTTGCAGTGGTTGCCGCCGAAGTGCGTAGTCTGGCGCAACGCAGCGCCACTGCCGCCAGAGAAATCAAATCGCTGATCGGGGATTCGGTCGGAAAAATAAACAGCGGTGCCAGTCTGGTCAGTAACACCGGTGCCACCATGCAGGATATTGTGCGTGCGGTGGGCGAGGTTGCGGCGATCATGGATGGAATCACGAGTGCCAACCGACAGCAAAGCCTGGGTATCGAACAAGTCAATCAGGCCGTCATCCAAATGGATGAGGGAACGCAAAAGAATGTCGCCCTGGTCGAAACAGCGGCACATACCGTCGAACATCTACATGAGCAGGCCGCCGGACTGGTGCGGGCGGTGAGCGTATTCAGGCTGACCTGAGCTGATCTATAAGCTGAACCAAGTTGAGCTGATGGGCGCCCGGGAGTCTGTCAGATGTGGCGAGTCCGACAGATCGCCGCAGCAACTTTGTGCTGGCTGTGAGAGACTTCCGGCATCTCTTACTTACCGGGCATGAATAAGTCATGCCTCGCTCGTCACCATGAAACCACTCCTCCTGATTCTGATCGACGTGCGCGAAGCGGGCCGCACCGCGATCGAAGAAAAATTCAATATCGTTTATGCGCCGGATGCCCGGCAGCACAGCGCCATCATTGCAGAGCATGGAAGTGAAGTGACGGTCGTGCTGACGAATGGCGCCGTCGGCCTGTCCGCTACAGCGATCGACGCCTTGCCCAAACTGACGCTGATCTGCGCTCTGGGAGTCGGCGTGGAAAATATTGATGCCGAACACGCCCGCAGTCGTCAGATCGAAGTGGCCAATGGCGCCGGCACCAACGACGATTGCGTGGCCGATCATGCGCTGGCGCTGTTGCTGGCAGCGGTGCGCAATCTGATACCGGCCGACCGCGCCTGCCGCGCTGGTATCTGGCGCGACGCGTTGCCGTTCCAGCCGCACCTGTCCGGCATGCGGCTTGGCATACTTGGGCTGGGTGCGATCGGCAGCAAAATTGCCCTGCGCGGGGCAGCCTTCGGCATGACGCCTGGCTACTTCAGCCGTACGCGTCGCAGCGACGTCAATTACGATTATTTTTCCAGTGCGATCGAACTGGCGACCTGGGCCGACTGTCTGGTGGTCGCCACGCCGGGCGGTGCGGCTACCCGCCATCTGATCGGCAGCGCCGAACTCCACGCTTTGGGCGTACAAGGCTATCTGGTCAATATTGCTCGCGGTAGTGTGGTCGATACCGCCGCGCTGGCGCAGGCGCTCAAGAACAGGATCATTGCCGGTGCCGGGATTGATGTGTATGAAAGCGAGCCGCTACCGCCAGCCGAACTGATCGGACTGGACAATGTGGTGCTGACACCGCATGTCGGAGGGCAATCACCGCAAGCGATTGCGGCTTCGGTGCAGAAATTTCTCGACAACGCCGAACATCACCATACCGGACGCGCCGCGCAGATTGCGGTGCAGGGGACCTTGTGTAACGACCAGTAATTTATTGCGCAATTCGATCGGAGATAGGCCGGTCGGACAGCTCCAAGGCCCAGACCAAACGGGTATTACGCCCGCTTGCTAAACACCAGATCCCACACCCCATGTCCGAGCCGCAGGCCGCGATTCTCGAACTTCGTCACCGGCCGGTAATCGGGACGCGGCGCGTAGTCAGCGGCCGTGTTGGCGAGGGCCGGTTCAGCACTGAGCACTTCCAGCATTTGTTCCGCATACTCTTGCCAGTCGGTCGCACAATGCAGATAAGCACCGGGCGCGAGGCGGGACGCCAGCAGCGTCACCAGCGGACCCTGTATCAGGCGGCGCTTGTTATGCCGCGCCTTGTGCCACGGATCGGGAAAAAATACATGCACACCAGCCAGCGTGCCGGGAGTAATCATGTGAGTCAGTACTTCGAAGGCATCGTGTTGAATGATGCGCTGGTTCTGCAAATCCATTTCGCCGATGAGTTTGAGCAGGCTGCCCACACCCGGCGTATGCACTTCGACGCCGATGAAATCCTTCTCCGGCATACCGGCCGAAATAGTGGCGCTGGTTTCTCCCATGCCAAAACCGATTTCCAGTATTACCGGTGCAGTGCGCCCGAAAGTCTGCGCCAGATCCAGCGGCTGCTTGACGTAGGGAATGCAAAAGCGCGGCCCCAGCTCTTCAATCGCTCGTCCCTGCGCTATCGACAAACGCCCGGCGCGCGTCACGAAACTGCGAATGCGATGCACGGTGGGGTCGTAGAACATGGCCTTGGCGGCGGGATTTTCGGTATCTGACATGCGGAAGACTCTTGGAGGCGGTGACGCGCAATGGCGGGGGAGTGGCCGGCTGGCCTGTAAACTGGAGCGGGTGAAGGGAATCGAACCCTCGTCGTAAGCTTGGGAAGCTTCTGCTCTACCATTGAGCTACACCCGCGAGACGCACATTTTACGCGGGTTTTGGTGGGTAGCCCATGGAAATGAGAAAAATTGAAGGCAATTTACGCGCTTGTATTCTTAAAATAAGATGTGTTGCATGGGCCGGATATTTTATTTAAAAAGTATTTTCAATGCCTGTTTCGTGAAATGGTTTCAATGGTTTAAGACACATGAAATGTGTTGATTTATTTACTTCATATTTTTATTAAATTTTAAAAATGGCGAGCGAATATCGATAAAACAGATTGTCAAACTACAATGATAAAAATGATCTACTATGCGATCATTGCCTTAGTGGAAGTGTACGGCACAGATTGCAATTTGTTTTATTAAGGCAACAGTAAGTAGTATTTATGTAATTCCGTCATATTCATCAAAATTTGGCAAGGCATTAAGATTTTTTTAATGATGCTTTGATTATTTTTTAATCAAAGATTTTATTTTTCTGCATTTGCCCTATGTTCTTGTGAGATACGACCAGCGAATGTTGCTGCACTTCTGTTCAATCAATTACGTTTCAATTTCATGCAAGGGCATCACATGCCACCGCTTAATCCGAAACATGAGTCCCGGCCGGTTGGCTGCGCGCAGTGCAAAAAAAAGAATGGGCTGGGGTTTGATATTGCGTTTGCTTATCAGCCTATCGTCGATATTCATACCCGCTCGATTTATGCGCACGAAGCACTGGTACGCGGCCCAAATGGCGAATCTGCCTATTCCATTCTTTCCCAGATAACCGAAGAAAATCGATACCCATTCGATCAGGCTTGCAGAGTAGAAGCGATCCGGGGTGCCGCCGAGTTAGGAATACAAGAATACCTGTCGATCAACTTTTTGCCGAATGCCGTCTACCAGCCTGAAGCCTGCATTCGCAGCACGTTTGAAGCGGCCACGCGATACAATTTTCCGATTGAAAAAATCATCTTCGAAGTCATAGAAGGCGAGAAGATAGAAGACCGTCCGCATCTGATCAATATTTTCCGTGAGTATCAGCGGTTTGGTTTTCGCACAGCGATTGATGACTTTGGCGCAGGCTATGCCGGCTTGAATTTGTTGGCGGAGTATCAGCCGGACATTCTCAAAATCGATATGGAATTGATCCGCGATATCGATACCAGCAAGACCAAGCAAGCGATCGTCAAGGGCATTATCTCCATCAGCGAGGCTCTGAATGTGCGGGTGCTTGCCGAAGGAATCGAAACCGCCGCGGAACGGGATTTTCTGCGCAATGCAGGAATCGGCCTGATGCAAGGCTATTTGTTTTGCAAACCGGCGTTCCGCTCGATTGGCATCGTGGACCCCTTATCCTGGGGGGAATGACGGCTGGTCGAAGCGCGCAGTCGTTTCAACCATGAGATTGAAACGCCGCGCTATATGGGGTACGTTCATATAACCAGGCATTGCGGTTTTGTCAGCGTCCACAGAACCTAGCTCGTCGACGCAATGAGTTTCAATCCCAACAGACCCAGAACGCCACCGGCAAATCTGTCTATCCATTTTTTGCATTTCAAATAAGCGCGGCGCGGCACGACGGACGAGAGTATCAGTGCCACCGTGGTGTACCAGCCTGCTTCCAGCAAAAAAATCAGCGGCAATAAAGTCAGAATAAGAATCAGCGGCACTTCGTGCGGCAGAAGCGCAGCGAAGATGATGCCGTATTGCACCGCGGCTTTGGGATTGGTGAGCATGGTGCCCAGCGCCATGAAAAAATGTCGCGACTGGCTGGCATTCATCGCCAGGGGAGCGATTGTCAGCGGTTTGCTGGCCGCTTTCCAGATCCGTATCGCCAGATAGATCAGATACACACCGCTGCATGTTTTAAATAAAACAAACAGCCACGGCACGCTGGCTAACAGAGCGTGCAATCCCAATATGGCCAGCGCTGCCAGCGATGTCGCACCCACTCCCATGCCCAATGCCGCTGCAATGCCGGCGCGCCGCGATGCGCCGACAGAGGTCTGCGCAACCAGCACAAAACTCGGGCCGGGGCTGATGACGCCGATGAGCAGAACGCCCAGAACGCTGACTACTGAAATAATAAAATGCATTTTTTATGATGAATGAAGGTGGGCGTGACTCTGAAAACGACGGGTGCTGATTTACCCGATCTGAGGCAGCGGCTCTTATTGCCGCAGTGGCTGATGTAATGGCAGCCAGATATGAAACCGGGTACCGGACCCGACTTCGCTGGTGACTTCGATCCGGCCCTGATGCGTTTGAATGATGCCGTAGGAAATCGACAAACCCAGCCCGGTGCCTAATCCCACCGGCTTGGTCGTAAAAAACGGATCGAAGATACGTTGCAGGTTTTCAGGGGGGATGCCGCCGCCGTTGTCCGCAATATCAATCCAGACCCCCTCACCTTCCAGTCCGGTAGAAATAGTAATTTCGCCTTTTTCCTTAATGGCATGGCTGGCATTCATGAGCAGATTCATAAATACCTGATTTAATTCCGGCGCCATGCATTCCACTTCGGGCAGTTCGCCATAGGCCTTGATTACGGTAGCCTTGTATTTCAGCTCGTTGGCGATGATCTCCAGGGTGCTGTCGAGGCCATGATGAATATCCGCAAACTGCCACTCCCCTGCGCTGAAGTAGGAAAAATCTTTCAGGTTTTGCACGATCTTCTTTACGCGCATCAACCCTGCATTCGATTCTGCCAACAGATCGGTCATGTCTTCCTTGAGGAAATCCAGATCCACTGCTTGCTTGATGTCGGCAATTTCTTTGCGATGCGCCTCAAACTGCGCCAGCACCGGGTCGCTTTTTTCGTAGGCAGCAAGAACCTGCATAAATTGCTTCAGGTAGCGTTCCAGGCTGCTCATATTGGAAAGCACAAAGGCAATCGGATTGTTGATCTCGTGCGCCACGCCGGCAGACAGTTGACCAATGGACGCCATTTTTTCAGATTGCAGAATCTGATTGTGCGCGCTCTCCAGTTCCAGATTGGTTTGATGCAGTGTGGCGTTGGTTTCTGAGAGCGCCTTGGTGCGCTTCGATACCAGCAGCTCAAGACTATCGCTGTAATTTGCCAGCTCTGCCTCGACAAGCCGGCGTTCGGATTCAGCCAATAGCAGCTCTCGCGACATCTTGTTAAAAGCGCGTGCCGCCCGAGCCAGTTCATCAGACCCCTTCACCGAAATCTGATAACCCAGGTCGCCAAGAGCGAGTTGCCGCGAGCCTTTGGCCAGGGCCTCAAGGCGATGGCTGAGATATTTCCCAATCAGATAGGAGAACAAGGTAAGCGCGGCAATGGCCAGTGCGGCAATGGTCAATGCCTGGTTGCGTGCCTCCAGCAAGGATAAGTGGAGAGAAACAACAGAAATGCCGATCTCGACCCGGCCCAGAACGCTGCCGGCGACGATGATATTGGCGCCGACGTCGAAGACGCCATCACGCACATCGCCGATCAGCTTGTCTTCTTCAAATGGCCGGGCCAGCGCCTGCGGATCGCCGGCCTGCATCAGTATTCCCCGGCTGTCGCTTACCCGGATATAAACCAGGTCAGGGTTGCTCAGCGCTTCATTCACGGAGGATTCAAGCGAGGCCATATCGGATGCCAGCACGGCATTTTTGGTGGCGCTGGCAAACAAGGTGGCGGTGACGTGAGCTCGTTTGGTGAGTTCTGCATCGTTCGTTTTTTGCAGGAAATGCAAATTGTTTGCCACCAGTACCAGCAATAGAGCGGCTTGAATTGACACCAGGCCCAAAACAATTTTGAGCCGAAAAGACATGCCGCTCATCTGGTGGCTGCTTGCGGTTGGATATTCAGATGTCGAACCGCGTCATATTCCTTGTCTTGTGCGGCAGAGATACCCTTGAAGCCAATTGTTTGCAAAAGTCTGGCCCCTTCAGGATCGGCTTCCATTGTCATCATTGCTTCCTGCAGACGTCGCACAGTTTCCTTCGGCATGCGTGGATGCGCGGCAAAAGCGTGCGGCGTGTATTCCTTCGTCGACCAGAGAATTTTCAGTTGATCGCGCAGCTCGGGACGAATGTTGTCGAAGGTTTTGACAACGCCGCCCCCCGCGTCAAACAGGCCGCGTACGACACCGAGGTAAACGGAATCGTGCGAAGAAACATAGCGCGACTCAACGGAGATACCACGCGTACGGAATTCAGCCTGAGGCAGCATGGTCGCGGCGAAGGAGGTCGGGCCGGGAAAGGCAAGGGTCTTGCCCTGAAGCTGCTTGATATCGGAATAATTGCCATCCTTGCGAACGACGACGATACCTTTGAGTTTGAGGTCTTTTTCTTTCGCGAAAACCAGATAGCCCGGCGAGCGATGGAACACGGTGTAATGGTAAGGATTCATGTAGGCAATATCGTATTCACCTTTTTCAAGCCGCTGCTCGAAAGTCGAAATATCTTTTGCCGTAGCGAAACGCAAAGGCATGCCGCTCTTTTCGCTCAGGAAATGCAGGATCGGTTCCCAGGCCTTGGCCAGTACATCGGGTGACTGTTGCGGGACGATGCCGACAGTAACGACCGGTAAGGCATCAGGTGCCGCTATCGCCGTGTCTGTGAAAGCGCATCCTGCGAACAGGATGCTGATCACAGCGGTCTGAAATCCGCGCATGCATTTGCTCCGTGGTAATTTTTTTTATGGCGGTCATGCCGCTGCGCAATTGCAGGACAGAGATGCGCATCTCATGCAGATACGATTGCGCTTCTTGTCCTGCCTGAGTCCCTGGCCAAAATGAAACCTGAACAGGCCTTAGCTTACCAGCAGTGGTGTTGAAGAGGGTGTGATATCGCGGATTTGTCTCGATCCGGCGCGAGGGCTTGCGGTGGGCCTTTTGATGGACTGTCCGGTGGCATGTTCATCCAGATTGAAAACACTGACGGCTTGCGAGAGTTCTTCTGCCTGTTCCTGCATCGATGATGCGGCAGCCGCCGCTTGTTCCACCAGCGCTGCATTTTGCTGCGTGACTTCATCCATTTGCGTAATGGCGCGATTGACCTCTTCAATGCCGTTGCTCTGTTCCTGACTGGCCTGACTGATTTCGCCCACGATATCGGTGACGCGCTTGACGCTGGCGACCACTTCATTGATCGTGCCGCCGGTCTGTTTAACGAGCAGCGATCCGGCATCGGCTTTGTTGACCGAGTCGCCGATCAGTGTTTTGATTTCCTTTGCGGCAGCGGCGGAGCGTTGCGCCAGCGAACGTACCTCACTGGCGACCACGGCAAATCCGCGGCCCTGTTCGCCGGCGCGTGCGGCTTCCACTGCGGCATTCAAGGCAAGAATGTTGGTCTGAAAAGCAATGCCGTCAATCACGCTGATGATGTCGACGATCTTGCGTGCGGAATGGTTGATGGCCTCCATTGTGTCGATGATGCGCGCTACCGCCGCACCACCTTCGACTGCCACGACGGATGCCGAACTCGCCAGCTGGCTGGCCTGGCGGGCATTGTCGGCGTTTTGCTTGACGGTGGAGGTGAGTTGTTCCATGGCAGAGGCGGTTTCTTCCAGCGAGCCGGCTTGCTGTTCGGTGCGCGTCGATAAGTCCATGTTTCCTGCCGCAATCTCGTTCGATGAGGTCGCCATGTTGTGCGCGCCGGTACGGATGCGGGTTACTACAACAGCCAATTGATCGCGCATCGATGCCAGTGCGAACAGAAGACTGCTGCGATCGTTCGGCAGCAAATGAATAGGTACCGAAAGATTGCCGGCCGCGATGCTGTTGGCGATGTTTGCCGCATCGCCGGGTTCGCCGCCGAGCTGGCGTTTCAGGCTGCGCGCAATCAGTGCCGCCGCCGTAATGCCAATCAGAAGCGCCAATAGTCCCAGGCCGCTAATGGTTCCTTGTGCAAAACGGAACATGGCGCTGACATTCCCGGCGCTATTGGTAATGGACTTCGCCTGTTCTGCGATCAACAGGTCAAGGCTGGCCAGATAGGCATTGAGTGCAGGTTGAAAATCGGTCTTCTCCATCAAACGCGCGCCGTCGTCGCTGGTATTTTTTTCTTTCAATAGCAGGGCGCGTATCGCGCTGTAGCGTGTGCGCAATACGGCAACGTCGGCCAGCAGCTTCGTTTCTTCAGGCGTTTTGGCAAACGTATCGAGTTGCTTTTGCAGCACGCTGATGTCCTGCGATGTTGCCTTGATCGCGGTTTGCAGTGTTTTGTGTACTTGTGTGTCTACCGATTCAACAATCGTCACCGTTCTGGAGCCGTTGAGCTGAATAGCAGAACTCCAGGCCCGTACCAGACGTTCCTTGGCCATGTCCTGATTGACCATGGTGTCAGTGAGTGTGCCAACGCGTTGGAGGTTCCAGACACTCATCAGCGTGATGGCAGCAAGGAAAACAAAAACAAGGGAAAACCCTAAAGCAAGGCGTGTGCTTACTTTCAGGTGATGGATATTCATTATCTCGACTCCGGTTTTGTAGAATTTATGATCCGATTCTATATATCAATTGCTTCCTGCGGGAAATTATTGACCCCGGTGGGAGCATCGGCAGACCCCGGCGGGTCATCGGCATAAACGGCCTCAACTTGTGTGAGTGTCAACAAATGCATCTATAATTGCCGGCACTTAATCGGGTCTTCTTTTCCCGATCTTGCTCCGTTCCACGTGACCACACCGGTTACGTAAAAATAATAAGGTAATGATGAATACCTCCGATCCTGCTGCTGCGACGATCACTCCTTCGCCCAATGCTGCGCGTCGCTTGTTGTTGACAAGCATTCTTGCCGGCTACGCTTGTTCCTTTCTCACGATTCCTTCCGTCCTCGCTGCACCGGATAATGCGCAAAAATTGCCGCCTGCCTTCCTGAATGTGTCGCGCTTTCTGACCGGGCACGCGGTACTCGATATGTCGCAGGCCATGCGCCTGTACGCTGCGCTGCTCACGAATAACGCTTCCTTCGATACTGAGATGAGCCAGCTGGCCGACTTTATCGCGCAGAATAAATCCGACCCTCTGACCCTGCAGCTGGCGCTGGACGAAGCCAAAGCACCGTTCGCAAAATTACCGGCGCTGATTGCGACTGCCTGGTTTGTCGGCGTGGTTGGCGGCGGCAAGACCGCGCGCTGCATCACGTACGAAACCAGCCTGATGCATGTCGCCGTCGCTGATCGTCTTCGCCCGCCTAGTTATGCCTACGGACCGTACGGCAGCTGGAGCCGCAATCCACAGACAGTCACACTGACTGCCGCTTGAATGTAAAGCTGCTGCGCGCCGCAAGCTCAGGGCTGCGTCGCGCCTATCGCTTATTCAGATGTTCCACAAGATAAGGAAAGTCCATGTCTGATCCATTGTCCGCCGATGTCGTTGTCATCGGCTCGGGAATCGTTGGTGCGCTCGCCGCACATCGTCTGGCGCTGCAAGGCGCGTCCGTACTGATACTGGAAGCCGGGCCGCGCGTTAGTCGTGGCCGCATCGTGGAAAATTTCCGTAACTCACCACGCAAAAACGATTTCATGTCGCCGTACCCACCGTCGGCTCTGGCACCCCATCCTGTGTATCAGCCGGTGGATAACGAATATCTGGAGCAAGCCGGACCTTATCCCTACAAAGCGGAATACATCCGCATGGTGGGTGGCACAACCTGGCATTGGGCGGCGCAAGCCTGGCGCGTATTGCCAAACGATTTGCGCATCAAGACTTTGTACGGCGTCGGTCGCGACTGGCCGATTTCTTACGATGATCTGGAACCGTTTTATTACGAGGCCGAAGTCAAGATGGGCGTGTCCGGCGCACCGAACACTGGTTCGCCGCGCAATAAACCCTTCCCGATGCTGCCGGTAGCGGAATCGTTTTTGCAACAGCGCTTCCGCGAACGACTGGCACCCGGCGGTTATGAAGTGGTGGAGAACACCACCGCCCGCAACAGTCGCGCCTATGACGGCCGTCCTGCGTGCTGCGGCAACAATAATTGCATGCCGATTTGCCCTATCGATGCGCAGTATCACGGCGGGCTGGCAGCCGACGCAGCGGAAAAGGCTGGTGCCAGATTAGTCGCCAATGCTGTGGTTTATCGTATCGAACACGACGAGAGCGGCCGCATCGTCGCCGTCCATTACTACGACGCGGACAAGCTTTCGCATCGCGTCACCGGCAAGACCTTCATTCTCGCCGCCAACGGCATCGAGAGCCCGAAACTGCTGTTGCTGTCGGCCAGCGACAAATTCAAGAACGGCCTTGCCAACAGTTCCGGCAGCGTCGGCCACAATCTGATGGACCATCCGAGTAACGGACTGGTGTTCGACGCCGACGAGGACCTGTGGCCGGGCCGGGGACCGATGAGCCCCGCGTCGATCAATTCACTGCGCGACGGTGCGTTCCGTTCCGAACATGCAGCGTTCCGCATCGATATTGCCAATTCCTCGCAAGTGTTGTCGGTCACGCAAAATCTGATTGCCAAGGGCGTCTATGGCGCGGAGCTGGAACGGCAGATCCGCCAGAATGCGGCGCGTCAATGCAGCATCAAGAATGTGCTGGAAGTCTTGCCGAATCCGGAAAACCGCATCGTCCTGAGCGACAAAAAAGATGCGCTCGGTATTCCACGGCCGCGTGTGCATTATCAGCTCGACGAGTACGTACACCGTGGCATGCTGGTGGCGCGCGAAGAATACACGCGCATTGCGCAATTGATGGGCGGTACCAATCTGCGCTATTCAGCCGATGGGGTGTACGGCAACAATCAGCACATTACCGGCACCATGAGCATGGGTAGCGACCCCACCGATTCGGTAGTCGATGGTTTTGGCCGTACGCACGATCACCCGAATCTGTATATCGCCAGCACCGGCGTCATGCCGACTGCGGCGACGGTGAATTCAACCCTGACCGCCGTGGCCATTGCGCTGCGTTCTGCGGAACACATTCACGCCAACGCCTGAGGATGGACATGCCAATCATTAACTCTGCGCGTGTCCGTGCCTGCGCGCTGCCTTTTCTGCTGCTGTGGGCGACGCTGGCGTATGCCGCATCGTCTGACCCTATGCTGCTCAAGCGTGGTGAATATCTCGCCACCGCCGGCGACTGCATCGCTTGTCACTCAAGCGCCGCCGGCAAGCCGTTTGCCGGTGGCTTGTCGCTTGCCACGCCGCTCGGCGCGATCGTCTCGACCAATATCACGCCATCGAAAGAACATGGCATCGGTCATTACACGCTGGAGCAATTCGACGCCGCGCTGCGGCACGGCAAGCGTGCCGATGGCGCGTATCTTTATCCGGCCATGCCTTACACCGCTTACGCCCAACTCAATGGCGAGGATGTGCAGGCGCTGTATGCCTATTTCATGGAAAGCGTCACGCCGGTTGAGGTGACTCCGCCGCCGACGGTGTTGCCATTTCCGTTCAACATTCGCTGGTCGATGGCCGGATGGAATTTACTGTTCCTGAACGACAAACCATTCGTGCCGGATCAATCAAAAAGCGTGGAATGGAATCGCGGTGCTTATCTGGTGCAGGGCCTGGCACATTGCAGCACCTGCCACACTCCGCGCAATATATTGATGGCAGAAGATTCCTCGCGCAGTCTGGGTGGCGGAGTTGTCGGTACCTGGTACGCGCCCAATATCAGCAGCGACGCCATCAGCGGCATCGGTGCCTGGAGCGTCGATGAGATTGCGGCTTATTTGCGCACCGGTCGTGTGGCAGGCAAGGCACAGGCAGGCGGTCCTATGGCCGAGGCGATCGACAACAGTTTCCGTCATCTCAGCGATCCCGATATCAAGGCGATGGCGGTGTATCTCCGCACCACGCCTGCCGTGCGCGATGCTGCTGATACGCAAGCGGCGCATACCTGGGGTCAGCCGGTGGCAGCGTATGAAGAAGTGCGCGGCATGGAAGTGCCGGCCGACGAAAGCAAATGGAGCGGCGCGCAGCTTTACGATGCGAACTGCGCTTCTTGTCATAACGCGCGTGGCGAAGGCAGCGCCATGGGTGGCAATGGCGCGGCATTGCCTTCGCTGTTCCACAACACGACGCTGGGTCATGCGAATACCAATAATCTGGTGATGGCGATACTCGAGGGCGTGCAGCGTAAAGAGGGCGGGCCTGAGCTGACCATGCCGGCATTCGACCGCAGCCTGAACGACGAGCAGATCGTTACCCTGAGCAATTACCTGCTGCACAACTATGGCAACACCGCTTCGCAAGTGATGGCGCAGCAGGTCAAGGTATTGCGCGCCGGTGGCGAACCATCTTCGCTGGCGTTGGCGGTGCAAATTGCGCTGGGGGTGGCGGTATTCATCTTGCTGCTGGTGCTGGGATGGTTCTTGTGGCGGCGTTTCCGTTCGGCACGGTCATTGTAAAAACATCAGGCAATGCCAGCGTGCATTGCCTGAATCGACATGCCCTTAGGCCGGCAATAAACGCTCGGCCAGCTTTACCCAGTAACTCGCGCCTATGGGCAGCAAGTCATCGTTGAAATCGTAACTGGTGTTGTGCAGCATGCAGGGCCCCAATCCATGTCCATGATCACGGTGGCCTCCATCGCCATTGCCGATGAGCGCGTAACAGCCGGGCTTTTCCTGCAGCATGAAGGAAAAGTCTTCTGCGCTCAGCGGCGCTTCAATATCGGCATCCACTTTGTCGGCACCGACCAGCGCACGCATGACTTCCACGCACACCGCCGTTTCATCCGGATGGTTAATGGTCGGCGGATAGTTGCGATCAAAATCGATCTCGGCTTCGCAACCGAATCCATGAGCCAGATGTTCTGACAGGGCGCGCAGGCGGATTTCGATCAGGTCCAGCACTTCGTTCGAGAACGTTCTGACCGTACCGCCCAGCCATCCGAAATCGGGAATCACGTTGGTGGCATCTCCTGCGTGCATCTGGGTGATCGATAACACGGCAGCGTCGCTCGGTTTTTTGTTGCGCGTGAGAATAGTTTGCAACGCCTGCGCCAGTGATGCCATTGCCGCGACCGGATCAATCGCGTTGTGTGGCAAGGCGGCATGTGAGCCTTTTCCATGCAAGGTAATTTTGAACGAGCTGCTCGATGCCATGATGGCGCCCGACTTCACGCCGAAGACGCCCAGCGGCATGCCGGGCCAGTTGTGCAGGCCGTAGACCGATTCCATTGCAAATTTGTCGAACAGCCCGTCTTCTATCATTTTCGCAGCGCCGCCGCCTTTCTCTTCTGCCGGCTGAAAAATCACATACACAGTGCCGTCGAATTGACGGGTGGTATTCAGGTGCCATGCGGCCGCCAGCAACATGGCGGTATGGCCGTCGTGGCCGCAAGCATGCATTTTTCCGGCATGTTGTGACGCGTGTGAAAAAGTGTTCGTTTCCTGAATCGGCAGCGCATCCATATCGGCCCGCAGACCGATAGCGCGTTTGCTGGTACCGGCACGAATGACGCCCACCACGCCGGTGCCGCCCAAACCGCGATGCACCGGAATGTCCCAGCGCTCCAATTGGGCCGCAACGATGTCGGAAGTGCGCTGCTCTTCAAAGCTGAGTTCCGGGTGCGCGTGCAAATCGCGCCGAATAAGGGAGAATTCTGCCCGCGATGTTTCCAGTGCTTTGATCAGGTTCATATCTACGACCGTAAAAAATTAAAAATGGATGTCTATCCCGACCCTATCAATGCTGCAATTTCCGTGCCTTTGCAGCGCTGTGGTGGTGCCCGGCATGGCGGTCAGTGTGCAAAAGAAAAGCAGCCTTAACAAAGCATTGAGGAGTGACGCTTCGTTTTAAGTAAATTATTTATACTTGAAAATCACTATTTTTGCTGGATGTTTGTATGGAGTCTCTGATTAAGCTGCTGCTGCTGCTGCGCCATGCAATCGCAGTCCTGAGCTTACGCCGCTCGCTACGCTTACTCAGAGGCTCCTATTTTTAAAACCAGATGGGAAATCGTCGCGGAAGTCCGGTTGGATGTTGTTTGCAGGCGTGTGGTACGTATATTGCTCAGACCTCTTCGACTATGCAGGTTCGGTTCTTGTCATTCCCATTTTGGTGCGTGCAACACAGACGCGCTTGGCTGCCAACATTCAATCGGAGTAAAAATGAAATTCGCAAAAATCCTGGGAATCTTTTCCGTCAGTGTGCTGGCCGTCGCTGTGCAAAATGCCAGCGCCGACGCCTTGGCCGATATCCAAAAATCCGGCGTGGTGCATATTGCCGTGCCGCAGGATACCCAGCCATATGGTTCTGTTAATTCGAGTTTGGAATTACAGGGGCTGGATATCGATGTGTCCCGATTGATCGCGAAAAGTCTGGGCGTGAAAGTGGTGTTGGTGCCGGTTGCCAGCGCCAATCGTATTCCTTACCTGCAGACGCACAAGGTCGATCTGGTGGTGTCAACGCTGGGGAAAAATGCCGAGCGTGAAAAAGTCATCAGCTTTTCGCAGCCCTATGCGCCTTATAACAATAGCCTCTTTGGAGCGGCCGACATCAAGGTCGCCGGCCCGGCAGATATGGCCAATAAAACGGTCGGGGTTGCGCGTGGGACGTTCGAAGATATTTTGCTGACGCAGACGGTGCCTGCCAGCGCAGTGATCAAGCGTTATGAAGATAACAACACGCTGATTTCGGCGTATGTGTCGGGTCAGATCAAGCTCATCGGAACCGGCGATTTCGTCGCTGTGACCCTGGGTGATAAGGACCCTGCGCACAGGCCGGTGATGAAATACATCATTCAGGAATCGCGCTGTCTGGTGGGTCTGAACAAGGATGAGCCGGCGCTGATGGCAAAGGTCAACGAGGCGCTGACGAAAGCCAAGAAATCAGGCGAACTCACCGGGCTGGTTAATAAGTGGCTGCACGTGCCGCTGCCTGAAAAAATGGCGACTGCTTTCGAATAAGCATTTGCAGTAAGCAGTTGCAGTAAGCAGTTGCAGTAAGAAGTTGCACCAAGCAGTTGCACCAAGCATTGACAGTAAGCGGTGAATTTTGCGGCTGAATGGAGCGCTTTCTCTGCGCCCGACTTTACTAACGTAGAGCCGGGCGCAGGCGCTTTGAACAGGACAGTGAATCAATCGGGCTCAATTACCACCTGCACCGCATCACTGCAAAAATGGGAAATGCCGTATTCGATTGCCTGTCCGTCGGCATCAACATACACCGATTCCACCGACAGGATGGGCATAGAAGCCGGCTGGCCGAGTTGTTGCGCGATATTTTTTTCTGGCAGACGTGCCGTCACGCGGCTCATGCGGCGCTGAAATTGCGTCACGCCGAATTGCATCAGCGCCAGATGGGTTTTGCCGGTTGCAGCATAAATTTCAGCCAGACCCGCAAAGCGCGGCAACGGGAAATACTGGGTACACACCCCGACAATTTTTTCATTCACGATATCGAGCGAATCGATGCGGAGTACGCTGGCATGTTCCGGCAAATCCAGCAACTGACGCACCTCGGCATCCGCGTCCAATTCCGACCATTGCAACACCCGGCTATTGCCGACCTGACGCGCCTTGGCAATGCTATGGGCAAAACGCGTGCTGCGGCCGACCTGATAATCGATCACGTCATTGCGCACGAAAGTGCCGCGCCCATGCTCGACATTCACCATGCCGCGATCGACCAGCGCTTTGACCGCTTGCCTGACCGTATGCCGGTTGACGCGAAAACGCTCGGCGAGAACCGATTCGTTCGGCAATTGATTCTTAAGATGGCCGGCCAGAATATCGAGACTGAGCGCCTCCTCAATCTGACGCCAGACGCTGATGCCCGCGCTGCGGACGATGGGTTTTTGATGCACAGTGGAATCCGTCATGCGTAAATGTGAAGTGCCTTCAGGTTAGCGCAAAAGAGTACGGCGGGCCAGCGCGAAGGCAATACTCATGCCGATACCGCTGGTGATGGTGACGGCTTGCACCGAGGGCGCGGGTTGCAGAACTTCAAAAGGACGACGGCCGCTGGCGTAGACCCCTTGCCAGCGCTCCAACACCTTCAGCGGACGCTGCAACACAGCTTGCGCCAGATCGAGCAGCAAGCTGTCGATGGATGCCTGGCTGAACGGAGCAACTGATTCAGCGATGGCATGTGAATCGCCGATGATGAGTTCACCCGCATCGCCGACTTGCTGGACGATCAGATGAATGCCATGTTCCAGCAGCGCCGGTTCGGTATCGGCCACTTCCTTGCGCAAGGCGGCCAGTGGCGCGGCGAGTTCGGCGCATTCGGTAAATGCACCGTAGTGCAGCGTCGATAAGCCCGTCATCAAAGTAGGGCCGAGTTTCACGCCGGGATTTTCCAGCCGCTGCATTTGCAAGGCGCAACGCTGGATGCCGAGTGCCGCAAAATGTTGCGGATAAAGTGTTTGAAAATCATCGCCGGAACAAATCACCACCTCATCGGCAGCGCGTTCGCCACGACTGGTTTCCAGACGCGGCAGGTCGATGCTGTTGACCTGCACGCCATATTGAAATTCGACGCCATGCCGTTCTGCCAGCCAGCGCGCCAGCAAGGCAATGGCTTGTCGTGCATCGAGCGCGATTTCGCTGGAACTGAATAAGCCGCCCACGCCGTGCGCGGATTGTGCGGCGACTTCACTACGGCTAAGCAAGCGAGTGCCGTAGGCTTCGCCGCGAACCGCCTGAAAAGCTTGCAGTACGCGCCATTCTGTTTCCGTCCGCGCGACCACCAGACTGCCTTCCGTTTTGTGCCAGCACGCGCTGTCTTGCAGAAACTCCAGCCACATCGCACGCGTTTGTTGCGCCAGTTCCAGCAATTCACCGTGCGGCTGACCGAGTACCAGTCCCAGCCCAAAATTACGCACCGAGGCACCAACAGCGTGCGTGTTGCGTTCGTAGACGGTCACGGCATCGCCGCGCAGGCTGGCGGCCCAGGCGTGCGCCAGTCCGACGATGCCGGCACCGACGATGGCGGTGCGATGGTGTGTGTGATGATGTGTACGATGATGCAGTTGCGCTTGTGCGTGTTTCAAGGCTGGTCTCCGTGCGCCATGCGCAGTTCGATTGCGGCGATGATAGCCGGCAATCCGGCAATGCTGTCGATGACGTAATGCGCACCGGCATGTGCCAGTTTGGCGGCAGCAGCGTCGCGCCGTTTTGCCTGTTCCGACAGCGGCAAGGCTTCCAGTTCGGCGAAGGTCAAGCCGGTTTCATTGCCGGACAAGGACAAGCCCACCGTCCACATACCCGCAGCCAGACCTTCTGCGATGCCCGGTACCGTATCGTCGACCTTGACGCAAGCGCGCACGTCGCCGATGCCCAGTTCGATGACATTGGCCAGTGCCATCCACGGCCCCGGTCGTCCGCCTGCTTGCAGATCGTCGGTGGCGACGGCGTGTTCCACTGTCAGGCCCTGACTCGCCGCGTGTACCAGCAACGGATTCATCACTACACGCGGATAGCCCGAGCAGGAGCCGATACGAATGCCGCGTTCACGCAACTGCGCGAGTACCGTCAGCGTGCCGGGAATCAGACCGGAATATTGCGCGACCCTTTCGATTTGCAGCGGCAGAAAGGCAGCGTACAAGGCATCGACATCGGCATCGGCCATCGGTTTGCCGTAGCGTTCCTGCCAGCGTTGCGCGACACCGGCTTGCAGACCCAGTTGCTGGATGTGATCCCATTTTGCCAGCCCCATCGGCACGCGTGCTTCGGCCATGGAAACGCTAATGCCGAAACCGGCAAAGGCATCGATCAGGACTTGCGTCGGCGCAAACGATCCGAAGTCGACCAGCGTGCCGGCCCAGTCGAAGATGACGGCGCGTACCGGGCCTTGATAGAAGCGCTGATGGCGATAGGCCGGCAGATTGGGCGTGGTGTTCATGGAGAGATTCTGTGACATGGCAATGTCCGGTTCTATGGTTCTATTTAAAAGGAGATGTGCATGGTGTGCAGCGCGTATTCGATGGCGTCCAGCGCCGTCGCAATTTCAGCCTGACCGATGGCACCGATGCAACCGACACGGAAGGTTTCCGCCGCCGTCAGTTTGCCCGGATACAGCACCACGCCGCGATCTTTGGTCAGTTGATAAAACTGCGCGAAATTCCAGTTGGGATGGACGGGTGCGTGGACGGTGACGATGATCGGTGCCTGAATCTCTTCGGGCAGAAATATTTTCAGTCCCAGTTGTTGCAGGCCTTCGATGAGTTGACGGCAATTGCCGTTGTAACGTGCCAGTCGGGCTGTCTGACCACCTTCCAGATCGAATTGATCGAGGGCCACATCGAACGCCGCCATCACATGTGTCGGCGGTGTGTAGCGCCATTGCCCGGTCTGTTCCATGTAACGCCATTGCTCGTACAGATCAAGTGAGAGCGAGTGGCTGCGCCCCGCAGCTTGTTCCAATGCGGCGGTTTCTACCAGCACAAAACCCATGCCGGGTACACCTTCGAGGCACTTGTTGGCGGAGGCAATGACGGCTTCAAAACGCAAGCCAGTCACGGTCAGCGGCAGCGCACCGAAAGCGCTCATGGCATCGATGATCAGTTTTTTTCCGGCGACAGCGACCACATCGGAAATGGCCGGCATGGGATTGAGAATGCCGGTGCTGGTTTCGCAATACACCACGGCGACATGGGTGATGCTGGCATCCTCAGCGAGTGCTTGTGCGACTCTTTGCGGATCGACCGGTGCGGTTTCGCCGAAATCCAATACAGAGACTTGGCGGCCCATGATTTTAGTGAGCTGCACGATGCGCTTGCCATAAGCGCCGTTGACCAGACACAGTAATTTCCCCTCACGCGGCAGCAAGGTGCCGATGGCGGCTTCGACGGCGAAGGTGCCGGAACCTTGCAGCGGGACGCAGGTGTAATCGCCCGTATCTTCGATGATGGCCAGCAGACGCTGGCGGATTCCGGCGGTCAGGACATTGAAGGTGCGATCCCATGAGCCCCAGTCATGCAGCATGGCGGTTTTGGTGGCGAGGCTGGTGGTCAGCGGGCCGGGAGTGAGGAGGATGGGATCGCGCATGGAAGTCCTAATAGAGTTGATTAAGCAGGAGCAGAAGCAGAAGCAGGAGCAGGAGCAGGAGCAGGGTGGATCAGTCGCCCGGCCGCATCTTTAGTGTGATGGTGTGCGCCACGCCTGCGCGCGACGATTGAGCCACCAGCCCACACCGTTCATCAGCAGCGTGATCAGCAGTGAACTGGCGACGATCATCGAGGCCATGGCAGCGGCAGCGGCGGTGTCGCCGGCGTCATCCATGTTCAGGACCGCGACGGCTGCCAATACGGTATCGGGCGTGTAGAGAAAAATGACGCAGCTCACGGTCGTCATGGCGGAGACAAACAGATAGCGCGCCACATCGAGAATCGCCGGCAGGCTGATCGGCACAGTCACGCGCAAGCAGGTTTGCCACCACGGCCGTTGCAGGCTGCGTGCGACTGCTTCGATTTCGCCATCCAGCTGTCGCAGCGAAGTCGCCAGCGTCAAATGGGCGGTGGTGTAATAGTGGGCGATTGTCGCGATGACCAGCAAACTCATCGTGCCATACAGCCCATGCAGTGGATTGCCGGGGGCATTGAAGCACAGCACATAGCCCAGTCCCAGCACCAGTCCCGGCACTGCCATCGGCAGCAAGGCCAGACTGCGGATGGCCGCGGCGAGGCTGCGTGGCACGGGGGATTTTTCGATCAGATAGGCGGTGATAAAGAGGAAGCCGGTGCCGAACAGGGTCACCAGCAAGGCCAGCCGTGTACTGTTCCAAAAGGCCTGCCAGCCGCCGCCATCGAGTTGATCAAAATCGAAATGCGCCAGGGTGAAGCTCATGTTGTAAGGCCACATCTTGATAAAGGCCGCGACGCAGCCGACGCCGAGCAAGGCTAGAAAAAAGAGCGACATGCCGCTGCACAGCAGCCACAGAACGCTGTCGCGTACTAGGTTGCGGCGCGGCTGATAGACCACCGAACGTCCGCTCATCTGGCTGGTTTGACGTCGCAGCAACCAGCGCTCGACGATAAAACTCAGCACGGCGGGAAACAGCAGCAGCACGCCGATGATGGCGCCCTTGCTGAAATTTTGCTGGCCGATGACCTGTTTATAAGCTTCCAGCGAGAGGACATTCATTTGTCCTCCGATCACTTTCGGGATACCGAAATCGGTGACCACCAGCGTAAACACCACCATGGCGGCGGAGATGACGCCATAGCGCGCGTTGGGCAGCGTCACGGTCAGGAAGCGACGCAGCTTGCTGGCCCCCAGCGTTTCGGCAGCTTCATACAGACGGGCGTCGGCCACGCTCAATGCGGCGGTCAGGATCAGCAAAGCGTGCGGAAAGGTGTAAAACACTTCGCCCAGCACGATGCCTAGCGGGCCATAAATGGAGTTGCCGCCTAACCAGCTTTTGAGCAGACCCTGATTGCCGAACAGATAGACCAGCGAGATGGCGGGCATCAGTGAGGGCGCGAGCATAGGTGCGAGCGCAATCAGACGGAATACGCGGCGACCAAGCAAGCGGGTACGCGTCAGTGCAAAGGCGAAGGCTAGTGCCAGAGGTAAGACAAGACATAAAGTAGTCGCGGCCAGTGCAATGCTGTTGCCTGCCGCAATGCGTAGTCGTGGTTCGGACAGCAAGGCCGACCAGTTGGCGAGGCCGATGTAGCTGCCGTCGCGTGCTTCTGTGGTCATGCTGAACATGCTCAGCAAGGGCCAGGCAATGAAGATCAGCAACAGCAGCAGGATGGTGACGGTGATCCAGACGGCGAGTTGTTCGTCGCCGCTGCGGAAAGCGGAGAGTCGCCTGCGCTTTGGAACGGAGGCGGGTGTGCTGCCTGAATTGATTGCGCTGCTCATTCCTGCGGTGCGGAGAAGACCCGCATTTTGTGCGTTGGCAAGGTGATCGGTACGCGCTTGCCGGCTTCCAGCAGGGCATAGCCGGCATCGTTGGGTCCGACATCGGCGAAGATCGACAACTTGCGGTCGGCGCACAGCGACAAGGTGGCGCGGCGCAGGCCACCGTGGAAATCGACGCGATCGACCACGGCCATCATGGCTTCCGATCCGGCATGCCATTGCGGTTCCACCCGCACATCTTCGGGGCGGCAGAACAGGCTGGCGCTATCGGCGTCGGCGGGAATCGCTATTTTGATGGGCGTGCCGGCCAGCGTGGTGAAGCCATCGGCGTTACGCTGCAAAGGCAGCCAGTTGGCGCGGCCGATGAAGTCGGCGACGAAGCGTGAGGCCGGGTCGCGATAGATTTGTTCAGCGCTGCCGATTTGCTCGATGCGGCCTTCGTTCATGACCACGATGGTGTCGGCAATTTCCAGTGCTTCATCCTGATCGTGGGTAACCATGATGGTGGTGATGCCGAGTTTGCGTTGCAGGTTGCGCAGTTCCTGGCGCAGACGTTCGCGCACTTTGGCGTCGAGCGCGGACAAGGGTTCGTCTAGCAGCAGCAGTCGCGGTGAGGTGGCCAGTGCGCGGGCGAGCGCGACGCGTTGTTGCTGACCGCCCGAGAGTTGCGCCGGATAGCGCTGTTCGGCACCGGCCAGTCCGACCAGATCGAGCAATTCATCGACCCGGCGATTTTTTTCAAGGCGATTGCTGCGCAAGGCATAGGCGATGTTGTCCGCTACGCTCAGGTTGGGGAACAGGGCGTACGACTGGAACACGATGCCGTAGTTGCGCTGCGCCGGCGGCAGGTTGCCGATCTCGCGCTGATCCATGGTGAGGCCGCCGCTGTCTTGCACTTCCAGCCCGGCAATGATGCGCAGCAGCGTGGTTTTGCCGCAGCCGGAAGGGCCGAGCAGGCAGACGAATTCCCCTTTGCGTACGTGCAGCTTGATATCGTGCAGGGCGCGAAAAGCGCCGAAATGCTTGCTGATACCACGGATGTTAAGCCAGTCATTGTCGGCGGTTAGTACGGAGGCGGCGTCGTCGATGCGCATGTTGCGGCAGTCCTTTCGGCCAGTGCCGTGAGCGTGGGGAGGAAATGCGAAAAAGGCGGAGTAATCAGACCTACGACCTTGGCGGCGTCGTCGTAGCGTCGTAGGGCAATTGCTTGCGATGCGTAGGGATGGGTGGCAAAGGCGCTTGCGGCGGTGGCGTCCATGATGCCGCCTTGCAAGGCGAGACTCATTTTTGAGGCTGCGGATAAGGCTTCGTAATAGGCGGCTTCGTGCTGGCACAGGTAGCGTTTGGCATCGACGTGCAAGCGTATCGGTTCAGTCACTTCCGGCGGCAACAGGCCGCGCAGGAAGGGGATGATTTTGAATTGATGCAGATCGTCCTTGCCGCTGGCCAGATCTGCGTCGTTTTGTTCGAACAGCAGGTGGCCGAGATCGTGCAGCAGGCAGGCAATGATCAGGCTGTCTTCTTCGCCGGCTTGTTCAGCGGACCAGGCGGCCTGCAAGGCATGTTCGCGCTGGGTAATCGCTTCGCCGCCGTACAGGCGTGCGCCGAGATGATCGAAGAGTTGACTGATTTCAGGCAGGGTAAGGCTCATTGTCGTAACACTTTAAAAAGAACCTCTGATTAAGCTACTGCGCGGCGCAATCTCAGGGCAGAGATACTCTTCGTACCAGAGTACGACTGCGCTTCTTACCCTGACCTTGCGCCGCTCGCTACGTTTACTCAGAGGTTCTGGTGCTGTGTGTGGCCGAGTAAAAAAGCTGACCACCCGGACGATGGCCCGGGTGCCGCTTGGCGTTGCCGGGTTATTTAGGTTCGGATTTGCCGTCGTAACGCTTGGTCCATTCGGCCAGGATGCGGTCGCGGTTGGCAGCAGCCCATTTCAGGTTTTGCTTGATCAGCATTTGCTCGTAGTTGGCGGGGATCAGCGGATTAGGCTTGGCGACGCCGGGATAGGCCACGATGGCGAAATTGTTGGCGAATTGTTCGTTCGCCGATTTCGATGCGGACCAGTCGGCCAGCTTGCGCGCGGCTTCCAGGTTTTTGGTGCCTTTCATGATGGCCGTGGCTTCGACATCCCAACCCAGACCTTCTTTCGGGAAGATCAGGTCGATTGGCGCGCCGCTTTCTTTGAGCTTGGCACCGCGGTATTCAAAGGCAATGCCGATAGGGAATTCGCCGCTGGCCGCTTGTTTGCAGGGCTTGGAGCCGGAATGCGTGTATTGGGCGATGTTGTTGTGCAACTGGTCCATGTAAGTCCAACCGTCTTTTTCGCCGAACTGGGTCAGCCAGCCGCTGACGTCGAAGTAACCGGTGCCGCTGGAGGCGGGGTTAGGCATGACGATCTTGCCCTTGTATTCTGGCTTGAGCAGGTCTTTCCAGCTTTCTGGTTTTTTCAGGCCTTGCTTGGCGGCTTCTACGGTGTTGAAGCAAATCGTGGCACCCCAGACATCCATGCCCACCCAATTCGGCGGGGTGGCGTCATCGACATAGCGCTTGGTCAGTTTTTCCACGCCTTTTGGCGCATAGCCTTGCAACATGCCTTCTTTTTCCAGGACCAGCAGCGAGGTGACGGCCACGCCCATGATCACATCGGCTTGTGGCGCGGCTTTTTCGGCCAGCAGCTTGGCAGTGATGATGCCGGTGGAATCGCGCACCCAGCGAATCTTGATGTCAGGGTATTCGGTTTCAAACTGATGCTGATAGGCCTTGATCTGGTCGGCTTCGAGCGCGGTGTAGACGGTCAGGCTGGATTCTGCGGATGCCAGCGTGGTGGTCAGGCAGAGCAGGGCAGGCAAGGTTTTCAACAAGGTGGAGATTTGCATCGGCTATTCCTCTGGGGGGATGGACATCGGTTGTCTACATGAAGAAGCTCTGCTTACGCGATAGGCTTGCGCCATGCTTAAGCAGAGGATTCTGGATGTGGATACTAGCGGGCCAATATGACCTTGTCGTGACATCTAGATGACTTGGCTTGAGTGAGGACAATCGTGGGAGGGGATTGAAGGATGCTAGCGTCAGGGTGTTTGCATCAGGACGCACTCGGTCATGGTCGCTGTTACTTTTTGTGTCACGCCCACAGCGTGGATTGTTCGCCACATCTATTTGTATCGGTCATTGACGTTCGCGGGAATTCCTCTTTATAATCACTCACATGTTGGTGAATATTTAGATAAAGACTTCCCATGATAATCAGGGACCGGCCTTCCGGACTCAAGCTGTTCCTGCTGCTGCGCGGCTCGGTGATGCCACGAATTTTGCCTTCGCTGATTGTCAATACGATGATCGCGACCCTGGTGACACTGACGCATGGCGATCTGTTCGAACTCAAAATCACGCTGACCACGATTCCCTTCAGTCTGATCGGACTGCCAATCGCGATCTTTTTGGGTTTCCGGAATAATTCTGCGTATGACCGGTTTTGGGAGGGGCGGAAATTATGGGGCGAGCTGGTGCATAAGAGCCGCAGTTTTTCGCGCCAGTGCCAAAGCCTGATCGATTTTCCCGAACCTGCCTCCGCCCGCGCCGGATTAGCCGATGTGCGGGTGCGCATGATCTTCCGCGCCATCGCTTTCGCGCATGCCTTGCGCCACAATTTGCGCGATCTCAGCGCGGATGAGGAGTACCAACATCTACTGCCGTCATCGGAATGGAAGCAGTTGGAAAAGTCCTCCAACAAACCTGATTTCCTGATGCAGCGAATGGGACAGGATTTGCGCTTGTGCATACAAGAGAAGCGCATTGACCCTTGTCTGGCGGCTTCTATCGATGCCACCATGTCATCGATGACCGCAGCGGGCGCAGCCTGCGAACGCATCAAGGGCACACCGATTCCGTTTTCCTACACGCTGTTGCTGCATCGTACGGCGTATATCTACTGCTTTCTACTGCCGTTCGGACTGGTGGACTCGATTGGTTTCATGACGCCCTTCGTCGTCGCTATCGTGGCCTATACCTTCTTTGGACTGGATGCGCTGGGTGATGAAATCGAAGAGCCGTTCGGCATGGAAGCCAACGACCTGCCGCTCGATGCCATTTGCCGCACCATTGAAATCAACTTGCGGGAATCGCTTGGCGATGAAGAAATCCCCGCACCGCTGGCCCCTGTCGATTACTGCCTGACATAACGAAAATAAAAGGAAATCCGCCATGCACGATGAGTATCAGGACCGCATCCGCCTGCCTGCCCTGAGGGAGCGCATTGTGAGCGCCGATCAGGCTGCCGAATGGATACACGACGGCATGACCGTCGGCATGAGCGGTTTTACCCGTGCCGGTGACGCCAAGGTAGTGCCGCTGGCGCTGGCAGAGCGGGCGCGTCATCAGCAATTAAAAATCACGCTGATGACCGGCGCTTCGCTGGGTAGTGACGTGGATAAGACCTTGACGGAAGCGGGCGTGCTGGCGCGCCGTATGCCGTTTCAGGCCGATCCTGTGCTGCGTGCGGCGATCAATCGCGGCGAGGTGATGTTCGTCGATCAGCATCTCTCGGAAACGGTCGAACTGTTGCGCACCCGGCAGATCGGGCCGATTGACGTGGCCATCATCGAAGCCATTGCCATTACGGAAACCGGTGCCATTATTCCCACGACGTCGGTCGGCAACAGCGCCAGTTTTGCGATTCTGGCCGACAAGATCATCGTCGAAATCAATCTGAGTCAGTCGCTGGAACTGGAAGGACTGCACGACATTTTCATCCCCAAGCGGCGGCCGCAGCGCGAACCGATTCCGCTCATGAGCGTGAGCGACCGCATCGGCACGCTGGCCATTGAGATTCCGCCGGAAAAAATCGTCGCTATCGTCATTACTCAAAAGCTCGACAGCTCTTCCACCATCCTGCCTGCCGATGCAGAAACTGCCGCCATTGCCGCGCATCTGGTCGATTTTTTCAAGGAAGAAGTCAAACTGGGACGTCTGACGGAAAGCCTGATGCCGATTCAGGCGGGCATCGGCAGCATCGCCAATGCAGTGATGATGGGCTTTATCGACAGCCCGTTCCAGCACATGACGATGTACTCGGAAGTGCTACAGGACTCGACTTTCGATCTGTTCGATGCAGGCAAACTCGATTTCGCATCGGGTTCTTCGATTACCTTGTCGGAGAAAAAAAGCAAGGAAGTTTTCGGTGATATTGGCCGCTATAAAGATCGGCTGATACTGCGTCCGCAGGAAGTCAGTAATCATCCTGAAGTCATTCGACGGCTGGGCATCATTGCCATCAATACCGCTCTGGAAGCCGATATTTATGGCAACGTCAATTCCACCCATGTGCTGGGAACGCACATGATGAATGGTATCGGTGGGTCGGGCGATTTTGCGCGCAATGCCTATCTGGCGGTGTTTGCCACGAAATCCCTCGCCAAGGGCGGGAAGGTATCAAGCATTGTGCCCATGGTGTCGCATGTGGACCATAACGAACATGATGTCGATATCATCGTGACCGAAATTGGTCTGGCCGATTTGCGTGGCCTGGCACCGCGCGAACGGGCGCAGGTCATCATTGAGCATTGCGTGGCGGAGCCCTACCGTGGCATGCTGCGCGATTATGTGGCCAAAGCCAGCGAGCGTGGCGGGCATACGCCGCATCTATTGGAAGAAGCCTTCGCCTGGCATACCCGCTATCGAGAAACCGGATCGATGTTGCCAGTTACAGAAATTCCAGCCGACACTATTGGCTGACACATTCAGTTGACACCTTCAGCTGCCGCATTTAACAGATACCTTCAAACGGAGCGCCACTTGAAACATCGGATCGCCTATCGCAATTTGCCCCAGCTCTTTTTGCAATCCCGCGAGCATTTGATGTCCCACTTCCGGCCGATTCTGAATCATTTTGGGGTCACTGAGCAGCAATGGCGCGTGCTGCGCCTGTTGGATGAACATGGGCAGCTGGAGCCGCGCGAGTTGTGTGATCTGTGTCAGATACTTAGTTCCAGCATGTCAGGTGTTTTGCTGCGGATGGAAGACATGGACCTGGTATGCCGCGAGGCGGTAGCGGATGACCGGCGACGGCTGATGGTGCGGCTGGCTCCCGGTGGCGACCGGATCATCGGTGAAATTGCGCCGCTGATCGAGTTGCAGTACAGGCATATCGAACAAGCCTTCGGCAAACGCATCATCGGTGATTTGCTGAGTGCGTTTGAGGGTTTCATGTCAGTCGAATCAGCTGCTGTGGAGCAGGTCGATTTGCGGGCGTATGCGGCCAGTTCTGGTGTGGAACCACTGAAGACTAAAAAGAATGCGGGAAAAGCGTCTGGAAGTGGCGTGAAAAAAGATAAGAAACAGATCGCTTCTGATTAAGCGGCTGTGCAGGGCGATATCAGTATGGCGATATATGCTTGATTAAGTATGTCGATACTTCACATTCCATCTGATATCGCGCACGTCAATACTCATCTCATCGATACTCTGGCGAGTATTCAGAAAATGCGTAGTTTGTCGTCGTCCCGACAAACTACTTTGGCACGACGTGGTATGTTTGGGCGCTTGTTAAGCTTGGGTAAAAATAATTGGCTATAAAAAAACAGGCTATAAAAATAATTTAAGAGCCAATACTTTAATCAGATAAATATATGATTAAAGTTAATGTGATGAATAAATATGTGTCAATATCTCGAACAATTAAAACCATATATTTGATGCGTAGCTGCGTCATTTTTAAATTGAATAAAATTTAAATTTTCAGTGTTGAATTTTTAATGTTGTTAAATAATAAATAAGATAAAAATGAGAAATTTTAAAATTGGTACCAGACTTGCGCTCGCCTTTGCATTCGTAATGGGTTTGATGGTCGTCATCTCAGGGGTTGGGATTTATCAGCTGGGGGAAGTGGGAAAAGACACCGAGTTCATGGCCAAGCATGCCATTTTGAAGGAACGATCTATCCGCGATCTGCTGGCTCAGATTGAGGTCAATGGCGGCCGCATCGTTGCCGGCGCAAGAAATGCTGATCCGGTTCAGCAGAAATTATTCAAGGATCAGGTTGTCGCCACGATTGAGCGCAATAACATTCTGGTAAAAAAGATCGAGGCGTCGCTGACGAGCGAGACGGAAAAGACGATGTGGGCGCAGATTCTCGCCGACCGGAAATTGGTCCTTGCGTCAAATGGCGCGGTGGTGAAAGAAAAGACCGACGGCAATCATGAAGAGGCGCTTAAAGTGCTGGGTGAGCGGCTTGAGCCGCAGCTGAAAACATATATCGACGATATTAAAAAACTCGTGACACACGAAAGCGACCTGATTGACGGACTGGCTGCGCATGTTGAGAGCATCAATCGTTTCAGCACCATCCTGATTGGCTTGTTGACCGGAGCGGGTATCGTCTTCGGCGCCGCTTTCGCTTATTGGATCACACGTTCGATCACGCAGCCTTTCGCTGCGGCGGTCAAGGCGGCGCGCCTCGTGGCAGCGGGCGATCTCAGCCACAATATCGAGGTTCGCTCGACCGATGAGACCGGTCAGTTGATGCAGGCGCTCAAGGATATGAACGAAAGTTTGCACCGGGTAATCAGCGAGGTGCGGGTCGGTATTGATACGGTCGATACGGCTTCGGCTGAGATTGCGTCCGGCAATCTGGACTTGTCGAGTCGCACCGAACAGCAGGCAGGTACGCTAGAAGAAACTGCGTCTGCGATGGAAGAGCTCACGTCGACCGTGACGCAAAATGCCGATAATTCCTTGCAGGCAACGAAGCTGGCTGTCAGTGCGTCCGAGGTGGCGGTCGAAGGCGGCCTGGTGGTGCGTCAGGTGATTGACACCATGCTGTCGATCGATGAGTCGTCGAGGAAAATCGTCGACATTATTAGTGTCATTGACGGCATTGCCTTTCAAACCAATATTCTTGCGCTCAATGCGGCCGTGGAAGCGGCGCGTGCCGGCGAACAGGGACGCGGATTTGCCGTGGTGGCCAGTGAGGTTCGCAATCTGGCGCAGCGGTCTGCCTCTGCTGCAAAAGAAATTAAAACGCTGATCGGCAAATCGGTTGAGAAAGTAAATATCGGTAGTGAGCTGGTGGAGCAGGCTGGCGTCACGATCGATGCCGTCGTGCAAAGTGTCAAACGGGTTGCAGATATTGTCAGTGAAATTTCGGCAGCGAGTCAGGAACAGCGTATCGGCATCGAGCAAGTCAATCAGGCCATTAACCAGATGGACGAAGCGACACAACAAAATTCAGCGCTGGTGGAGCAAGCCGCTGCGGCCTCACAGTCCCTGCGCGAGCAAGCGGGCAATCTTGCCCAGGTTGTCAATGCATTCAAACTGGATGACGCCGCATCGCGTCAACAGTCTGTGCCGGTGGCGAAACAAGCCGCGCCTGTTCGTTCAAGCGTTCGTCCAGCCACCCGTAAAACCGTCAACGTGACGCCGCCTGTGGCGCGGTTGAAAGAGACGGCTCCCTCGCGGACCCCTCAGTCGGCTATCGCACCATCAAAACAAGACGACAGTGATAGCTGGGAGCAGTTTTAATGGGAGTGACGACGGATTAAATGACTGACTGTGTTGAAAGCTGAGTTGAGAGCTGAGTTGCGCGACTGATTTTGTCGACTGGATTGATCGGCCCGTTGCCGGGAGGTGGTGTTCCTCATGTGCTGATTAAAGACGGTGCTTCTTGTGTTGTTGTTGTTGTTGTTGTTGTTGTTGTTGCCTTGACTTTGCTCCGCTCGCCATACTTCCTCTGCGTTTCCTGAGGTATTCTTGAAATTCGTGAGCCAATGGTGATCGAATAGACTGAGAAAACCCCCAGATACGGAGCCCAGCTATGAACGTTCAAGAAGTAATGACCAGGAAAATTGTTACCGTTGAGCTCGATGACAAGCTGTCGGCGGTGCAGGAAATTTTTGAAAATCTGCACTTCCACCATGTTCTTGCTGTCGAGGAACGCGTGCTCATTGGCATTGTTTCCGATCGCGATTTGCTGAAGGCCCTGAGTCCCTACATAGGGACGCCGACCGAGAGTTACCGCGATCTGGCGAGTCTCAACAAGCGGGTGCATCAGATCATGTCGCGACGCCCGATTGTGCTGCGGGAAGACGCGACGGTAGAGGATGCAATCGGTTTATTTATCGCACATAAAATCTCATGTATTCCCGTTGTCGACGGTGACAACATACCGGTCGGAATTCTTAGCTGGCGCGATATCCTGCGCAACCTTGGCAAGAATCAACAGGAAAAATAGTCAATGCGGCCGCTTGCACCCCGACTGATGGATGCTGCCCGCGGCATTGGAAATGATGGATAATGACGCGGTTAATTATTGCCGGATAGAAACCGGCGACGTTAATGCGCACCGTTTTCTGATTCCCGTTTGCAGCGGAGGGGCGTAGGGGCTTTTGCGGGAATTGGGCGCCGATGTGGTCAGTCGTGAGAGGTCAAGCGTGAGAGGTCAAGCGTGAGAGGTCAAGCGTGAGTCAGTCAGAACAGGGCTCCACAACCGAGCATCACAAAAAAAAATTAAAAGGGCATGATGAAAAATAAAATCATTGTTGGATTTCTGTTTTGTTGTGCTTCCCACGCGCAGGCCGTGGTCTTGATTACCCCTGGTGAGGCAACATTGCCGGCAGCGAGCGGCATTGTTCAAACGCGCGGCATTACCCGTGGGCCGGGCATACAGCTGGTTTCCCCGGTTGCGGGTGAAAATATCAAATCGCCGTTCAATCTCAAAATTAATTTTGAAGAGCGCGGCGGTGTCAAAATCGATCCTGCCAGCGTCAAAATAACTTATATGAAATCACCCGCAGTCGATTTGACATCGCGGCTGGGAGCGGGCGTTTCCTCCGGCGGGATTGTATTAAACAATGCAGAAGTGCCGCCCGGAGAGCATCAGCTCAACGTCAAGGTCAAGGATGCGGATGGGCGGGAATCGCATACCGTGATCGCGATCAAGGTGAGTCCATGATATGAACTGCCCCTACTGCGTGTCCGTGATTCCGGATGAAGCCCTGGCCTGTTCTTATTGCACCAAAGATTTATACCTGTTCAAGCCTTTGCTGCAAAAAATCGCCAATCTGGAAGAGGTACTTGCCAGTAAGCAGGAGTTGAGCGAGCTGCGGGAAAAAATGGCGCTGCTGGAATTACAGCTGATACAAAATGCGGAAGCCGCGTTGGCGGCGCCGGCTTTCCTGTTCGCCAATGCAGAGCCGGTCTCCCCGTTTGCGAGAGTAAGTGCGTACTTGCTGCGGCATGTTTCCATGTTGCTGCGTTACTTTGTTTTGCCCTGCCTGATGCTGTTGCTGGCGCATTATCTGATCAGTATTCTGTACGACCTGCATGTGGTGTATTTGCGTATCGTATCGCTGCTGATACCGGTGCCGTTCGGATTGCTGGTTCTGCGTCATCGGCATGCCTCTTTCCGCAACTGGGCATTGCTGAGCGCCTGTATGGCCCTGTTGACGGTGTGGGCGATGAGTTTTGATGTCAGTCTGGTGGACCATACTGCGGTGTTGCCGCAGTCAACTCTGGAATGGAAAGAGTTTGCGGAATATGCGTTCAGCATCTGGATCAGTTTTGTGACCGGGATGATTGTTAGCTCTGTGCTGGCTTCACGCGAAAATATCGCCACTAATAGTCGGAGCTATAGACTGGCCGAGCTATTAAAAAGCGCCGATATGAAGCCGGAGGCGATTCAGAAAAGAGCCGAACGCCTGCAGGGAATAGGCGGCGCTCTGGTGTCGATCGGGACATCTGGGATGGCAATTTATTCCGGCTTAAAGAGCGTTTTTAGTAATTGAATTTTCAGCGTGCGGGAAGGTAGTTAGCCGGATCGACTGCCTTGCCCTGCCGCCGGATTTCAAAATACAGTTTGACTCCGTTGCTGTCGGAGTCTCCCATTTCAGCGATTTTCTGCCCCTTGCTGACTGTCTGACCTTCCTTGGCAGTAACAGCGCTATTGTGAGCGTAGACGGAAAGAAAACCGCCGCTGTGTTTGACGATGATCAGATTTCCGTAGCCGCGAATCCCATTGCCGACATAACTGACTTTGCCATCGCTGGCAGCCAGTACTGGCTGGCCGCTCGTGCCAGCGATCTCTATTCCCTTTTTACGCGGCCCGAATACAGCAACTTGTTTACCCTCGGTTGGCCACGTCCATGTGCCTGGCGGCGGCCCGTCATCGGACTGTGGTTCCGCCGCACTGGCTTCCGTGCGGGGTTTGTTGCTGCGCGTGGCGCTCGCCGTTTGTGGCGCTACCTGCAATACCTGGCCGATTTCAATGTCGTCGTTATCTTTTAATTTGTTCCAGCGAGCGATGTTACGAACGGACTGACGGAATTTGCGGCCGACTGCCGATAAGGTGTCGCCCTTCTGCACCGTGTAATAACCGGGCTGGCCGGCGAATTGCTGCAGATTGGAACTCGACGGCGTGCTGCACGCTGCCAGCATTGTCAGCAGCAGGACGCACAAGAACCAACGCAGGTGGCGCTGCAATGCAGGAATGGACATGGGAGTTTCCGGTGGCGCGTCAAAGCGCAGTGCGCACTATTCTAGAGTAGTTTGGATGAGATCATGCCGCCGGGGGAGTCGTTTGCAGGGGAGTGGCAATGCGACTCGTTGATTGAGTGGTCGTGCGTTGCACGCAGTGCGCCCTGTCCCGCGCCTGCTCACCAGTCCGCATTCGATCCGCAAACTGCCTTCAAAACGCTGTTTTACTAGGGTCTGTTGACGTGTGGTTTGGGAATGCGAACGCGCGGTAGGCGTTGACTACCTACGCATCCTTTTTCTCGGACTTGGCCCGGTTTTTTTGGCAGAAGGCGATGAAGTCAGCCGCCGGCATGGCTTTGGCAAACAGCCAGCCCTGACCATAGTCGACATTGCGGGCGAGCAGATAGTCGGCCTGGGATTGCGTTTCTACGCCTTCAGCGACGATGCTCAGTTTCAGGCTTTGCGCAATTTCAATGATGTGCGGTATGACCGTACTGTTTGCGGAATCGGTGCCTATCGTATCGACGAAAGATTTATCGATTTTCAACGCATCCAGCGGTAGATTGCTCAGATAAGACAGACTGGAATAGCCGGTGCCAAAGTCATCAATGGCGACCAGATGCCCTGCTTCACGGGCGCGTTGCAAGGTGACGCTGGCGGCGCTGACTTCCAGAAAGCCGCGCTCGGTGGCTTCCAGCCAGATTTGCCGTCTGTCGATGCCGGTGTTGCGCAAGGCATTTTCGATCACCTGGAGGACGCGCCCGGTCTTGATGTCCTGCGGACTCATGTTGATGGCGATGTGAACGGATTTGTCGGCAATGAACAGCTCGCGCAGATCCGCGACCACCGCCGCGACGATCTGATCGGTAATCGGCAATATCAGACCGCTTTCTTCTGCCAGCGGAATGAACAGGTCGGGCCGTACCATGCTGCCGTCACGACGACGCCACCTCACCAGCGCTTCGCCGCCGATGCAGACGCCGGTTCTGAGATCGATCAGCGGCTGGTAATGGACGATAAATTCTTTTCTGGCAACGGCAACTTTGAGTTCGCCCAACGGCGACAGGCGGCGTCGTACCATTTGGTAAGCAAGTCCAACGATGAGTAGCGATAGCAGCACTCCCACGGGTAACAAATAAATTTGCTGACGCCGCAGTTTTTCCATGACATGCGCACGTGGTTCGGTGACCAGGGCGATGAGTTTATCTTCGTGCGAGAGCGCGATAAGGCGCGACTCATCCATGCTTAATGCGGTCGAATTTTTTTCATTGGGAGCGCGGATCAAGTCTTGCAGCAGCTTGAGGTCGGGCTGGTTCATGGTCCCCAGTATCTGGCCCTGCTCGGTCGCGAGCGCCAGTCGTATTGCTGGAGAGGCGATGATGTCGGTAAAAAACTGGGGATTGATCAGCGCGTTGTAGGATTTGTAATGCATGATCATCATCGGCAGACTGCCTTTGATCATGGGTGTGATATTCAGGCTGACCTGCATCCCGTCCGATGTGGTGAAGTCAGGTTTCGATTGTCCGATGATGCGATCATTCATGCCCCAGGACGTACAAACCAGCAAGCCATTTTCGAAGTAGCCGATTTCCACGATGCTATGGGTGTTGACGGTAGCAACGCGCATTTGCGTGATGTGATCCGGTGAGCAGGGGTCGCCCTGCCATTCGTCGAATGCACGCAGCGTTCCGGAAGCCACTGCAAACGATTGTCGGGTGCGTTGCAGTACCTGATGTCCCAATTCCTGCAGTTCTGCCTGTTCTCCGTCCAGAGTGCGGATCCAGGATAGATAAAAAGTGGCTGCTAGCGGCAGCGGCGCACACAGTAGTGTTATGACAATGGCAAACAGGATGACACGCTTCTTATCCAACTTTCCCCCCTCGCATTTTTATCTTTGGATACGGGTATTGTTGATATCGCTGGCATGGTTGAAATCCGGCAATGAAGGTGCCTGATCGGATGCCGTTGAATTGCACTGGAATGCACGTAAATAGTGTAGTGGAATATAGCGTTTCAGGGACAAGTAATCAGCATGATTTGGCCTGCCAGAGCGGATTTAATCGTTTTACTTGATATGAGGGTTGGCAAAGAAATAAGAAATCATTCCATGCGGAAATGAACTTCGCCGGAGGGCAATATCAGGGCATTTTTGGAAAAGGTAAAAGTAGTACCTTCCAGCATTCCGGTGGCAGTCGGCAATGCCTATCGTCATGGTTGTATGAAGGGATGGCAGTCAAAAAAATATTGTCGATCCCATTCGATAGTGATGGCGCGACCCGCGTTCGTCAGGGCGCACGCTCGTTTTGAGGCATTGTGCCGTTAGTGTCGTTGGCGTGGAATTGTGTAATGAAGCGATGAGGCATGGTGCCAGAGACCTTGATAAGTAGTGAGCCGTTATAATGGGGCGATTGTCCTTTTGATTCCCTTCCCCGCATGGCTGCTCCGCTTCCCCCTACTCCCACCGACAAGAAATCCCCGGAAAACATCCCGTCAGCAGGCCGCAAGACGGGCATTGCGTCGGAGAGAAATGCCGCGACTAAGCCATCTCGCTGGCGGCGTCTGCCCTTGGTGTTGCGCATGCTGATCGCTAGTGTCGGCGTGTTTGTGGCCTTGATTGCGATGGCCGCTCTCGGTATTTTCTTTATCGTAACGCTGGCCTACCCCAAGCTGCCGGAAATTGACTCCCTGACCGACTATCGTCCCAAAGTTCCGCTGCGTATTTTTTCCGCAGATGGCGTCTTGATTGGTGAATTCGGTGAAGAGCGTCGCAGCCTGATGCGGATCAATGAAATTCCCTTGATTATGAAGCGCGCTGTTCTGGCCATTGAGGATGATCGGTTTTACGAACATGGCGGGGTCGATTATCAAGGCATCGTTCGCGCAACTCTGGCCAATCTGCACGGCGGCGGCGGCGGCGCGAGCACCATTACCCAGCAGGTAGCCCGCAATTTCTTTTTAACCAGCAATGAGCCAACCTTTGTGCAGCGCGCTTCGCGCAAATTTCTTTATGAAATTCCATTGGCCTGGAAAATAGAACGCAGTCTGAGCAAGGATCAGATCCTTGAGGTTTACATGAACCAGATTTATCTGGGACAGCGGGCCTATGGCTTTGCCTCGGCAGCGCAGATTTATTTCGGCAAGAATCTGAAAGACATCACGATCGCGGAGGCCGCCATGCTGGCTGGTTTGCCGAAAGCGCCGTCCGCTTACAATCCGGTGGTCAATCCCAAACGCGCCTACGCGCGCCAGCAATATATTTTGCAGCGTATGAATCAGCTCGGTTACATCACCAATGCGCAATATGACACTGCGCAGAAGGAAGAGCTGGATATCAAAACCGACAACACCGTGTTTGGCGTTCACGCCGAATACGTGGCGGAAATGGCGCGTCAATTGGTCTATGCGCAATTCAAGGATGAAACTTATACACGCGGTCTGAATGTGTTTACCACCATCACCAAGACCGATCAGGATGCGGCCTATCTCGCGCTGCGGCGCGGCGTGATGGATTATGAAAAGCGTCATGGCTATCGCGGTCCGGAAGCCTACATGGAAATTCCCGAGGGATCGAAGGACGATATCGAAGAAGCGTTCGATGTTGAGCTGGCCGATCACCCTGCCAACGACGATATTTTTGCTGCCGTGGTGACGGCGGCGAGTCCCAAGCAAATTGATGCAGTGCTGGCGACGGGCGAAGAAATCAAAATCGTCGGGCCGGGACTCAGTTTTGCCACTAATTTATTGAGTGACAAAGCGCCGCCGCAACGCAAGGTCAAGCGCGGTGCGATCATCCGTGTGATTCAGGATGGCAAGGACTGGAGCGTGACGCAATTGCCCGATGTGGAATCGGCGCTGGTGTCCACCAGCCCGCAAGATGGTGCGATCCGCGCGTTAGTCGGTGGCTTCGATTTCAATCGCAACAAGTTCAACCACGTCACTCAGGCCTGGCGGCAGCCGGGTTCGTCGTTTAAACCTTTCATTTATTCCTCGTCACTGGAGAAGGGCTTGTCGCCGGCCACCATTATTAATGATGCGCCGCTGACGTTCACTCAGACCGGCGGTCAGGTCTGGCAACCGAAGAATTACGGCAGCAAGTTCGAGGGGCCGATATCGATGCGGCGCGCCTTGCAGAAGTCAATCAATATGGTGTCGATACGCATCCTCGACCGGGTCGGCGTCAAGTATGCGCAGAATTACATTACCCGCTTTGGTTTCGATGCAGAAAGACATCCACCTTATCTGACCATGGCTTTAGGCGCAGGCGCTGTGACGCCCCTGCAAATGGCGACGGCCTTTTCCGTTTTTGCTAACGGCGGTTACAAGGTCAACCCCTATCTGATTTCTAAGATTACCGATGTCAACAACAAGCTGGTGAGTTTCGCCAGACCGGTACAGGCCGGTGACGAGGCCAATCGGGTGATTGATGTTCGTAACGCCTTCATCATGGACAGTATGCTGCGTGACGTCGTTCGGCATGGCACCGGTTTCAAGGCGATGTCGCTCAAGCGTACTGATCTGGCGGGCAAGACCGGCACCACGAATGATTCGCTCGATGCCTGGTTTGCCGGTTACCAACCCGGACTGGTGGGCATTGCCTGGATGGGATACGACCAGCCGAAAAGTCTGGGCGGCAGGGAAACCGGCGGCGGTCTGGCATTGCCGATCTGGATCAATTACATGCAAACCGCACTCAAGAATGTGCCGAACGTGGATCGCACCGTACCGGCAGGCATCATTGAAAGCGGCGGCGACTATTACTACAGCGAATTCTCGCCCGGCAATGCTGCCGTGCGTGACCTCGGCTTGGGTGGTGCGGATGGAAGTGCTGCCCCCACCGAAGAAAAAACAAGTAACGCAGTCAAAAACGAACTCTTCTGAAGAACCGCTGATTAAGCTACTGCGCGGCGCAATCTCAGGGCTGCGATGCTCGTCGTACTCGAGTACGACTGCGCTTCTTACCCTGACCTTGCGTCGCTCGCTACGCTTACTCAGCGGTTCTGGTGCTGCCGGAGAAAAACAGGTGTTGACTAGATCTCAGCTTGTAAATGCGGATCGCATTCAGGTATTGCCATGTTCGCAGGGCTGCAAGAATTCAAATCGTCACCGTACTCAAATACGACTGCGCTTCTTACCCTGACCTTGCGTCGCTCGCTACGCTTACTCAGCGGTTCCGGTGTTGCCTGAGAAAAGCGGCTGTACACAGTTGTTCAGGTCGGGATACTGATCGTCTCAGACACAACCATGCTCTTCTCCGCTTGGTAAAGCCCAGCCGTCCTTAAAGTAGGGCTGGGCTTCTTACCCTGACCTTGCGTCGCTCGCTATGCTTACTCAGCGGTTCCGGTGCGGCCTGAGAAAAGCGGCTGTACACAGTTGTTCAGGCCGGGATACTGATCGTCTCAGACACAACCATGCTCTTCTCCGCTTGGTAAAGCCCAGCCGTCCTTAAAGTAGGGCTGGGCTTCTTACCTTGGCCTTGCGTCGCTCGCTACGCTTACTCAGCGGTTCCGGTGCGGCCTGAGAAAAGCGGCTGTACACAGTTGTTCAGGTCGGGATACTGATCGTCTCAGACACAACCATGCTCTTCTCCGCTTGGTAAAGCCCAGCCGTCCTTAAAGTAGGGCTGGGCTTCTTACCCTGACCTTGCGTCGCTCGCTACGCTTACTCAGCGGTTCTGGTGCGGCCTGAGAAAAGCGGCGGTACACAGTTGTTCAGGTCGGATACTGATCGTCTCAGACACAGCCATGCTCTTCTCCGCTTGGTAAAGCCCAGCCGTCCTTAAAGTAGGGCTGGGCTTCTTACCCTGACCTTGCGTCGCTCGCTATGCTTACTTGCTCTTACTTAGAGGTTCTGGCGCCGCTGGGACATCAGCGGCAGCGGGTGCCGGCTACATATCCTGCCGTTCGTCCTGAGTAGCCCGGAGGGCGTATCGAAGGATCCGGCGGCACGCCGGGCGGTTCAAGGTGCTGCCATGTTCCTCCTGAGTGCACAGCGGATTCCGTGATTTTTTAAGCAGGGTTTCCGGCGGCAAACTGTTGGTAACCGTTGGCGCGCAAGGCGCAGGCGGGACATTCGCCGCAGCCATATCCCCAGTCATGCAAGGTCCCGCGCTCGCCAAGGTAGCAGGTGTGGGTGTCGGCGCGGATCAAGTCGATTAAGGCATCGCCGCCTAGTGTGCGTGCGAGTTCCCAACTGGCGGCTTTGTCTATCCACATGAGTGGAGTTTCCAGTCTCAGGCGGGTGGCCATGCCCAGATTGAGTGCCACTTGCAGTGCCTTGATCGTATCGTCGCGGCAATCGGGATAGCCTGAAAAATCCGTTTCGCACATGCCACCTACGAGGACATCGAGTCCGCGCCGGTAGGCAACCGTGGCCGCTACCGTCAGGAATAGCAGGTTGCGACCCGGGACGAAGGTGTTCGGCAAGCCGTTTTCCTGCATCGTGATGGCGACGTTGCTGGTCATGGCGGTGTCTGAAATGGCGGCGATCAGCGATAGGTCGATCAGGTGATCGGCATCTAAACGTGCCGCCCAGTCCGGGTTCATGGCGCGCATTTTTTCCAGGATGGTAGGGCGTACCGTTAATTCGACGGCATGGCGCTGGCCGTAGTCGAAACCGATGGTTTCTACCCGGGGATAGCGCTCAAGAGCCCAGGCCAGGCAGGTGGTCGAATCCTGACCGCCGCTAAAGAGGACCAGTGCGCCTTGCGGCGCGGCGGCATTGTGCTTGCTTGTCATGATGTCACCGTGAAATTTTGGAAATGGTTTGCAGTGATTGTTCTATGTAGTCGCCGTCGGGATCGGTAAATCGCAGTTTTACCGGGTACCAGTCATGCCCCGGTGCCAGCCACACATCGAGTTTTTGGTCCTGATCGTCCGGTGGCGGTGCGCGGAACAGGTGTACCGTTTCGATGCGGCCCAGCGCGGTGTCGATTTTTTCGCGGCCAATTACTTTGAAGGCCCATGCCTCGGCATCTCGTTGACCGGCAACGAAGAACTGCCATTCAGAACCGGGCTTGAAGCGATTAGCGGCTGCGCGGGCAATGCCAATCAGTTGCCAGATGACGCTGGCGCGATCCTGTTCGCCGCCTATCAGAGGAAAGCTGGCGCTGCTTTGCGTGAATCCTATGGTGCGGGTGCTGCGATTGAAGGTGGTGGTGCTGGCATCTTTACGGAAACGTTTTTCGTCGAAACTGGCGGGGGCCAGACCGTAGTTGTCGATCATGCCTTTGCTGCTGGTATCGAGGATTTTGCCCAGCATGGCGGCGCGGATTTCAGTTTGCACGCTGAAGGTATTGGCCTGATGCTGCCATTTCACGACCGCATCGCCATTGAGCGTCAAACCGCTTTGCTGCGCCGTGATGGCATAGCCGAGTTCTGCCGGTGGCGGCAGGTTGATGCTGCGTTTTGTCGCGGGATGCGGGTCGGTCGCGGCGCTGGCCGGGATTGTTGCCAGTAGCGCGCAGCAGAGTGCGCCTAATAGGAGGTGTTTTCTGATCATCGTGTTTCTTCTTCCTGGTGTATGCATGTAAGAGAGGATGCCGGAGGGGCATCAGGATTGGATGCGGGATAGGGCCATATCCACGTAATCGCCGTTCGTTTCGGTGTAGCGTATTTTGACTGGATACCATTGGCGTTGCGGCGCCAGCCAGATGTCGATGCGCTTGTCGTAGGTGCCGCCCGGCAGTCGCACCAAGTGCCAGACGGTGAGATCTGCTCCGTCCAGTCGCATGGTTTCTTCGCCCAGCGTTTCAATGTGCCAAACGTCGCCGTCCCGTACGCCTGCAACGAAAAAATCAAACTGCGCGCCCGGTGCGAAGCGGCTGCTGTCGCCGTGCCCAAGACTAGCTAATTGCCAGAGGATACTGGCGCGATCCTGTTCGCCTCCAGTGAGAGGGTGTTCGGGATCGGCGCCGGAGAAACTGATGACGTTGCGGTCGCGGCGGAATACGGTTTCGGTAGGCGGTTTTCCACGCCGTTTTTCGGAATAGAGTTCCGGTGCCAGTCCGGCCGTGTTGACGACGCCTTCGCTACTGAAATTGAGCAGGGTAAAAAAAAGAATGCTGGCTTGACCCTGGATCGAATACCGTTTGCCGTCGGTGTTCCAGCGTATGGCAGCGCCGCTGTAATAAGTTTGTCCCTCGCGCAAGGCCTGAACATCATAAAACAGTTCTGCCGACGGCGGAGGAGAGGCCGGTTGTTGTGCATCGACAGTGGCGTCCGGCGCTGTCGGAGCCGGTGCTGCTTCTGCGCCGTTGTTCGCGCCATTGGCTGTGCCAGTGGCGTTGTCGCTGCCTTCTATTGCTGGCGCTGGAGAGGGGGGCGGCAGGGCCCGTGGTGTGGCTTTGGCGCGTGCCTGCGGCGCTGGGGTGGGCGGCTTCGGGCGCGGCGGTGGACTCAATGGTGGTGGGGGGAGCAATTCGACCTTGATTTCGCTAGGCAGGGAAATGGCCGGAGCGGGTTCTTGCAGCTGGCGGTTGCCCCAGCGTAGCAGTTGCAGATGCAGCAGCACGCTCAGCATGAGTATGGCCAGCGCGCTGGCGCGTCTTGGCCATTGACTTGGGCGCATCGGGTGGGAGGAGGGTCCTTTACTCATCCCCGGAGTGTAAACCTATCTATAGGAACGAGCCCGGCAAACCACGTACAATGCGTGGCCCTCGACGCGGCAGGATTGCTCTGCGTTACGGGTTGACCGCCATGTGAAAGGACGAACCCCATGTCAGGATTTTCTTTGTCTCGGTATGCCGGGGCAGTATTGCTAATGTGCGGGAGTTTGCTGGGGAGCGCGACAGTGCGCGCGGCCAGCCCTCTCGCACCGATTGAAATCGGCATGATAGAGGGCCTTTCCGGCCCGTTTGCCAATGCCGGCGACGCCGTGGTGCGCAACGTCCGCTTTGCCATTGAGAAGGTGAATGCGCGTGGCGGAGTCAAACTGCCGGATGGCAGACATCCCTTGGCGCTGGTGCTGTTCGATAACCAGCTGGCGGTTGAAGAAAGCCTGATGCAGCTGCGGCGCTTGAACGAGCGGCATATCCCCTTTGTCATCGAGGGCAATAGCTCGGCGGTTGCTGCGGCCCTGATCGATGCGGTGGGTAAGAATAATCAGCGTAATCCGCAACAACGGATGCTATTTTTGAATTACTCGGCAGTCGATCCGGCGCTGACGAATGAAAAATGCAGTTTCTGGCATTTTCGTTTTGATGCCAATGCGGACATGCGCATGCAGGCGTTGACCGAGGTGATCAAGGGCGATACGCACGCCAAACGGGTGTATCTGATAGGGCAGGATTACAGTTTCGGGCAGCAGGTGGCGCGGGCGGCGCGTGCGCAACTGGCCGCTAAACGACCCGATATTCAGATCGTCGGCGAAGAATTGCATCCCATCGGGAAGATCAAGGATTTTGCGCCATATATCGCCAAAATCAGAAACAGTGGTGCTGACACGGTCATTACCGGCAACTGGGGTAATGATCTGACCTTGCTGGTCAAGGCGGCCAGTGCCGCCGGTTTTCGCGCCAAATTTTATACGTTCTACGGCAACGGGCTGGGTGCGCCGGCGGCCATTGGTGACGCCGGTGTTGGCAGCGTGCGGGCAGTGGCCGAGTGGCATCCGAATGCCGGCGATGGCACGCCGGATTCGCCCAGCGACCAGTTTTACCGCCAATTCCGCCAGCGTTACCCCAAGGCAGCCGACGATTATGTGCACATGCGCATGTATGTGATGATCGATATGTTGGCGGCGGCAATCGAAAAGGCGCAGAGTACCGAAGCGCTGGCGGTTGCCAAAGCGCTGGAAGGGGCGCATTATCAAAACGCTTTTCATGCAGCAACGATGCGGGCGGAAGACCATCAATTAATACAACCGCTTTATGTGTCGATCATGCAGAAACTGTCGGACGGTGGGATCCGTTTCGATAACGAGGGTAGCGGCTACGGGTTCAAGACGGAACTTTACCTGTCGGCGGCGCAAACTGCCTTGCCTGCCACTTGCCGCATGCAGCGCCCGGTCCGATAGAGGCTCATAGAAATAAAGACAGAAGACAGCGCCTTAAGCACGACTGGCGTATTGCCCATTTGCCACACTAGGAGATCAACATGTTCAAGCCTGACCAGATGCCCGGCACCGGATCAATGGCCGATTCCTTTGAGTTCATTAAAAAAATGTGGGGCGGCTCCAGTATGCCGGGTGCCACCGTACCGAATTTGTCGGTCGAGGAGCTTAATAAGAAAATCACCGATCTGAAGGCGGTCGAGTCCTGGCTTGAGCTGAATATGAACATGTTACGCGGCACCATACAGACGCTGGAGGTGCAAAGCGCGACGATCGCCACGTTGCAGTCGATGGGGTCCATGTTTGGCGCGCACGCGGCGGCGGCATCGCCTGCGACTCCGCCAACAGCCTCGGGCTTCGGTTTTCCTGCCTGGCCTCCTGCACCAGCGGCTGGCGCATCCGCCAAGCCATCCGCCGCTGCGCCGCCGGTCCCCGAGCCGGCCCCTGCTGCTGCCCCGGAACCGGTAGCAGATACCGAGGCATCCGCCGCGCCACTAGCCAATCCGAACGCATGGTGGAATCTGTTGCAAGACCAGTTCAAGCAAGCGGTAGGTAATGCATTGCAGCCACAGGCTGAGGCACCAGTCGCTGCCAAGGCAAAAAAACCGGCCGCGCCGCGTGCTGCCCCGAAGAAAGCAGCGCCGCGCGCGACCAAGCCCGCCAGTGCGGTTGTTAAGCCAAAAGTCAGGCGCACTTAAAGCAGGATAGGGTCTTGATACTGCTAGTTGGCGACGTATTGAGGGCTCAGTGCTATATATACTGAGTGTCATATAGGCGAAATGATTTCGGTTTATTATGAGCATCTAGAATTATTGGTAAAATCTAATCGTTTATTCACAATTGCAGGGGCGTCAATGCTGTACCCAGAACTGTTTAAATCGCTTGAACAAGTACGATGGAACATGGAAACGGACATCCCGTGGGATAAGTTCGACCCTACGCTGCTGACCGATGAGCAGGCGCAAACCATTCGTATGAACGCTATTACTGAATGGTCGGCCTTGCCGGCAACGGAAATGTTTTTGCGCGATAACCGGGATGACAGTGATTTCAGTGCGTTCATGTCGGTCTGGTTTTTCGAAGAGCAAAAGCATTCTCTGGTGCTGATGGAATATCTGCGCCGCTTCCGTCCTGAACTCGTGCCGACCGAAGAAGAATTGCACAATGTGCGCTTTGAATTCGATCCTGCGCCGCAGCTGGAAACACTGATGATGCATTTCTGCGGCGAGATCCGTCTGAATCACTGGTACCGCTGTGCTTCGGAATGGCATTCAGAGCCCGTGATCAAGCAGATTTACAAAATTATCAGCCAGGACGAAGCCCGTCACGGCGGTGCTTACTTGCGCTATATGAAAAAAGCACTGGGTGAAGTCGGTGACACTGCACGGGCTGCCTTTGCCAAAATCGGTGTATTGATGGCGTCGGCGCGGCGTACTGAAAAACCTTTGCATCCTACGAACCTGCACGTCAATCAGGCGCTGTTTCCGAACGACACGGTTCAAAGCCGTTTGCCTGATCCAGAGTGGCTGGAACACTGGCTTGATACGCAAATCAAATTCGACGGCGTGTGGGAAAAGAAAGTGGTCGACCGTATTTTGCACAACATGTCCTTGCTGTTTGAGCGCACGTTTACTACGGTGCAGGAGCTCAACCGTTTCCGCAAGGAAGTGGTGGGTCGCATGGCGGAGGTTGCCGCGTCCTCGGCAGAGCCAGTGGTCCCGGCGGCGATTTAAGTCCGTACAAATCAGCTGTGCCGGATGTCTTTTGACCGATGGCGTGGCTTACTGCTCTTATCAAAACCAAGGCCGCAATGATTTGCGGCTTTTTTTATCGGACTCCAGAATGGCTGATTTCGAAGCAAAAATTTGTACGCGGGCGGAACTGCAGGCACGTATCGCAGCTTTGCCGCAGCCGGTTGTTCTGACCAATGGCGTATTCGACATCCTTCATCGCGGTCACGTCAGTTATCTGGCGCAGGCGCGTGCGCAAGGCGCTGCGCTGGTCGTGGCAGTCAATACCAATGCGTCGGTGCAGCGACTGGGTAAGGGGGCGGACCGTCCGCTCAATAATTGCGAAGATCGGATGGCGGTGGTGGCGGCGCTGGAGTCAGTCAGTCTGGTCGTGCCTTTTGAAGAAGACACTGCGCTGGAAGTGGTGGAGCAGGCGCGACCAGCAATCTACGTTAAAGGCGGCGATTACGACATGGCGACGATTCCCGAGGGGCAGGCTGTGACTGCATATGGCGGTCGCGCGATTGCCATTGCTTTCGAGCATGATCGCTCGACCAGCCAATTGCTGGCAAAGGTCAGACAAACAAGCTAAAAATTTTTGACCAACTACAGTGAGTTAGCTGCGCTCAGTGCGTAAATCTCGGCTGTATTTTAGTGCGGTGAGGGCGCAGTCCTGAGAGTGCTTTGCACGCGAGATTTATCAGAGGTTCTGTGGTTTTTTGCGAGTCCAATTCGCGCCGTATTGGCGTATTGGTCTGTAGATTGCGCTGTTCCGGTGACGTGTAAGAAATACGGTCACCGGATTGCCTGCATAACTGAATGTTTAATGCTTTGACATGTCCATGGTGTGGGTGCCGGCTTTCATTTCTTCCACCTGAACAGATACTTCCAACTTGCCTGCTTTTTCGAACGTCAATGTCAGCGGAATTTTATCTCCCGCTTTCAGCTGCTGTTTCAATCCGATCATCATGATGTGATAGCCATTGCCCGGGCGCATGGTAATTTTTTCTGACGGTTTGATGTCGATCACGCCGACTTCACGCATTTTCATCACATCGCCTTCCATCGACATCGTATGAATTTCCGTTGACCGTGCCGCCGGCGATGCAACTGCAATCAGTTTGTCGCCGGACTTCCCTTGATTGGAAATTTCCAGATAGGCCCCTCCTGCAGGTTGACCGGGTGCGGTAGCGCGCGCGTAAGGATGATCAATGCGCAGGTCACCTAGCTGGTATTCGTGGGCGAGGGCGACGTTAGAAAAACTGGCGGCAACGATCACGCCAAACAGCAAAGTACTAATCTTCATGAAAATTCCTTGTTAGATAATTGGTTCAACAGACTTTCCTGTGGGTCACTGATGCCGGATAAAGATCAAGGCCACCACAATGGAAGTAAATGGCGATCTTGAAGTTGTCACGATTTCGGAAGCCACAGGCGCGTTTTTGTACAGTTGCAATCTTCGAATTCAATCCTTCTGCGACGGCATTGGTAATGCGATGATTAAAATAGGTCAAGATGTTGGGCAAGTGCCGGGCAACCAGTTTGGCCTTTTCAATCATGGGCGGCAGGCGGCTGTGCGTGGCCCAGAAATACCAGCGCTTCCAGAACCGTTTGGCCCAGCCGAGGCTTTGGTAAGCCCACATCCCCCGCAACGATTCCTTCAGCGCCCAGGCGCGGGCCGTTTTCAAGTTGCCGTGCTTGATCTGATCAAATCTGGCGCGTGCAGCTGCAGGCATGTTCTCGGCGCTGTAGAGCCACAGGTACTTGCTGCGCTTGAGTGTTTCGTCGCCCTGTTGCAGCAGTGTTTTGTGTTCCTCCTTGCGCACGCGATCGACACCGTTGCCGACATGCTGCATGATGTGGAAGCGATCAAATACCATCTTCTCCTGCGCCTGCGGAACGTGCGCTTTGCAGCCGCTGATGTACGCCGGCCACATGTCCAGGCTGATCGCCTCGATCCCAGCAAGTTGCTCCCTGCTATAGGCGGCAAAGTACGCCGCCAGGCTTTCCTGGGTACGACCTTCCCCGACATACTCCACCGTCGCTGCTTGCCGGTCGCACACCAGCGTCATGTACTGATGGCCTTTCGCAATCGCCTTCTCGTCGATACCAATCTGTCTTGGCACGGCGGCGCCTTTGGCCGCACGCCCGCGCAATACCGCGCGTTCCATCAGGTGCCACGCTTGATCCCAGCTAATGCGCAGGATCTGCGCTGCGCGTTTGACGTTGGCGGCCTGCAGCAACTCGATGGCCAACACTTCAAACAGATGCGTGAACCGACTGCCTTGCTCCGCCCACGGCAACCCAACTTGGCGCACACCGTGTTCGGGACACGAAATCCGCGGTGGCCGGGCATGCAAGTACGTCAGAAATTGGCAACTGTCCAGATGCCGCCAAACACGCTCCGCCAAATGGTCATAGACCGTGCACGACGCCGCGCAGTCAGGACACGCAAACCGGGTACCGGCAGGGTGCGCGACGTGCACGTCAACATGCAGCTTCGCCATGTCCAGATCAACTCGCTCCACCGTCCACGGTTCATTCAAACCCAACAAATTCTGGTACAGCTCCTTGCCTTCCATTGCGCTACTCCCTGGCTAAACCTGCGCCATAGCGTACCCCTTACCCACAGAAATGTCCGAAGAACCAGATAATTTATGTTTCAGCAGGTTTTTGGTACGCTCCATGTTTCCCGTCGTCACAGGAGGGGCGCGAGCTTGTGCGATGCCGGTGGGCGTGTAAGCTGCGGAAAGTGCTCTCGTCACCGGCAAGTGTAAATGGCCGGTAAGTCGGTAGTGTCGCACAGTGGTTAATACGGGGGCGCCGAATGCGGGAGCATATTCGTGACAGCAGTGCGTGCACGTGCCATGCGGGACTGATGGATGAAAAGGCACCTGGGAGGAGAGAACACTGCAGATACGCATCATCGGCAGGCCGGATGACGCTTAGGCTGCCCGCAGCCACTCACCGTTCAATAGCAGGCTGAAAAAGCAAAGCCAGATGAAAAACTTGCGAAGGCGGATCGTCATAGATGAAGAATTATAACAAGAGAGTGGACGACCAAATTATCTCCGTGATGTTCGTTTGACTAGCTCTCACAGCCGTTTCGTTGATTGTTGTCATGCCTTCGGCTAGACTTCGTTTTTTAGGCTTCATGTACTATTTAAGGAGACATCATGCTCGGCAAACAAAAAAGAATTTTTAATTCGATGTTCGGCGCATTGGTATTGGGCGCCGTTTTTTCTACAACAGCCATCGCTGCGGAGAAGTCGGTGGCAATTACGGCAATCGTCGAGCATCCGGCACTGGATGCGGCGCGTGATGGTGTTCGCGACGAATTGAAGGATGCTGGTTTCGAAATTGAAAAAAATCTCAAATGGGATTATCAAAGCGCACAAGGTAACACTGGAACAGCCGCACAGATTGCCCGCAAATTTGTCGGCAACCGTCCAGACGCTATTGTCGCGATCGGGACTCCCTCGGCGCAAGCGGTCGTTGCCGCAACTAAATCGATACCGGTAGTATTCCTCGCTATTACTGACCCCGTAGCTGCGCAGTTGGTCAATAGCTGGCAGCCTTCCCATACCAATGTCACCGGCGTTTCCGATGTGTTGGAGTTGCCAAAGCAGATCAATCTGATCAAGAGCATTGTGCCCGGTGCCAAGCGCGTCGGCATCGTATATAACCCCGGCGAAGCCAATTCGGTAGCGGTTGTGACGCAACTTAAGGAATTGCTTGGTAAATCCGGCATGACTCTGGTCGGTGCGGCTGCTCCTCGGACAATTGATGTCGGTCAGGCCGCCAAGAGCTTAGTGGGCAGAGTGGATGTCATTTATGCCAATACGGACAACAATGTCGTGTCCGCGTTTGAATCTCTGGCCAAGGTTTGTAATGATGCCAAAATACCATTGATTGCTTCCGATACCAGCAGTGTCAAGCGTGGTGCGATTGCCGCACTGGGAATCAATTATTATGATCTTGGAAGGCAGGCAGGCAAGGAAGTCGCACGTATTTTAAAGGGTGAAAATCCGGGTGACATCGCCCCTGCCGCCAGTAATACGCTGGAATTATTCATCAACACTGCCGCTGCGCAGAAGCAAGGGGTTACATTGTCGCCTGAGCTAATTAAGTCGGCAAAAACTGTCATCAAGTAGTATCGTCAGTTATTCGCAGAAAAAATAAAAGGCCTCGCCATCGAAGCGAGGCCTATCCAACTGGGAGAGAAAATGTTTGTAGTAAAACCTCCGGCACGCATCATTGCCGGCGCGCTGGCATTGACAATGATCTGTAGCATGCCGGTACAGGCTTCTGATAAAAAAGTGCTAATCACCGCTATCGTCGATCACCCTGCGCTCGACGCGATACGAGACGGTACCAGCGATGAATTGAAGGCAGAGGGTTTCGAGGCAGGGAAAAATTTGAAATGGGAATATCAGAATGCTCAGGGAAATCCGGGAACGGCGGCTCAGATTGCCCGTAAATTCGTTGGTGAAAATCCAGATGTGATTGTGGCGATCGCCACGCCTTCGGCCCAGCCATTAGTGGCTGCGACGAAAACCATTCCTATCGTTTTTTCTGGTATTGCTGATCCGATTGCAGCACAGTTGGTCAAAAATTGGGCTCCATCAGGGACCAATGTCACCGGCATGTCGCACATGATGGATTTGACAAGGCAAATTGAAATCATCAAAAAAGTACTGCCACACGTCAAGCGCATCGGGATTGTTTACAATCCTGGCGAAGTTAATTCGGTTGTCGTTGTCAAAAATATCAAATTGCTTTTGGAAAAAGAGGGCATCACGCTAGTCGAGGCGGCAGCCCCACGGTCGGTGGATGTATCGTCTGCCGCCAGGAGTCTGGTCGGGAAGGTTGACCTGATTTACAGTACGACCGACAACAATGTCGTTGCAACGTATGAGGCATTGGTCAAAGTGTGCAACGACGCCAAAATCCCTTTGGTGGCATCGGATACGGACAGCGTCAGACGTGGTGCGATTGCCGCGCTGGGTGTTAATTTCTATGATCTGGGTCGTCAGACGGGCAAAATGGTCGGCCGTATCCTGCGCGGAGAGAAGCCGGGCGATATTGCACCGGCGAAGAGCGATAATCTGGACCTGTTCGTCAATACTGCTGCAGCTCACAAACAGGGTCTCACGCTGAGTCCTGCATTCATCAAGTCGGCCACTACAGTCATCAACTGATCCCGCTTTGCGGAAAATCGTTTAACCCCGGCTGCGCGGCTATTTATCAATTATGTGCGGCTTATAGCAAAGGCATTGGCGTGATCCGCGGATGCTGTATGTTTTTTGAGAAAGTTTATTTATGTCGTTGTACACGTTATGGGGCGCGCTGGAGATAGGATTGATTTTCAGCCTGGTAGCGCTTGGTGTATTGATTTCTTTCCGCATCCTGAATTTCCCCGATCTGACTGTCGATGGCAGTTTTCCATTGGGCGGCGCAGTGGCCGCAACCATGATCTCGGCTGGGTTCAATCCGTTTCTGGCGACTGGGGTTGCCATACTGGCCGGGGCCGCCGCTGGCCTGACCACGGCCTGGCTCAATGTGCGGCTCAAAATCATGGATCTGCTGGCGAGTATTTTGATGATGATCGCCCTGTATTCGATTAATTTGCGTGTGATGGGGCGGCCCAATGTTCCGCTCATCAATGAGCCAACTATTTTCACTTTATTGCAGCCGGACTGGTTGCCTGATTACGTACTGCGCCCATTGTTGCTGTTGGTACTGGTCGTTATCGTTAAGTTGTTGGTGGATTGGTTCTTCTCCTCAGAAACCGGCCTTGCGATGCGCGCCACCGGTGCGAATGCCCGTATGGCGCGGGCGCAAGGGGTCGCTACAGGACGTGCCACTTTGGCCGGCATGGCACTGGCCAATGCGCTGGTTGCCCTGTCGGGCGCGATGTTTGCGCAAACCCAGGGCGGCGCTGATATTTCGATGGGGATTGGAACCATTGTCATCGGATTAGCCGCCGTCATCATCGGCGAGACGATATTGCCTGCGCGCCGCATGGTGTGGACCACGCTGGCGGTGATCTTGGGTGCAATCCTCTATCGCTTCTTTATTGCGCTGGCGCTCAACAGTGATTTCATCGGTTTGCAGGCGCAAGACCTCAACCTGGTTACAGCGGTGCTGGTGATGCTGGCGCTGGTGTTGCCGATGGGTCGACGCAAAATGCTCATGCGCAAAAACGGAGGCAACTGATATGTTGAAAGCACAGGGACTGCACATCACCTTCAATGCAGGAACACCAATTGAGAACAAGGCCTTGCGTGGTCTTGATCTGGAAATTCCTACCGGACAGTTCGTTTCTGTCATCGGTTCTAACGGCGCAGGAAAATCTACTTTCCTCAATGCGATTTCAGGCGATCTTCTGGTAGACGAGGGCAGTATCGATATCGATGGTGTCAGCGTCACGCGGAAACATGCCTGGCAACGCGCGGGTATGGTGGCGCGCGTATTTCAGGATCCGATGGCGGGGACTTGTGAAGCGCTCACGATCGAAGAAAATATGGCGCTGGCCATGGCGCGGGGAAAACGACGCGGCTTGGGTTTTGCTATCAAGCGGCCTATGCGGGAGTTGTTTCGCGACAGGTTGGCCGTGCTTAACCTGGGTCTGGAAAACCGATTGACCGACCGCATCGGTCTTCTGTCGGGTGGACAACGACAGGCAGTGAGTTTGTTGATGGCCTCGTTACAGCCCTCCCGTATTTTGTTACTGGACGAGCATACGGCAGCGCTTGATCCAAAAACTGCCGCTTTTGTGCTTGAGTTGACTGACAAAATCGTTGCGGAAAATAAGCTGACCACGATGATGGTGACGCACAGCATGAGGCAGGCGCTTGATTACGGTACGCGTACCGTGATGCTGCATCAAGGCAAAGTGGTATTGGACGTTGCTGGGCCTGAGCGTGCCGGTCTCGATGTTCCTGACTTATTGCGCATGTTCGAGCAGACTCGTGGTGAAGCGCTGGCCGATGACGCCTTGTTGCTTGGCTGAGATTTCTGTTTTTTTATTCTGCCGCCGGGGTCTGGTACTTTATTTCAGGCGCCACCGGCAAAACCATTTTGACGCCAGGCCTCATAAACGACTACTGCAACGGTATTGGAGAGATTGAGGCTGCGGTTGTCCGGGCGCATTGGCAAACGGATGCGTCGGTCGGGGGCAAATGATTCTCGTAGCGCGGGATCGAGTCCCCGGGTTTCGGAGCCAAATACAAAGACGTCGCCTGGCAGAAAGACCGAATCGGCAAATGAGGCCGACCCGTGGGTCGTCAATGCAAACATGCGTTGAGGCTGAAAATCCACATTCCCTTGCATACTTTCCATGAATGCCTGCCAGTGCGGATGGACGCGCATGGTCGCGTAATCGTGGTAATCCAATCCTGCGCGGCGCATTTTGGCGTCGTCCAGCGGAAAGCCGAGCGGCTCTATCAGATGCAGCTGCGCACCGGTATTGGCGCAAAGGCGGATGATGTTGCCGGTGTTCGGTGGTATTTCTGGTTCTACAAGTACGACGTGAAACACGGGTAGCTCCTGATACGGGTGAGTGGGATGGCGAAAGGTTTCGCTGATCAACATGAAATCAATTACGCCTCTTCAGGCCGTTCGGGCCACGATGAAGTTGGTAATGCGCACGGCACCATTCTGTTTGAGCGTGGATGCTAACTCATTGAGGGTGGCGCCGGTGGTCATGACATCGTCGACTATACCGATGTGTTGGCCACGTAATTCGATTCCCGTTTGCACCGTCGGCAGGAATACGGCCTGCAAATTACGTTGCCGCGCCCGCAAAGTGAGACGGGTCTGTGCTTGAGTCTCGTATTGTCTGGCGACCAGTTGCGGCGCGAGCGGCAAATTCATCAAGGCCGCTAGCGGACGAGCAATTTCAAGTGCCTGATTGTAGCCGCGTTCCTGCAGGCGGCGCGCGCCTAATGGTACGGCGATCAACAGCGATGGCCGCGATGATGGCGGCAGGTAGGAAGGCGATTCCACGTTTTGCGTAGCGTCTGAGAGCAATTGTGCAAAAAGTGGCGCGAACGCAAGCTGCCCTCCAAATTTCAATCCGAGCAACAGGTGATCCAAGGGCGCAGCGTAAGTACTGAGCGCGATGGTGGCATCGAAAGCGGGTGTTTTTGAGAGACAGGCTCCGCAGCGACTTGACGTTTCGGTAAGTGCTAAAGGCAACGCGCATTGTTTGCAGCGGAGTACATGCGGCCCCATACACTGAAGCTGGCAACCGGTACAAAGAGCAGCGGCTGCTTCGCGTCCGCACAAGGCGCAGCTGGCTGGCAGCAAATATTTCATCAGGCGAGCCACGGTGTGTGACACTGGTGCGAGGCGCTGGAGTAGATGGTGGGTACGAGAAGGCATTAGCAGTAAAAATGTGAATTGTTCGGTGAATTACCCCCACAAGCACGCCAGCCGCCTTGCGGTGGGAAATCAACTACACTACGCCGATTATCTCATTGGAATCGCCACGGCTCTATGTCTGTTATCCCTCCTTTTTCCGATGTCAAATTAAGTGCGCCGATTGATCTGTCGCTGGTCCGCCAATTGTTTTCGAATACTGAGCGTGTCGCCGGATCGGACTTTTTACGGCGTGAAATTGCTTCCCGTATGCAGGAGCGGCTCGCGCTGATCAACATCGAGCCGCAGCAAGTGCTGGATGCTGGCTGTGGCGAAGGTGCCGATTTGCTTGTCTTGCAACAGCGATTTCCGGCGGCTCAAGTCATCGGATTGGATGGCGCATCGGCGATGCTGGCAGTGGCGCTCGAACGTCGCAGACAGGCATGGTCTTCTTTGCATCGCTGGCTCTCCGCCTGGCTCCCGGCAGGCCGACGCGCCGATCAGGCCAGCGGACAATTATTATGTGGCGATTTTGCGCAATTACCGTTTGGCACGAATGCGCTTGACTTGGTGTGGTCGAATCTCGCCCTGCACTGGCATCCGCAGCCGGATCGACTGTTTGCTGAATGGCGGCGGGTGCTGCGGGTCGGTGGTGTCGTCATGTTTTCCTGTTTTGGGCCAGACACTTTTCGCGAGATCCGTCAGGCCTTCGAGGCGGTTGACGATGCTCCGCATGTCTTGCCATTTGTCGATATGCACGATTTTGGCGATATGTTGGTTACGGCCGGTTTCTCAACTCCGGTCATGGATATGGAAATGATTACGGTGACGTACGATTCTGCGCAGCAGTTACTGCGCGATGCGCGCGCCTGGGGTGGTAATCCGCTTGAAACCCGGCAGCGCGGCTTGCTTGGACGGGCCGCTAAAGAGCGACTGATTCAGGCGCTTGAAAGTCAGCGGCGTCCTGACGGCAAGCTGGGCCTGAGTTTTGAGGTGGTGTACGGACATGCATTTCGGCCGGAGGCCAAGAAAATCGCCAGCGGGGAGTCGATCATTCGCTTTGATTCCCCTAAAAAATAAATTGTAAATGTACGAAAATAAGCAGGGGAGCAAGTAAGAGGTCAGCGGTGTTAGTTTGGGATGAGAGGATCTCTTTGCATGCACGCTATGGGAACCACGAAACATTTCGATACAAAATCAGGTTGCACCGTATAATTCAAGGGTTTTAGCTTCTGCGAACGCGTTCGGGGCAGATGTTTATAGTATTAGTGCCAGCTTGATGCATGCAGGTATTAAGCGATTGCCCGTCATGTTGTTCCCGACCATTGCTGATCTCGATTTTCGGAGGGCAGATAGGCTTGGGTATAGCGAGTGGAGCGTTTGGTAGGGCCGTAAAGGCAGTCGGGAGTCGCGGTTTTTTGCGTGAACCTAAGTAGGAAGAAAGTAGTCGTGTCGTCGAAAGAAGGATGACGGCAGCAACTTTTTTCTTGAGTAAAATTTAATAATTATTATATCCGAGGCATTTGTGGAAATCATGAAAAATGCGACGCGCCTTCAATCGTTGATGCTTGGTGCATCGCTTCTGGCGGCTTCCATGCCATCGCAGGCGGTGGTTGACAGCAAGGGTGGGCCGGCAGTACTCCAGATGAATTTTCAACCGCCTGTGACGCAAATTGCAGAGCAGATTTATTCGCTGCACACGCTGATGCTGATCATCTGCCTGGTGATTTTCTTTGCCGTGTTTGGCGTGATGTTTTACTCGATTCTCAAACATCGTAAGTCGCTCGGTCATAAGTCGGCCAGCTTTCATGAGAGTACGGCAGTCGAGATTGCCTGGACCATCATCCCCTTCATTATCGTCATCGGCATGGCCTTGCCTGCCACCAAGACAGTTGTGGCGATGAAGGATACTTCCAACGCCGATCTGACTATCAAGGCTACCGGTATGCAGTGGAAGTGGGGTTACGATTACCTCAATGGTGAAGGTGCCGGCATTTCCTTTTTGTCCAATCTGGCTACGCCACATGAACAAATCGTCGATTCCACCAAAGTCAAAAACGACAATTACCTGATCGAAGTCGATAATCCGGTCGTTGTACCCGTCAACAAGAAGGTACGTATCATCACGACCGCTAACGATGTGATCCATTCCTGGACCATACCGGCTTTCGGCGTCAAGCAAGATGCGATTCCTGGTTTTGTCCGGGATACCTGGTTCAAGGCAGAAAAGATCGGTACCTACCGCGGTCAGTGCGTCGAATTGTGCGGCAAGGATCATGCCTTCATGCCTATCGTCGTCAATGTCGTCAGCGAAGCGGATTACAAAATCTGGTCCGACGGCAAGCTCAAGGAAATGGCCGCGAAGGCGGAAGACCCTAACAAGGTCTGGACTATCGATGAGCTGAAGACGCGCGGCGAAAAAGTATTCACTGCCAATTGCGCCGTCTGCCATCAGGCAAACGGCAAGGGTGTGCCCGGCGCGTTCCCGGCACTGGATGCCGATCCTATCGTCAATGGCCCTCGTGCAGCGCAAATCAACCTGTTGTTGAATGGTAAAAATGCGATGCCTGCCTGGAAGTCGGTTCTGTCCGATACTGAAATCGCCGCCGTGATTACCTATACACGCAATAGCTGGTCCAACAAGGCCCAGGAAAACATAGTTCAACCAGCGGAAGTACTGGCTGCGCGCAAGTAACTGAATCGGGAGATTGAAATGAGTATAACCACCGTCGATCACGCACACGATCCCGCACATAAGCACGACCACGGCGATGATCATGCACATGATCATCCGCACGGCTGGCGTCGTTGGCTGTTTGCCACCAATCACAAGGATATCGGTAGCCTTTACCTGTGGTTTTCGTTCACGATGTTGTTGTCAGGCGGCGTACTGGCCCTGTTGATTCGTGCCGAGCTGTTCCAGCCCGGACTGCAGTTCTTCAAGCCGGAGTTCTTTAATCAGCTGACCACGATGCACGGTCTGATCATGGTGTTTGGCGCGATCATGCCGGCGTTCGTGGGTTTCGCCAACTGGATGATCCCATTGCAAATCGGTGCCTCCGATATGGCATTTGCGCGGATGAACAACTTTTCATTCTGGTTGCTCCCGCCGGCGGCACTGCTGCTGGCAACATCGTTCCTGGTGCCGGGCGGCGCAACTGCTGCCGGCTGGACCTTGTATGCGCCGCTGTCGACGCAAATGGGGCCAGGGATGGATATGGCAATTTTCGCCATCCACATCATGGGCGCATCGTCGATCATGGGCTCGATCAATATCATCGTCACGGTGCTCAATATGCGCGCGCCCGGCATGACACTGATGAAGATGCCGATGTTTTGCTGGACCTGGTTGATTACGGCCTACCTGCTGATTGCCGTGATGCCGGTTCTGGCAGGCGCGATTACGATGACCCTTACCGATCGCCATTTCGGCACGTCCTTCTTTAATGCTGCCGGTGGCGGCGATCCGGTGATGTACCAGCATATTTTCTGGTTCTTCGGTCACCCTGAGGTGTACATCATGATTCTGCCGGCGTTTGGTATCGTCTCGCAGATCATTCCGGCGTTCGCCCGCAAGCAACTGTTCGGCTATGCATCGATGGTGTATGCGACGGCATCGATTGCCATTCTGTCGTTCATCGTCTGGGCTCACCACATGTTCACCACCGGCATGCCGGTGACTGCGCAACTGTTCTTCATGTACGCCACGATGCTCATTGCGGTACCTACCGGTGTCAAGATTTTCAACTGGATTGCGACGATGTGGCGCGGCTCGATGACATTTGAAACGCCGATGCTGTTTTCGATCGGATTCATCTTCGTCTTCACCATGGGTGGTTTTACCGGTCTGATTCTGGCGGTCACGCCTATCGACATTCAAATGCAGGATACCTACTACGTGGTGGCGCATTTCCACTATGTGCTGGTCGCCGGTTCGCTGTTCGCGCTGTTTGCCGGGTTCTACTACTGGAGTCCTAAGTGGACTGGCTTCATGTACAACGAGACCCGCGGCAAGATTCATTTCTGGAATTCGCTGATCTGGTTCAACATCACCTTCTTCCCTATGCATTTCCTGGGGTTGGCCGGTATGCCGCGCCGCTATGCCGACTATCCGGCGCAGTTCACCGATTTCAATATGTTGGCATCGGTTGGCGCGCTCGGTTTTGGTCTGACCCAGGTGTACTTCCTGTTCTGGGTCGTGATTCCAGCAATCAAGGGTGGCCAGAAGGCTGCAGATAAGCCTTGGGAAGGCGCCGAAGGTTTGGAGTGGACTGTGCCTAGCCCTGCACCTTTCCATACTTTCGAAATTCCACCCGTCGTTAAATAAGGATGGCAGGCGAAAGCCTGCTGCTATCTATGACTGATAAGTTGAAATCGAAAAATTTACGCACTGCATTGATGGTGGGTGGTTTGGCGCTCTTTTTCTTCGTTGCCATCTTTTTTAAAAGACTGTGGTTTAGTTAATGCCTGCTGATGACAATAAGCAGTCTGATGAGGTGGTGCAGACAAGATTATTGAACCGGCAGGTGTTCACCAAGCTGGTGCTGATTGCTGTGCTGATGTTCGGCTTTGGTTATGCCTTGGTGCCTGTGTATAAAAGAATCTGCGAATTGACCGGTGTGAATTTTCTGACGCCGAAAGATGAAACAGTGAAGGCACCGGTCAATACGCAAATCGATAAAAATCGGATCGTAACGGTGGAGTTTGATGCCAATTCGCGCGGTCCATGGCGTTTTCGTCCGACGGTCAATAGCTTGCAGGTGCACCCTGGTGAAATGACTCAGGTGGTCTACGAAGTGGTTAATACACAGGCGCGCAAGATGGATGCGCAAGCGATACCAAGCTATGCGCCGCAGCAGGCAATGGCGTTTTTCAAAAAAGTCGAATGTTTTTGTTTTACCCAGCAAACGCTGGGGCCAAATCAGGCCAAGCAGATGCCGGTCGTGTTTTTTATCGATCCGGCTTTGCCGAAAGATATAAAGACCATCACCTTGTCGTACACGTTTTTTGAAGTCGGTGGAGTGTCGGGGTCGGGCAAGACTTAAATCATCGCTGATTCCGCAGAGCGGCAGATGAGCGATCCCCGAAGTGATGCCTCCGTGGACAGTTTGCGTGATGGCCAATGAAGTTATTTGATTAGGTATTGGGAGAGATGCAATGAGTGCTCAAAACATGAAGGCGCCGCATTATTTTGTGCCGGGTCCATCCGGATGGCCGCTATTCGCAGGCGTGTCGCTGCTGGTAATGATGATTGGCGCATCGGCTTGGGTGAATGGCGAATCTTGGGCGCCATTTGTCAATATCGTCGGTTTGCTTGGATTTTTGGTGGTGCTGTACAAATGGTTCGGCCAGGCCATCGGCGAATCCGAATCCGGTCTGTACAGCAAGCAGATTGACTTGTCGTTCCGGTGGAGCATGAGCTGGTTCATCTTTTCCGAAGTCATGTTTTTTGCTGCATTTTTTGGCGCACTGTTTTACGCCCGCAGCGTTTCCATGCCTTGGCTCGCAGATCTGGATCATAAAGTCCTGTGGCCGGATTTCACCGCCCATTGGGGCAACCTGGGCCCGGCTAATCTGGTAGAACCGTTCCGCACCATGGGGCCGTTTCCTATCCCCACGATCAACACCGCTCTGCTGCTGACCTCCGGCGTGACGCTGACCTTATCTCACCACGCCTTGCGCGCCGGGCACCGGACGCAAACCTCAGTTTGGTTGTTTCTGACGATTCTGCTGGGGGCGACGTTCATGTGTTTCCAGGCGTTCGAATACACCGAGGCCTATCAGGAATTCAACCTCAAGCTGACATCCGGCATTTACGGTTCCACCTTCTTTTTGCTGACCGGGTTCCATGGTTTCCATGTCACTATCGGAGCGATCATGTTGTCGGTGGTGTTATACCGCCATCTGAAGGGACACTTTACCCCTGATAGTCATTTTGCGTTCGAAGGTGCGGCATGGTACTGGCACTTTGTTGACGTGGTCTGGCTGGGCTTGTATGTGGTGGTGTACTGGTTGTAAGGCGATTTAATGTCAGTGGTTGCCTACCGCACTTAAGGCAGTACATTCACAAAGTAAAAAAACTGCACACAAAGTGATCTGAACCCCGAAAGTTGAACATCAACTTTCGGGGTTTTTTATTGAAGAAATGCACGGCTCAATTCAAGCCGGCAGTTGTTTTGCAATATCTGGGCGGCGAGATCGGTCTTAAAGCGCTGGCTCGAGAGCACGAGTTGGGCGATTCGTTGATCAAGCGATCGGTCAACCTGTACAAAGCGGATGGTGATGCTGGATTGGAAAAGAAATTCATACGCTTTGGCAAAACGCAAAAATTAGAGATTCTCTGGTACCTGTGGGCTATGGAGCTCTTTTGTGAGCAGGCCGCCTGTATGTTCAACATTCGCAGCCCCATATTGTTCTAACAATACCCTTGTCGCGTAGTCGGTGACTTTGCTCCAAGAAAGGATCGCGGCGCTCGGAAGATTCAATTGCACTAAAGTAGTCAGCGCACGATGGCGGTGTTGAGTTATTTATTTATGAGTTTGCCTCCGTGCTATAGTGCGGCCTCTTTTCGCTGGCGGCAGTGGGTTGGCAAAGGAAGTGGCGAAACAGGTAAGTTGTTTTAATAGTGGGACGAAAGCAGCCGATTCGCCAAATAGTTTAAAAAGGTATTGACTGAAGTCTAAGGATGTCGCATAATCTCGCTTCTGTGTTGTTGAGCAGGAAGAAAAAAGAAAAAATGTAGTTGAAAAACAAAATTTAGCGATGACACAAAACGATGTGATTGCGGCATAAGCGGAAGTTCAGGGATGAATGAAAGCGATGCGAAGTAGCAGAGTATGTTGGGCGGCGAAGTGTGCGGCTTGGGTGCGATGAGACTGAAAGTTCTTTAAAAATTAACTGTCGATAAGTGTGGGCGTTTGATGGAACTGTGGCGATATTTCTTCGGAAGTGTCGCAAACTTTATACATTAAATGTTCACAAGAAATATAGGTAAGATCGAAAGAAATTATCTGTCAGTATTTTGAGTGAGCGATACCCGAGAGGGTAGGCAGCAATGCCACAAAACAGAGATTAAACTGAAGAGTTTGATCCTGGCTCAGATTGAACGCTGGCGGCATGCCTTACACATGCAAGTCGAACGGCAGCGCGGGAGCAATCCTGGCGGCGAGTGGCGAACGGGTGAGTAATATATCGGAACGTGCCCTAGAGTGGGGGATAACTAGTCGAAAGATTAGCTAATACCGCATACGATCTAAGGATGAAAGTGGGGGATCGCAAGACCTCATGCTCGTGGAGCGGCCGATATCTGATTAGCTAGTTGGTGGGGTAAAAGCCTACCAAGGCGACGATCAGTAGCTGGTCTGAGAGGACGACCAGCCACACTGGGACTGAGACACGGCCCAGACTCCTACGGGAGGCAGCAGTGGGGAATTTTGGACAATGGGCGCAAGCCTGATCCAGCAATGCCGCGTGAGTGAAGAAGGCCTTCGGGTTGTAAAGCTCTTTTGTCAGGGAAGAAACGGTCTGGATTAATACTCTGGGCTAATGACGGTACCTGAAGAATAAGCACCGGCTAACTACGTGCCAGCAGCCGCGGTAATACGTAGGGTGCAAGCGTTAATCGGAATTACTGGGCGTAAAGCGTGCGCAGGCGGTTGTGCAAGACAGATGTGAAATCCCCGGGCTTAACCTGGGAATTGCATTTGTGACTGCACGGCTAGAGTGTGTCAGAGGGGGGTAGAATTCCACGTGTAGCAGTGAAATGCGTAGATATGTGGAGGAATACCGATGGCGAAGGCAGCCCCCTGGGATAACACTGACGCTCATGCACGAAAGCGTGGGGAGCAAACAGGATTAGATACCCTGGTAGTCCACGCCCTAAACGATGTCTACTAGTTGTCGGGTCTTAATTGACTTGGTAACGCAGCTAACGCGTGAAGTAGACCGCCTGGGGAGTACGGTCGCAAGATTAAAACTCAAAGGAATTGACGGGGACCCGCACAAGCGGTGGATGATGTGGATTAATTCGATGCAACGCGAAAAACCTTACCTACCCTTGACATGGATGGAATCCTGAAGAGATTTGGGAGTGCTCGAAAGAGAACCATTACACAGGTGCTGCATGGCTGTCGTCAGCTCGTGTCGTGAGATGTTGGGTTAAGTCCCGCAACGAGCGCAACCCTTGTCATTAGTTGCTACGAAAGGGCACTCTAATGAGACTGCCGGTGACAAACCGGAGGAAGGTGGGGATGACGTCAAGTCCTCATGGCCCTTATGGGTAGGGCTTCACACGTCATACAATGGTACATACAGAGGGCCGCCAACCCGCGAGGGGGAGCTAATCCCAGAAAGTGTATCGTAGTCCGGATTGGAGTCTGCAACTCGACTCCATGAAGTTGGAATCGCTAGTAATCGCGGATCAGCATGTCGCGGTGAATACGTTCCCGGGTCTTGTACACACCGCCCGTCACACCATGGGAGCGGGTTTTACCAGAAGTAGGTAGCCTAACCGTAAGGAGGGCGCTTACCACGGTAGGATTCGTGACTGGGGTGAAGTCGTAACAAGGTAGCCGTATCGGAAGGTGCGGCTGGATCACCTCCTTTCTAGAGTGCACGGGGAAGTCAAGCGTCCACACTTATCGACAAGTTAATGAAGAAAAGAACAGTTATTTGGCTGCGCGACTGGGGCGCGATGTAAAGCGCGAGAGTTGGCCGCTGTGTACTGATCCAAGCGGGTCTGTAGCTCAGCTGGTTAGAGCACCGTGTTGATAACGCGGGGGTCGTTGGTTCGAGCCCAACCAGACCCACCAAGGTACAAGATTATCAAGCGAAGTTTGATAAGAAGTAAATGGGGGTTTAGCTCAGCTGGGAGAGCACCTGCTTTGCAAGCAGGGGGTCGTCGGTTCGATCCCGTCAACCTCCACCAAGAAATATCAAACCTAAGTCGAACGCGAAGAGCGTGCGGATTTAGGTTTGATCTTTTAGATCACTAGCTGTTTCGTTCTTTAACAATCTGGAAGAAGTAAAGATTTATCAATTTAAGCGGATTCACGCAAGTGGAGAAGTGGAGATTGATGGGTGTGATTGTATCAAATCAAAAAAGTATTATTTGAAGTGATCTTTAAGTTTTAGAAGACCGCTTTGGAAATACGGCAAACGCTAAACTCATAGAAATACCCTTGTAACCACTTTTTGTCTGCGAATGAACGGTAGTACAGCAGATGAGAAGCTAAAGTTATAGGGACAAGTGAATAAGTGCACATGGTGGATGCCTTGGCGATGTCAGGCGATGAAGGACGTAGTAGCTTGCGATAAGCTGCGGGGAGCTAGCAAACAAGCTTTGATCCGCAGATTTCCGAATGGGGTAACCCGGCCTTAGGGTCATTTAACACTGAATACATAGGTGTTAAAAGCGAACGCGGCGAACTGAAACATCTAAGTAGCTGCAGGAAAAGAAATCAACCGAGATTCCCAGAGTAGTGGCGAGCGAAATGGGACCAGCCTGCAAGATTTAGCATTATTGATAGTAGAAAGCTCTGGAAAGTGCTGCCATAGAGGGTGATAGTCCCTTATACGAAATCAGTAGTGTGGAACTAAGCTTGCGACAAGTAGGGCGGGACACGTGAAATCCTGTCTGAACATGGGGGGACCATCCTCCAAGGCTAAATACTCGACATCGACCGATAGTGAACCAGTACCGTGAGGGAAAGGCGAAAAGAACCCCGGAAGGGGAGTGAAATAGATCCTGAAACCGTGTGCATACAAACAGTAGGAGCGGACTTGTTCCGTGACTGCGTACCTTTTGTATAATGGGTCAGCGACTTACATTCAGTGGCAAGCTTAACCGTATAGGGAAGGCGTAGAGAAATCGAGTCCGAATAGGGCGATAGTCGCTGGGTGTAGACCCGAAACCAAGTGATCTACTCATGGCCAGGTTGAAGGTGCGGTAACACGCACTGGAGGACCGAACCCACTAATGTTGAAAAATTAGGGGATGAGCTGTGGGTAGGGGTGAAAGGCTAAACAAACTTGGAAATAGCTGGTTCTCTCCGAAAACTATTTAGGTAGTGCCTCAAGTATCACCATCGGGGGTAGAGCACTGTTATGGCTAGGGGGTCATCGCGACTTACCAACCCATTGCAAACTCCGAATACCGATGAGTGCGAGCTTGGGAGACAGACGTCGGGTGCTAACGTCCGGCGTCAAGAGGGAAACAACCCAGACCGCCAGCTAAGGTCCCAAAGATTGGCTAAGTGGAAAACGAAGTGGGAAGGCTAAAACAGTCAGGAGGTTGGCTTAGAAGCAGCCACCCTTTAAAGAAAGCGTAATAGCTCACTGATCGAGTCGTCCTGCGCGGAAGATGTAACGGGGCTAAGCCAGTCACCGAAGCTGCGGATATGTGTTTACACATATGGTAGGAGAGCGTTCTGTAAGCCTGCGAAGGTGTCTTGTAAAGGATGCTGGAGGTATCAGAAGTGCGAATGCTGACATGAGTAGCGATAATGGGGGTGAAAAGCCCCCACGCCGTAAGCCCAAGGTTTCCTGTTCAACGTTCATCGGAGCAGGGTGAGTCGGCCCCTAAGGCGAGGCAGAGATGCGTAGCTGATGGGAAGCAGGTTAATATTCCTGCACCGTCGTTAGATGCGATGGGGGGACGGATCGCGGAAGGTTGTCCGGGTGTTGGAAGTCCCGGTTCCTAACTCACAGAAGGCTACTAGGTAAATCCGGTAGCGTAATTCAAGGGGTTGGGACGAGTGAATTTATTCACGAAGCAATTGGAAGTGGTTCCAAGAAAAGCCTCTAAGCTTCAGTCTAACGAGACCGTACCGCAAACCGACACAGGTGGGCGAGATGAGTATTCTAAGGCGCTTGAGAGAACTCGGGAGAAGGAACTCGGCAAATTTGTACCGTAACTTCGGGATAAGGTACGCCCTAGTAGTTTGACTGGCCTGCGCCAGAAGGACAAAAGGGCTGCAATAAAAAGGTGGCTGCGACTGTTTAATAAAAACACAGCACTATGCAAACACGAAAGTGGACGTATATGGTGTGACTCCTGCCCGGTGCTGGAAGATTAAATGATGGGGTGCAAGCTCTTGATTGAAGTCCCAGTAAACGGCGGCCGTAACTATAACGGTCCTAAGGTAGCGAAATTCCTTGTCGGGTAAGTTCCGACCTGCACGAATGGAGTAACGATGGCCACACTGTCTCCTCCCGAGACTCAGCGAAGTTGAAATGTTTGTGATGATGCAATCTACCCGCGGCTAGACGGAAAGACCCCATGAACCTTTACTGTAGCTTTGCATTGAATTTTGAACCAATCTGTGTAGGATAGGTGGGAGGCTTTGAAGCGTGAACGCTAGTTTGCGTGGAGCCAACCTTGAAATACCACCCTGGTTTGTTTGAGATTCTAACCTTGGTCCGTTATCCGGATCGGGAACAGTGCATGGTAGGCAGTTTGACTGGGGCGGTCTCCTCCTAAAGTGTAACGGAGGAGTTCGAAGGTACGCTAGGTACGGTCGGACATCGTGCTAATAGTGCAATGGCATAAGCGTGCTTAACTGCGAGACTGACAAGTCGAGCAGGTACGAAAGTAGGACATAGTGATCCGGTGGTTCTGTATGGAAGGGCCATCGCTCAACGGATAAAAGGTACTCTGGGGATAACAGGCTGATTCCTCCCAAGAGTTCATATCGACGGGGGAGTTTGGCACCTCGATGTCGGCTCATCACATCCTGGGGCTGTAGCCGGTCCCAAGGGTATGGCTGTTCGCCATTTAAAGTGGTACGTGAGCTGGGTTTAAAACGTCGTGAGACAGTTTGGTCCCTATCTGCCGTGGGCGTTGGAAGTTTGAAGGGGGCTGCTCCTAGTACGAGAGGACCGGAGTGGACGAACCTCTGGTGTATCGGTTGTCACGCCAGTGGCATTGCCGAGTAGCTAAGTTCGGAAGAGATAACCGCTGAAAGCATCTAAGCGGGAAACTCGCCTTAAGATGATACTTCCCGGGAACTAGATTCCCCTAAAGGGTCGTTCGAGACCAGGACGTTGATAGGTCAGGTGTGGAAGCGTAGTAATACGTTAAGCTAACTGATACTAATTGCCCGTGAGGCTTGTCCCTATAACCTTAGCTGGTTATATTCGATGAGATTTGTGTTTGCCTTGGTCGGTACAACACACCCGGCGTCTCTGCCCAGAGATGCCAACTTTACTTCTTCCCAGATTGCGCTTTGTGCTGCTCCCGTTGGAGAGCACCGAGTGTTACAAGTTATGCCTGATGACTATAGCAAGTTGGTACCACCCCTTCCCATCCCGAACAGGACCGTGAAACGACTTCGCGCCAATGATAGTGCTGCAACCAGTGTGAAAGTAGGTCATCGTCAGGCTTTGTTTTAAATAAAAGGGCCCTAGCTTAACCGCTACGGCCCTTTTTCTATTTCAACTCAATAATCTTCAGCGTAGCGGCTTTGTGACCTGCCCCCAAGAATTAGCGACAGCGCGCAGTAGAATCGTAAGCGTCGAGCTGACCTGCCCCAAACATGAGCATCAAGTCTGAGTATGACCTGCTCCCCGAGATTAGTACGGCAATAATGTAGAGTTTGCCCCTAAGGAGGCAAGCATGAAGAATCGATTCACGGAAGAACAGATCATTGGCGTATTAAAAGAAGCGGAAACTGGTGTAAAAGTGGCGTAGCTTTGCCGGAAACACGGTATTAGCGACGCCACCTATTACAACTGGAAAGCGAAATTCGGCGGGATGGCGGTATCCGAAGCACAACGACTCAAGGTTCTTGAAGCAGAGAGCGCCAAGTTGAAACGCTTGTTGGCAGAATCAATGCCCGACAATGCCGCGCTCAAGGACCTTGTTTCGCGAAAATGGTAAGCCCACAGGAAAGACGGGAAGCGGTCGCCGTTCTTCAAACCGAATGGCAACTGTCTGAACGTCGGGCCCGTGGGCTGATCAACATGTCCACTTCCGTCTTGCGCTACCAACGCCGAACGGAGGGCAATCAGATCCTGCGTGAGCGCATCACCGACATCGCGGGTCAGCGTCGGCGCTTTGGTTATCGACGCATCCACATCTTGCTGCAGCGGGAAGCATGGGCTAGCAATGTGAAACTGACCTTACCCTCCCCAGATACGCTCAAGCGCTTTAAGCAGATGCGGCCGGAACAGGTCAGGATGTTCGCACATAGGAAAGTGTCCGAGACCCTCCATAATCTCCAATGTTGAACCAGTGATCACGGATTGTAATTTTTGACCATCTTCCGGCGTGGCTGAATAGTCATAGGTGCCACTCAATAAAGTCACGGGCGTTTTTGTCGTGTCGATTTGCGGGCCGATGACTGCGCCGTCAAACTCATCGCTGTAAAAGGCCAGATCGCCGCCATAGACACCCGGCGCGCCTTGCGAATAGATCCATGCCGCACGTCGACGGTTGGCTTCCGGGCTCTCAGGACTCATTAATCCGCGCACGAAACTGGCGTTATGCATTGCACCATGTATTTCCGCATGATGCTGGAAAGGATTGCGGCGCCCGGTTGAACGGAACGGCGGTTCGACGGCCACAATCCCGGCAACCAGATCCGGTCGCTTGGCCGCAAGCATCATCGTCATTGCAGCGCCCATCGAACCACCGACGATAATCGCCTTCGTTTTAATCACTTGTTCCAGCATCGCCACGCACCACGATAAATAGCGGGTGCTGGTAAGGGTATAAGTCGCACCATTCCAGCATAGCGGGGGCAAGGACTTGCCATGAAATGGCATGTCAACAGCCCACATCGAATACGATTGCGCCATTTCAATGTCTGCCATCTGGCCGAGAAATTGCCGTGAATCCGCACCCGCAGTATGCAGAAACAAGACCGGTATTCCCTGGCCTGCGTGTTCCACGTACAAATCAAATTCTGACTCTTCTGTGCGCACGGTACGATAACCGGCAACGATCTGTTCGATATTCCTGGCGGGTGTCGGATGTGAGCGAACCGGCGAATCAACGAGACGCTCGATCAGGCGTTCCAACGCCGGCCGGCATCGCGCCACCCAGAGCGGATCACCACTGATTTCAAATTCATTGTTGACGAGTTGCAAGGCCGTGAAAGAGTGAAAAGTCGGCGGTGGCGGAGATTGCAAAAGTATTTCCCACGCGCCTTCGGATGCTTTGACTGACACTCGAATGTCATCAACTTCCTGTTGGATCGTGGCACATTGATCTTCAAATTTGATATTCAATGAGCGATCACCAACGGTTAATCTGACGGCAGCCGTCAAGCCTGCCGTCAGTCTCGGAAACTCCTGGTCGTTGAGAATATGCCCGACCCGGGTGAACAGCCGCTCTGCAGTAGTCATGAGATGGAGTAATTAAATGTGAGAGTGTTCGATTGCCAACGGACCAAAGGCTCAGGCCATTGATGCAGAAAGCGGCGGCAGATGCAGACTAACAATCTCATCGCCCGCATCGTCGAATGTCGGGTAGGAGGTCAATACCAGTGGGTCGTGACCGGGGATCAAGTGATCGGGACTGTCTGCCAGCTGTTGCAGCTTCACGTAACCATCAAGCATGTCGCCGACATGCAGCACGATGGGGAACGGCGATTCATTATGGATGTTGTCGTAAAAATGGCTGGCGTCGGAAGCCAGTACGACCCAGCCACGCGCCGTATGCACGCGCACTGCCTGGAGACCTTTGGTATGTCCGCCGACATGAATCAGTTGAATTCCCGGTGCGAATTCGGCGTCTCCGGAATAAAATTTCACCCGCTTTTCATAGACGCCGCGCACCACGTCCACCACGTCGTCGACGGCATAAGCGTGTCGGAGAAGATCGTATTGCATGTACCTGCCAGTGGCGTACTGTAGTTCCGCTTCCTGCAAATGCATGAGGGCATTCGGCAACAGTTTGATGTTGCCCGCATGGTCGTAATGCAAATGCGTCAGGATGACGTCGCTGACCTGCTCCGGCGTAATTCCCAAGCCGGACAGAGCGGCGATCGGACAGCGCAGAAAGTGACGCTTTCGTTCTTTCGCGGCAGCTTCATTGAAACCCGTATCGACAACGATGACCCGATCAGCATCCCGGTTGGTATCCTGGTTGGTATCTCGGTTTGCATCCCGTATGACCCACACAAAATAGTCCATCGGCATAGGCCCTTCATGCGGATCGTAGACCATGAAATTCTCCGCGCGCTTGCGCGCCACGGTGGCATATCGGATGGCATACACCTCGTACTGCGGGAGTGCTTCGGTATTCATCTGAAGTCGTTTCAGGGTAGTGGCAATTAGCCGCGGGCGTCTGCCAGCAGGCGGTACATTTCGGTGTGATCGGCGGTACGATCCAGCGACTGCGCGGCATCTTTCCAAATCTTGAGACATTCATTACCCAAATTCATCGGGTAGTTCAGCTCCTGACCGAGTTTCATCGCCACGCCCAAATCCTTGGTCATAAGCTGCAGAGAAAAACCAGAACCGAAGGTGCCGCTCAACATGAATTGCTTTACTTTGCCCTCAGTCGTATTGTTGCGCCCGGTGGAAGTATTGAGGACATCCGTCATGATTGCCGGGTCAAGACCAAACATCTGACCGACATGCAAGGCTTCTACCGCGGCGATCAGGCCCGCTGCCGAGACATAATTGTTTAAGGCTTTCATCGCATGGCCCGCACCGGCGTCGCCGACATGGAACAGGGTTTTTCCCAGACATTGCAAGACTTCAGTACACGCCGCGTAGGTAGCGGCAGCACCGCCGACCATGATTGCCAGACTGCCATCGACCGCTTTTTTGACTCCCCCGGAAACAGGCGCATCAATATAGGCCTGACCCATTGCGGCCAGCGTCGCGGATAACTGCCGCGAGCGCATCGGCTCGGAGGAGCTCATATCGATGAAGGTCGTCGCTACCGGTAGACGGTAGGCGAGGCCATCCTTGTTCTTGCCCAGAATGACCGACTCCACGATCTCGGAGTTAGGGAGCATGGTGATGACGATATCGACCGGCGTCAGTTTATCTGTCCCCGTATCCAATACCTGTGCCTGATATTCATCGGCAAACTGTTTAGCTTTGAGCGGGTCGGCGTCCGATACCTGGAGGGCATATCCGGCCTTGGCAAGCAAGGCCGCCATGGGATAACCCATCATCCCCAGGCCGATAAAGCAAATGGATTTATTCATCATGATCCTCTTCAGATACCCATTTCCTTGAATACTTCCTTGGCGATTTTGAAGCTGTCGATCGCAGCAGGAACGCCGCAATAAATGGCAGCCTGCAGAAATACTTCCTGAATATCTTCTTTGGAGAGGCCGTTATTGATAGCGCCGCGCACATGCAGTTTGACTTCGTGCGGACGATTCAAGGCAGTGAGCATGGCGAGGTTCAGGAAACTGCGGGTACGACGGTCGAGGCCCGGACGATTCCAGATGTCGCCCCAGCAATACTGTGTGACCAGCTCTTGCATAGGAAGATTGAAGTCGTCGGCATTTTTGATCGATGCATCAACGTACTCTGCGCCAAGTACTTCACGACGGGTCTGGAGGCCAATATCAAACAGTTCCTGATTCATGTAGTGCTCCTTATGAGGGGGTTGGTAGTGCCAGTGGTTGTTCTTGGGACAGTACGTCCAATGCGGCTTTTTCAGCGTTTTGAATGTGCAGAACAGCGGCTTTTCCTGCTGCATCAGCGTTTCTTGCCTTGATATGGGCATAGAGCTGATCGATTTCCTTCAGGCTTTCCGGCAGCCTGTCGGGGCTGGAGAACGAAGTGGCGCGCAGCAGATTGATCCGCGACAGCAAACTCAGCAGCATCTCTTTAATGAGCGCGTTACCGCAGCCATTCAAAATGACATCATAAAAATCAGCCTTGGCGGCAAGTAGCCGTTTGCGATCACCGCTGGCGGCTTCGTCCTTGAGTGTTTGCACGACGTCGCCAAGACGTGCAACCGCTTCGTCAGAGGCCAATTTGGCGAATCCGGAGACCGCATAGCTTTCAAACAGCGCCCGGATCGCGTAAAGGTCGCGTGCCTCTGCGAGCGAAATCGACGACACCATCGGACCACGGTGCAGCACCATGGTGATGAGTTTTTCCGCTTCCAGCTTGCGCAGCGCTTCTCTTAAAGACGGGCGGCTCACATCCAGCAATTCGCATAACTCACGTTCACTCAACTTCTCGCCCGGCTTGAAGCGGCCATTCATGATCGCTTCACGCAGGTAGTTTTCTACCTGGCTGCGCAAGCTGTCGGGTTTTCGAAGTGGCGTGGGGGATTCGGTAATCATAATAAACGCATTCTATAAATTGTCAGACAATCTGTCAATAAGATTGATATGTAAAAAGGTGATCCCTATTTTATGAGCTAAGCGCGTCGACTAAATAGACAAAATGGGAGCAGGGCATGGCGATTCTATGGCCAGACGCAAGTAGTCTGGCCAGGATTCTCTCGCTGGAATGTTTGCGCGAAACTGGCAAAGGTGGAATCTAGCGCACGCCCTAGTCCAGTCAGTTGACATTTATAAGCACGAGTGAGCATGCGTCGCCTTGAAACACAAAACGCCCGGTGCAGTGCATCGAGCGTTTCTGAGGCAATACTGTCAACCTATCAGGATTGGGTACCAACTGCTTCCTGGCGGCACCTGATAAGCGGGATGGGACCAACAGCAACGAGACGTTGCAGTTACAATGGGCTACGTTGATCAGTGGTCAGTTTACTGAGACAGGCTAAAAATTGACCGAAGATTTCCTATGATTTATCCGCGAATGCCCGTGGGTTGAATCCATCCGAATTTGTAGGCGATCAGTAGCAAGATAAACAGCAAAACAGAAAAGCCGACCCGCAAGGTCAATGCCTGCACAGTACGGTTACTTTTCCCCTTGTCGCGCATCAGAAAGACGAGCGCGGAGGCGAGACTGCCGATGATGAGCAGGAAGGCAATGGCAACAATAATTTTCATGGCAAAGGGCGGCCGTCGGCATCGATGTCCGGTATCGGCAGACCGCAACAAAATAAGTGAAATCCTATTGTATGCGAACGAAGTAATGCAAATCAGGTTCCGTTTCCGCTGGGTCCCCTTTATTGCGACTGTCATGGTTGCCAGCCTTGGCGTATCGCTGGCCCAATGGCAGGCAAGGCGCGCCGAACAAAAGCAATCCATAGAAAGCAAACTGTCGCTGCGGCAGCACATAGCACCGGTGCGGCTGGCCCAGGCAAACCTGCCGCCAACCGAGCTGGAATACCGGCGCGTACTCTTGCGCGGTGCTTTTCTCCCGGCATGGACGATGTATCTGGATAACCGCCCCTACAATGGCCAGGCTGGATTTTATGTGTTGACGCCATTCAAGCTGGAGGGTGTCGACCGTGTGGTGACCGTCGAGCGTGGTTGGGTGCCGCGCAATCCGGTCGATCGCACCCGCTTGCCGACGACGACGCCAGTCAGCGGACAAGTGGAAATCGAGGGAACGGTCAGGAGCGATACCGGACATGTGATGCAGTTGGGCGCCGCGCCGCCATTGCAACCGGGTGCGATACTCCAAAATCTCGATGTGGATGCGCTGGCAAAAGCATCCGGCCTTCCTTTGTTGCCCTTGGTGGTGCAGCAGGCTGGCGATGCGGCCGATGGACTGGTGCGCGACTGGCCGGCGCCATCGTTGGGTATAGAACGTCACCGGGGCTACGAATTTCAATGGTATGCACTGGCGGCGATGGCCATATTATTCTTTGTTGTGACGGGATTTCGACGTGGATCAAAATAAACAAAAAGGGCGCGGCCGCTGGTGGCTGTTGCTGATTCTGCTGGTGTGCGCAATGCCGATGATCGGTTCTTATCTCACTTACTATGTGATCAAACCCGAGGGACGGACTAACTACGGGACACTGATCGATCCACGCAACTATCCTATTCCGGCGCTCGACAGCCACTTGTTGAGCGGCGCGCCCGCATCGCTCAATGACTACAAAGGCAAATGGATCATGTTGCAGGCCGATAGCGGCGATTGCGGCGATAGTTGCCGTAACAAGTTACTGTCGTTGCGGCAACTTCGTCTGATGCAAGGCAAGGAAATGGAGCGCATTGAGCGCGTCTGGCTGATCACCGACCAAGCTCCGCTCGATACCATGGTGATGCGTGAATATGACGGCACACGGATGTTGCGTGTCGATCCCGCTTTGCTCAAGGCCTGGCTGCCGACACTGCCTGAGACGACAGTACAGGACCATATTTACCTCATTGATCCGCGCGGCAATCTGATGATGCGTTTCCCCAAGGATGCCGACCCCAATCTCATCAAAAAAGACCTGTCGAAACTGCTCAAAGCTTCCAGCATAGGATAAGTGCATATATGTTGATTCAACTTGCCGTGATGGGCATGATTGCCGCTTTGCTGCCCCTGACAATGGTCTGGATGGCGGCCGATTCCGGGAAATATCGAAAACTGGCCTCTGTCGCTTTGTTTTTGACCTTCGACCTGATTATGTTTGGCGCTTTCACCCGACTCACCGATTCCGGGCTGGGTTGCCCCGACTGGCCCGGATGCTATGGCCACTCCAATCCTCTGCTGGCGCACGCTGCCATCAGCGCCGCTCAGGAGGCGATGCCAACAGGACCGGTTACTCTGGGCAAAGCGTGGATAGAAATGATCCACCGCTATCTGGCGATGGGTGTTGGGGTGTTGATTACGGCGTTGCTGCTGAGTGGCTGGTACCGCTGGCACAAGACGCGCAAAAGCGCGGCACGTTTTTCTCCGATATTCCCAACGGTGCTGTTTTTATGTGTTTGCTTGCAAGGCGCCTTCGGTGCCTGGACCGTGACGCTCAAGTTGCAGCCGGTCATCGTCACCACGCATCTGCTGCTGGGACTGGCACTGCTGGGATTACTGACATGGCTGGTAGCGCAGCAAAGCGCGCATCGTCAAGTGACTGCGGCGGGGCGTGCGCTGGCCGTGCCGGCCTTGATTGCCGGCATCGTGCTGGTGATGCAAATTGCGCTGGGAGGGTGGGTCAGTACCAATTACGCGACGCTGGCGTGCATGGACTTTCCTCTGTGCCAGGGCGCTTTGTTGCCGCAGATGGATTTTGAAAACGGATTTACCCTGTGGCGACATCTGGGAAAAACGGCCAATGGCGACTACCTGCCGTTTCCGGCACTGACTGCCATTCATTGGGTGCACCGGACGTTCGCATTCGTGGTCATTGCGGTCATCGTCTGGGTCGCCCGGGCCGCCTTGCGTGAACCCGGTTTGCGCAGGACCGGGCAAGGTTTATTGTTTGTCATTGCCCTACAACTGACGACCGGATTGGCAACGATTTTTCTCAGCTGGCCGCTGGCGATTGCCGTCTTGCATAACGGCGGGGCGGCGGCGCTGCTGCTGCTGCTGGTCATGCTAAACTACAAGGCCAGATATGCGCCGCTCGCCGTCGGTATTGCCCCTACCGTTTTTACAGAAGATGGCCTATCGGCCTCCGCCTCCGTCCGGTCCCGCCCGGAATCAACCTGATGACCACTTTGACTGTCCCTGTTCCTAATCGTATTGCCCAATACTGGGCGCTGACCAAGCCGCGCGTGACGCAGCTGGCGGTATTTTGCGCCGTCATCGGTATGTTCCTGGCAACGCCCGATTTACCGGGGTGGCGCACTGTCTTGTTTGCGACGGCAGGGATCTGGCTGCTTGCCGGCGCGGCCTTTGCCGTCAATTGTCTGGTCGAGCGGGAAATCGATTCGCGCATGGCGCGTACTGCGCGGCGGCCGATGGCGCTCGGTGAAATTACCGTCCACCAGACGCTGATATTTTCCAGCGTCATCGGCGGTTTGGGCATGTGGATACTGTATGCGCTGGTCAATCCCTTGACCATGTGGCTGACACTCGCCACTTTCGTTGGTTATGCCGTCATCTACACCATCATCCTGAAGCCGGCGACGCCGCAGAATATCGTCATCGGTGGACTGTCCGGCGCTATGCCGCCTGCGCTCGGCTGGGCGGCGATTGCCAACGACGTGCCTATGCAGGCGTGGATTCTGGTACTCATTATCTTCATGTGGACGCCGCCGCATTTCTGGGCGCTGGCGATGTATCGGCGCGATGATTACGCCAAGTCCGGTTTGCCCATGCTGCCGATTACCCACGGCATGCAATTGACGCAGTTCCATATCTGGCTCTACACGATTGCGCTGGTGGCGACAACGATGCTGCCGTTTGCCGTCGGCATGAGTGGCTTGATTTACCTGGTGAGCGCCAGCGTGCTGGGTATCGTTTTTCTCTGGTATGCGTGGCAGATTTACCGTCACTATACGGATTTGATTGCGCGCCGCACTTTCGCTTACTCCATCATTTATTTGTCTTTGCTGTTTGCGGCCTTGCTGGTCGATCACTACTTCTTATTTCGCCTACTATGATTAAACGCTTTTCTATCTTTTCCCTGATGTTAGTTGCGCTGTTGGCTCTGGGTGCGTGCAGCCAAAAAGACGGTGAGGCCTCCGGCGCTAAGTTCAGTAATACCGATGTCACCGGACTTGCTTATGCGCGTGATTTCGCCTTGACTGACCACACCGGTAAAGCGCGCACGCTGGCTGACTTCAAAGGCAAGGCTGTTCTGATTTTCTTCGGCTATACCCAGTGTCCAGACGTCTGCCCGACAACGATGGTCGAGCTGGCTAACGTGATGAAAGAACTTGGGCCGCAGGCGGATCGGATGCAGGTCTTATTCGTGACCATTGATCCGGAGCGCGATACGCAGGCCTTGCTGGCGCAATATGTGCCAGCGTTCGATCCGCGTTTCCTGGGGCTGCGCGGAGATATGACCCAGACCGCTGCGGTAGCGAAGGAATTCAAGGTGTTTTATCAGAAAGTGCCAGGGAAAACGCCCGGAAGCTATACGATGGATCATACGGCTGGTAGTTATGTCTTCGACACCCAAGGACACTTGCGCTTGTTTGTGCGTCATGGCGAGGGGACTGCTGCTCTGGTACATGACTTGAAATTGCTACTTTCCTGATTGCTTGGTGTGACAGGTTTTCAGCATGTGTATTTATGATGTTAAAAAAGCGCCGATCTGATCAGATCGGCGCTTTTTTATTGGGAGGGCCAGCCTCGATGGTGATCGTGGCTAGGCTTTTCGACATTGCAGTTTAGGCATAAGCCTGCAATGCGCCCTTCATCTTCTTCAGTGCGACCACTTCAATTTGTCGTATGCGTTCGGCCGATACGCCGAATTCCTCTGCCAGCTCATGCAGCGTTGCTCCTGAGCCGTCATCGTTAGCCAGCCAGCGCGCCTCGACGATACGGCGTGAGCGGGCATCCAGCTTACCCAGGGCATCTTCGAGTCCTTCCGATTGAAGGCGGTCGTACTGCTTCGCCTCAAGGATTTTGGTCGGCTCAGTGGTATCCGATGAGAGATAGGCAATCGGCGCGAATTTATCGTCGTCGCCACTGTCGGTAGGGGCTTCCAGTGCGACATCCCGGCCCGACAGACGCATTTCCATTTCGATCACTTCTTCGGGCTTGACCTTGAGCATGCTTGCCAAGGCATCGACTTGCGCCGGTGTCATGGTTTCCAGGCCAGTCTTGTGGCTGCGCAAATTGAAAAACAGTTTGCGCTGCGCCTTGGTTGTGGCGACTTTAACCAAGCGCCAGTTCTTCAAAATATATTCGTGCATTTCCGCTTTGATCCAGTGCATGGCGTACGACACCAGCCGTACCCCCTGATTCGGATCGAAACGCTTGACGGCTTTCATCAGGCCGATATTGCCTTCCTGTATCAAATCGGCATGGGGCAAGCCGTAACCGAGATAACCGCGCGCGATCGACACCACCAGGCGCAAATGCGAGAGCACTAATTTTTGTGCGGCGGCAAGGTCGTTTTGCTCACTGAGGCTGCGCGCAAGAGAGATTTCTTCTTCTTGCGTGAGCATGGGCAGGCGATTGACGGCAGAGATATAGGCATCAATATTGCCCAGGCTTCCTGTGAAGCCTAAGGCCAATGCATTATTTTCAATAGTAACGGGCACTGTTTGTGCGGACGCTGCTTTCATAATTCTCCTTTAAATTCATCCGCTTAGGGGGTATGCCGATCAGCGGAGAAAAAACAAATTCCATTGAAATGGAAATGCTGTGCAAATATTTTAGCACTCGTACACGGCGAGTGCTAATCGGAATTTGCGAAGGGCGCGATAGGCGGACTATATCTTCGAGCGCTGCCAACAAATATCAGAGGAAGCCAGTGCTCGGCGCAAGCTCAGGGTCGGTTGTCCGTTGTGCTCGAGTGGGGCGGCGTTCTTACTAAGCTTGCGCCACTAATTCAGAGGACCCTGGGAGGTGCAGACATGAATAATTGCCACAATTGACCACGGCGAGTGACAAAACAGAGCGTAAGAGTACATATTGCCACTCAAAGTTGCTTGTATCGTCCTGATTTCTGTAACAAAGTGTGATTAGAGGGGTTTGTCGGGGTTTATCGCCCCATTTTCTACTGAAGACGGCGCAAATGCCGTCGCACTGACAGCATTGCACCTAGTAGCCCGAGCAAAGCGCTGACAGCCAACAGGCCAAGAGATGGCCACAGACTCAGCGGGGCCAGGCGGAATTCGGAGCCATACAAATAAGCAAACTCAGCAATCGTCTGATTCAGCGGCAGCAAACTCAGCGCCACGGCACCCAGCCCGAGGACGCCAGCGGCGAGTCCCAGCAGGGCGCCGGTATAGTAAAACGGTCTATGGATAAAGGCATCGGTGGCACCGAGCAGACGCGAGACTTCGATTTCTTCGTATTGCGTCAAAACTTGCATACGGATCGTATTGAAAACCACGGCGACCACCGCCAGACTCAGCGTACCGCCCAGAAACAGCAGCAGCATCCGCAAAATCCGCAGCAGAGCCGCCAGCCGCTTGACCCATGCCGAATCGATTTGTACGGAATCAATATGTGGCAAGGCTTGCAATTGATCGGCAATCAGATCGACGCGGGCGGCATCCATCGCATTACGCAAACCGGTCAGCCGCACCACATAGCTATCCGGCAAGGGATTGCCGCCCAGCGTCGTCAGAACGCTACTGAGGCCGGTTTTTTTCTTGAGCGCGTCGAAGGCTTTTTCGCGCGGGATGAATTCTGCGCTGCCGAGCATGTCGTTGTGTTGCAGCAGTTCGTCAATCTGCCCGGCCATCGCCAGCGCAGCGGAGCGGGGCGCATCCATCTTGAGAAACACGCTAAGCTCAGGTTCGACCGATAACTGTTCGGATACCGGACGGATATTTTCCAGCAAAGTCAGTCCGGCACAGGGCAAGGCCAGCGCAATCGCGACCACCAGTACGTTAAGGAAAAAATTACCCGGCGCGCGCGACAAGTGACCGAAGGCATCACTGAGCGCAAACGCATGTTGTCTCAGCCAATTCATGGCGTCCCCTGCACAGGCTGACCATGCCAGCCGTCAACGACCTGACCACGGTCCAGATAAACGATGCGCTCAGCCCCGGCCAGGGTGTACTCGTCATGCGTTGAAATCAGGCAAGTCACGCCGGCAACATGGAACGATTTAATCGCATCGAGGACTTTATCGGCATTTTCCCGATCCAGATTGGCCGTCGGCTCATCGGCCAGAATGATTTGCGGCCGGTTGACGATGGCGCGGGCAATGGCCGCACGTTGTTGCTCGCCGCCGGACAAGGTGAGCGGCGGTGCCAACGCCAGATCAAGCAAGCCGACCCGGTCGAGCGCAGCGCAAGCGCGTTTTTCGGCCTCACTGCGCGAAGCGCCGGTCACGATCAGCGGCAGCATCACATTATGCAAAATATCGCGATCAGGCAGCAGCCGTTGCTGCTGCAATATCAAACCCAGCTTGCGGCGCAGATAGGGCAGGCCGGAAGGTTTCAGTGCGTTGATGCTTTGGCCATTGACGGTTAACTGTCCGCTGCTAGGGCGCTCAATTGCCGCAATCATCTTGAGCAGAGTCGATTTCCCCGCCCCAGAGGGCCCGGCCAGAAACACCAGCTCGCCGCGGGCGATCGACAGCGTGACGTCGCTCAGCGCAAACACGTCTGCGGCATAGCGTTTGGAGACGGCGGCAAATTCAATCATGGGGGATAGTCCTGATTTTCACCGGGTTCAATTGAGCAGCGCATCGACAAAGTCGGCGGCATTGAACGGCTGTAAGTCTTCGATGGCTTCACCGACACCGATGAAATACAGCGGAATCGGCCGCGCCCGGGCAATCGCCGCCAGCACGCCGCCTTTTGCAGTGCCGTCGAGCTTGGTAATGATCAGTCCGGTCAGGCCGAGAGCGTCATCGAAAGCCTTGACCTGCGCCAGCGCGTTCTGACCGGTATTGCCATCGATCACGAGCAGAATTTCGTGCGGCGCGCCATCCAGTCCCTTGCCGATCACGCGTTTGATTTTTTTCAATTCTTCCATCAGATGTAACTGGGTCGGCAAGCGACCGGCGGTATCGATCATCACCACATGCGTGCCGCGTGCCTGCGCCGAATGCACGGCATCGAAGGCCACCGCCGCCGGATCGCCCGATTCCTGGGCGATTACCGCGACATTGTTACGCTCGCCCCAGATGGTCAGCTGTTCGCGCGCAGCGGCGCGGAAGGTGTCGCCTGCGGCCAGCAGCACCGATTGCCCATGCGCCTGCAAATGCTTGGCCAGTTTGCCGATGGAGGTCGTCTTGCCCGCGCCATTGACGCCGGCAATCATCATGACCAACGGCCGGTGTTGTTCCAGCACCAGCGGTTTTTGCAGCGGCATCAATAATTCGAGCAACAGTGTGCGCAACGCCGTTTTGACCTGCTCTGGCTGCGTCAGTTTTTCATCACGCACCTTGACGCGCAATGCGGCCAGCAGATCGCCGGTCGCATCGATGCCTGCATCGGACACCAGCAAAGCCGATTCCAGTTCTTCAAACAGGGCATCGTCAATCCGGGTGCCGGTAAACAGCGTGGTCAGATTGCCGGAAGTTTTCGCCAGACCGGATTTGAGGCGGGTCACCCATGAACGTTTTTGCTCGGGCGTCACGACATCGGGTGCAGGGGCAGAGGTCGGCGCGGGAATGGGCTCAGACGTGGTTACGGCTAGATCCGGGTTGGAGGGGGTGTCAACAGGGGGTTTTTTCTTGAAAAAACTAAACATCGGCGATAGTGTGAAATAAACCGGTTAGCAATCGGGCCCCGGCAAACGCAGGCCGGTGCAATGAGCAGGTACAATCCCGTGCAACCAAGACCCGCCACGCAGAACGATGACATGGCAGCTGTCGAGGTGGCAGAGGCAGCAGAGGCGGCCGAACTTGCATTCGATGTGGTGATCATGCCGTCGCCGGCAATAACAGGCGAGCCAGTCAACGAAGCAGTCGATCACAGCGCCGGTTTCCCGTAGGGCCGCGCACAGCAAACAGCAGTGCGCAGTGTAAAGTAGCGCAATCCCGCATTCTATCAGAGCCATGCCCATGAAATTGAACATCCTCCGCAGTATCTTGAGTGCCTGTTTGCTCGCTCCGCTAATGGCCGCACATGCCGCGCCGACACATGAATTCATGTTGTCGAACGGCATGAAAGTGATTGTGCTGGAAGACCACCGCACACCTGCCGTCACCCAGATGCTCTGGTACAAGGTCGGAGCAATTGACGAAGTCAACGGCCGCACCGGTCTGTCGCATGCGCTGGAACACATGATGTTCAAGGCCACCAAACGGCATCCGACCGGCGATTTCAGCCGCCTGGTCGCTCGCATGGGCGGCAGTCAGAACGCTTTCACCAGCAAGGACGCCACGGTTTACTTTCAGCGGGTCGATCAATCCAAGCTGGCGTCCGTCATGGCGCTGGAAGCCGACCGCATGAGCAACTTGCAATTCAATCAACACGAATTTGCCAGTGAAATCCGGGTTGTGATGGAAGAGCGGCGCTGGCGCACCGACGATCAGCCGCAAGGCATGGCGATCGAAGCGCTGCAGGCCGCCGCGTTCACCGCCCATCCTTATCACCACCCGGTCATCGGCTGGATGGATGATCTGGAGCACTTGACGCTGAGCGACGTGCAAACCTGGTACCGCAGCTGGTATGCGCCGAACAATGCCACGCTGGTGATCGCCGGCGACGTCAATGCGGAACAAGTACGGGTGCTGGCCCAGCGCTATTTCGGCGCGATTGCCGCTAAAAAATTACCTGTGCGCAAACCGCAGAATGAGCCTGAGCAGCGCGGCATCCGGCGCACCACGGTCAAGGCCTCGGCGGAAAATCCCTTCGTGATTCTGGCCTTCAAAGCGCCGGTGCTGCGCGATGTCGAAAAAGACGATGACGTCTTCGCGCTTTCCGTCTTGTCGGCAGTGCTGGACGGCTACGACAATGCGCGCCTGAAAGCCCGCTTAGTGCGTGGCGACAAGATCGCCAACAGCGCCGGCAGCGGTTACGATGAATACACCGCACGCGGACCGGCACTGTTCGTGCTGGAAGGCGCACCGGTCGCCGGTGTCAGCACCAGTCAGCTCGAAACCGCACTGCGCGCCGAAGTCACACGTATCGCCACGCAAGGCGTAGAACCGGCGGAATTGCAGCGCATCAAGACCCAATTGATCGCCTCCCGCATCTACGGCAGGGACTCGGTATTTGCCCGGGCGATGGAAATCGGCGGGCTGGAATCGGCCGGTATTTCCTACCGCCAGCTTGACCGCATCATCGAACGCATCCGCGACGTCACAGCGCAACAGGTGCAAGCGGCGGCGCAAAAATATTTCGGCGACGACGGGTTGACGGTCGTGACCCTGCAACCATTACCGCTGAACGGACGGCAAGCACCGCCTCCGCCAGCGCTGCTGCATTAATCGCACCTTGCCACTCTTATCCTAACGGAGGACGTATGCCTGTGATCATCGTAGCCAACCCCAAGGGCGGTGTCGGAAAAAGCACGCTGGCGACCAATCTGGCCGGTTATTACGCCGCTTGCGGCCACGCGGTTCTGCTGGGCGACATCGACCGCCAGCAATCGGCGCTTGCCTGGCTCAATCTCAGGCCCGCCGAGGCACCGCCTATCGTCACCTGGGATATCCGTTCCGACCATATTGCCCGGCCGCCCAAAGGCACCAGCCATGTCGTGCTGGATACCCCCGCTGGCTTGCGCGGCCATCGTCTCAATGAAGTGCTGAAAATGGCGCACAAGATCATCGTTCCCTTGCAGCCGTCGATTTTCGATATCTTTGCCACGCAGGAATTTCTGCAACGGCTGGCCGACGAAAAAGCCGTGCGCAACGGCGATATCGACGTCGGCATTGTCGGCATGCGGGTCGATGCCCGCACCCGTTCCGCCGAGCAACTGCAACGCTTTATCGAAAAACTGAACCTGCCGCTGATCGGCACGCTGCGCAACACGCAAAATTACGTGCAACTGGCCGCACACGGCCTGAGCCTGTGGGATCTGGCCCCCGGCCGCGTGCAGCGCGACCTCGACCAGTGGTCGTCCATCCTCGACTGGGTCGAAAGCCCTGCGATACGCCTTCAGGAACCGCAGGCTTGAATGCACCACGCGCGTTTGCCACTTCGCCCCCTTCGGCCCCTTTGCCCCTTTGCCCCTTCGGATTCACTGATTCTCTTTCTCTTCTTCACTGTTGCTATGAAAAAATTGCTGGCCTCGTTGCCTCTGCTGTTGTCCCTCTCCTTGCTTGGTCTGGCCTCCAAGGCCCAAGCCGCACCACAAATCCAGTCCTGGACGCTGGCAAACGGCGTGCGTGTGCTGCTGGTTGAAAACCATGCGATACCGATGCTCGACATGCGGGTCGATTTCGATGCCGGCGCACGGCGCGATACGCCCGGCAAGTCGGGTCTGGCCAGTCTGACGCTGGGCTTGCTGTCGAGCGGCGTAGCCGCGACTAAGGACGGAATCGATGCCAACGGTGCCGCCCAGCCAGCCTTGTCCGAAGCGCAGATTCTCGACGGTTTCGCCGATATTGCCGCCCAGCCGCAGAGCAGTCTCGACAGCGATCGCGCCGATATTGGCCTGCGCACCCTGTCTGCCGCCACGGAACGCGATGCCGCTGTCACCCTGCTGGCGCGGATGCTGGCGCAATCGAGTTTGCCTATCGCGCTGTTCGAACGTGACCGCACGCTCCAGATCGCCGCCGTGCGCGAAGCGCAGACCCGGCCGGCATATATCGCTGCGCAGGCCTTCATGGCGCGTCTCTACGGCACGCATCCCTATGGACAGTCACCGTCAGTGGCCTCGCTGGAAGCGATCAGCCATGCCGATGTGCAGACCTTTTACCGGTCGCATTACGTCGCCCGCAATGCCGTCGTGTCTCTGGTCGGAGATGTGACGAAAGCGCAGGCAGACGCCATCGCGCAACAACTGACGCGCAATCTGCCGCAAGGGGACGCCTTGCCGGCCATGCCGGAGGTTCCGCCTGCTGCGGCGAGTGAGCAGCAGATCCCGCATCCTGCATCGCAGGCGCATATCCTGATCGGCGCACCGGCGCTGGTGCGCGGCGACCCGGATTTTTTTGCGCTGCTGGTCGGCAACCATATCCTCGGCGGCGGCGGGCTGGTTTCGCGGCTGTCGGAAGAAGTGCGGGAAAAACGCGCGCTCACTTATGGCATCAGCAGTGGTTTTAGTGGGATGAAGCAGGCCGGACCGTTCCAGATCAAGGTGCAGACCAAGAAGGAGCAGACCGCGCAGGCGCTGCAAGTGACCCGCGATACGCTGGCGAAATTCTTGCGCGATGGCCCCAGCGAAGCCGAAATGCAAGCGGCCAAGGACAATCTGATCGGCGGTTTTCCGCTCAACATCGACACCAACGGCAAGTTATTGCAATTGGTCACGCTCATCGGCTATTACGGACTGCCGCTCGATTACGCCGACACCTGGACCGCCAACGTGGCCCGCGTCACGCGCGCCGATGTCCTGCAAGCCTTCCGTCGCAAGCTGGATGCGGGACGCATGAGCACCGTCGTCGTCGGAGGAACTTTATGAAGCAGGCGAGCAAAAAAGCGCCTAAGCAGGTGCCGCAGCATCAGGCAGTGCAATCGCATCAGGTGCGCATTATCGGCGGGCAGTGGAAGCGCACGCCGCTCATGGTATCGGCCGCCGCCGGTCTGCGGCCTACGCCCGACCGGGTGCGGGAAACCGTATTCAACTGGCTAGGCCATCTGCTCGACGGCAACTGGAGCGGTCTGCAATGTCTTGACCTGTTCGCCGGATCGGGTGCGCTTGGTTTTGAGGCCGCCAGTCGCGGCGCAGCGCAGGTCACGCTGGTGGAAAACAGTACGCCAGCGCTACAGCAGCTCGACGCGGCAAAAACCCGACTCAATGCGCAGCAGGTCGGCATTGTGCGCAGCGATGCGCTGGTGCTGGCAACCGCGCTGGCGCAGCGTCAGCCGGGTAGTTTTGATCTGGTCTTCGTCGATCCGCCCTACCACCAGGGATGGCTGGAAAAGATCATGCCGCAATGCGCTCAATTGCTCGCGCCGGGTGGGCTGGCGTATGTGGAAGCAGAGGAATCGCTGGAAGGCGTGGACGCACCAGAATGGACGGCGCAATGGGAAATATTGCGCGCCGACCGTGCCGGTTTGGTTTTTTATCATTTGCTGCGTTGCAAAAGCGCCGCTTGAATTAAGGCATAATGGCCTCCCGGCAGTGTTGTTGCCGATGACATATATAAACACAAGACAGCGGTCAGGCCGCTAGTCTCTGGGACATTGAGGGAGAGGAACGCCACATGGTCATAGCTGTTTATCCTGGAACATTCGATCCATTGACACGAGGTCATGAAGATCTGGTACGTCGCGCATCTGGCTTGTTCAGCGAGCTGGTGGTCGGCGTGGCTGACAGCAAAAACAAAAAACCGTTTTTTTCGCTGGAAGAGCGGCTGTCGATTGCCAATGAAGTGCTGGGTCACTATCCCAATGTCCGGGTCGAGAGTTTTTCCGGCTTGCTCAAGGATTTCGTGCGGCAAAACAATGCCCGCGTGATCGTGCGCGGCTTGCGCGCTGTGTCGGACTTCGAATATGAATTCCAGATGGCGGGCATGAATCGCTACCTGCTGCCGGATGTCGAAACCTTGTTCCTGACACCCTCCGACCAGTACCAATTCATCTCCGGCACCATCGTGCGTGAAATCGCCCTGTTTGGCGGCGACGTATCGAAATTCGTTTTTCCTTCGGTCGAACAATGGCTGAAGAAAAAAATGGATGCCAACGCCGCCCTGGAAGCCACCGCCGCAAAATGATACTCATGCTGCCACTCTGCCTCTTGCCGGAGCCTGCATGGCTCTGCTGATCACCGACGACTGCATCAATTGCGATGTGTGCGAGCCGGAGTGCCCGAACGCGGCCATTTACATGGGGCCGCTGATTTATGAAATCGACCCCCACAAATGTACCGAGTGCGTAGGGCATTTTGATGAGCCGCAATGCCAGCAAGTCTGCCCGGTCAGTTGCATCCCCTTCGATCCCGCCTGGCGCGAAAGCAAAGAGCAATTGCAGGAAAAATACGAGGCTTTGCAAGTCGCGGCCGGTTTGAAATAAGGACTCAGGCGGGCGCATCCTGACCGCTGCTCAGATCTGACCCGTCGTCCGAAAAGTGCCTGCAAGTCATTCGCCCATGTCGGCGCAAAAGCTGAGTTCTTCCGCTGGAACATCTGCTTAGCGGGTCAGTACTTCCGCCGTTTTTGTTTCCACGTTCCCTTCCGCTTTTTCTTCCATTTGCTCTTCTTATTTCAGGAATTCCATGCTGTCGTTCTCTTCTTCCGCTGCGGGCGCTCTGCTGCTTAATGCCCTGATATGGGGGTTGTCCTGGATAGGCTTCAAATCGCTACAAGTGCAAGGCATGCATCCCCTGTGGGCGACCGCCTTCATTTTTACCTGTTGCACGGCAGTTATGGTTTTGGCGCGGCCGGGCGCATGGCGCGAGATGTGGCGTCATCCCGAACTGCTCTATGTCGCGCTGGCCACCGGCCTGACCAATGTTTGCTTCAATATCGCCATGGCCTTCGGCGACGTGGTGCGGGTGGTGCTGCTGTTTTATCTGATGCCGGTGTGGGCGGTGTTGCTGGCGCGACTGATCTTGAACGAGGCCATCACGCCGCGCGCGCTGGCGCGCATTGCACTCGGTCTGGGTGGCGCAATGATCGTGCTATACCGGCCTGAGCTGGGTTTGCCGCTGCCACGCTCGGGCGCGGATTGGGTCGCCATTCTGGGCGGCCTGTCGTTCGCCTTCACCAATGTCATGTTGCGGCGCTTGCGTGGAGTGCCGGACGGCGCGCGCGCCATCGCCATGTTCGGCGGCGCAGCGCTGCTGGCGGGTGTGCTGGCAGGCGTACTGCTGATGCTGGGATGGGTAGTGAGCTTGCCGGCCCACTTCGATGCGCACATCGTCTCGACGCTGGCGCTGTGGACTGTGCTGCTGCTGATTTCCAATATGTGCCTGCAATACGGCGCGGCCCGCTTGCCGGTCAACATCATCGCCGTCATCATGCTGAGCGAAATTCTGGTGTCGGCCTTGTCTTCCTGGTGGATGGGGGCGACGCACCTGGGCTGGCAGGATATGGTGGGCGGGCTGCTGATTGTGGCTGCGCCCTGGGTCGTGCGCGACTTGCCGACTGGCAAAACGCTGCCATCGTAATTTACGAGGACGCTGTCCCGGCTGGCGCAGACGGATGGTTATCGTGTAATCCCTCAGCAGCGATAAGGCGATTGCGGCCGGTATGCTTGGCGCGGTACAGGGCCTGATCGGCCCGCGCCAGAAGCTGTTGCTTGAGTGCCTCGGCGCTGACGCTGCGGTCGGGTGCAATGACTGCCGCCGCGCCGCCTGAAATAGTGACGCTGACCGGCGCAAAGCCGCTGATTTCCATATTGCGGGACGCAATACTGAGACGGATGCGCTCGCCGATACGCATGGCATCGGCCATCGTGGCCTGATTCAGCAGCACCACAAATTCTTCTCCACCGAAACGGGCAAAGGAATCGCTGAGGCGCAATTCCTTTTTGATCCGGTTGGCCACTTCGCACAAGACCTGATCGCCGCTGTGATGGCCGAACTGGTCATTGATGCGCTTGAAGTGATCGATATCCATAAACAGGCACGCCAGCCCCGATCGTTCCCGCTGCGCGCGCGCCAGTTCTTCCTGCAGGCGTTGTTCGATGTAGCGACGGTTGCTGATGCCGGTGAGCGGATCGGTCAGACCGATATGCTTGAGGCGCTCGCTGTTGATCACATTTTCCAGACAGATAGCGACAATGGACGCCAGCCGCTCAATGAAGTCGGTTGCCAGATGGCTGGCAAAGCGGGTTTCATGCGCGCTGCCCAGCGCCAGATAACCGATTAACTTGTGTTGTCGTGACAACGGCAGAATTGCCACGCTGGCGGGGACATAGAGGGGAAACATGGGGCGATGCCGCTGACTATCGTAGGTCCCGAGTTCCGGGCCGGACTTGTCGTCCGGCAAGGGTGCTTGCCGGAACAGCAGATGGGGAAATTCCCTGAGACCGATTTTCAGGTCGTCCAGGATATGACGGATATCGTAATCGGCGTCGATCAGGGTCAGCGTCACGGCTTCCAGTTGGAAGGTGTGCGGCATGGTTTGGGAAATCGCTTCGATCAGTTCGCGAAAACTGCCGGAACCGATCAGACTCAGATCGAATGCCTGATGCTTGTGCATGATTTGCTGGTTGGTATGGGCCAGCTTCAGCAATTCCTGCATTTCGGCATGCAGACGATGGTTCTCGTCGAGCAAGTCCTCATTCATCGCCGACAGATCCGCGGCGTGCGATGGTTCCATGTCTGTCCCGGTCTGAAAGCCGACTGTTTGATCGATCTGCGCCGCAGCTTGCGTCGCCCCTGTCCTAACTGTCCGAAGTTTGCCACACGAGTAGTACCGCAGTATTACAGACGGCTCAGGGAATGTGTTTCCTGAGCCGTCTTTTCAATCGAAGCTGGCAGATGGCAGCGTGATTTAAAGCAGAATTTACAGCGCGCTGAAAAAACGGGTCGACATGCTCTCCAGTCCCACGCTGCGCAACACTTCCTGCAAGCGTTCGGCTGGCCGTTGTCGCGGCAAATCCTTGTAACGGGCAATGATCAGCTCGTTTTTCATCGAATGCTCCCAGCCCACCAGTTCCGTTACGCTGACCTGATACCCGTGCGCTTCCAGTTGCAGGCAGCGCAAGACATTGGTCAGCTGGCTGCCAAATTCGCGGGTATGCAGCGGATGCCGCCACAGTTCAGTGAGCGAAGACTGCTGCAAGGCCTTGCCCTTGTTCAGATTCAAGGCTTTGGCCACTTCGGCCTGACAGCAAGGCACCAGCACCATGAATTTGGCCTGTTTTTGCAGGGCAAAGTGGATGGCGTCATCGGTCGCCGTATCGCAGGCATGCAAGGCGGTCACGATATCGATGTGCGCCGGCAACAAGTCCGACGTGGTCGATTGCGCTACCGACAAATTAAGAAATTCCATGCCCGGAAACCCGAGCCGGGTCGCCAGTTGTCGCGATTGCTGCACCAGCTCTTCGCGCGTTTCTATGCCGAAAATGCGTGAGCCGCTATCGAGCGTTTTGAAAAACAGGTCGTACAGGATGAAGCCCAGATAAGACTTGCCCGCACCGTGGTCGACCAGCTGCACGTCGGGATGATCGAGGCGAATCTCTTGCAGCAGCGGCTCGATGAACTGATAGAGGTGGTACACCTGCTTGAGCTTGCGACGGCTGTCCTGATTGAGCTTGCCGTCGCGCGTCAGGATGTGCAATTCCTTGAGTAATTCCAGCGACTGACCGGGGCGGATTTCGGGCGGCAGCACCGCCGCTTCCGGCACCTTGGTTTTGGTTTTGTTTGTACTTTTAGACATTGAACAGGAAATTCATCACATCGCCATTTTTGACGATGTATTCCTTGCCTTCAGAACGCATCTTGCCGGCTTCTTTCGCACCCGCTTCGCCCTTGAAATGGATGAAATCTTCGTAAGCAATGGTCTGGGCGCGGATAAAGCCGCGTTCAAAGTCGGTGTGGATCACACCGGCAGCTTGCGGGCCGGTCGCGCCCACGTGGACGGTCCAGGCGCGCACTTCCTTGACGCCAGCGGTGAAGTAGGTTTGCAGGCCCAGCAGTGTGTAGGCAGCGCGGATCAGGCGATCCAGCCCCGGCTCTTCCAGACCCATGTCGGCCAGGAAAGCGCCCTTGTCGGCGTCGTCCAGATCGGCAATTTCGGCTTCCATTGCCGCGCAGATGGCGACGACCGGCGCATTTTGCGCTTTGGCGTAGGCGGTCAGCTGATCGAGCAGGGGATTGTTTTCAAAACCATCGTCGGCCACATTGCCGACAAACATCGCGGGCTTGGCGGTAATCAGGTAGAGCGGTTTAATCAGTTCCATCTCTTCGGCATCCAGACCGGCGGCGCGCACCGGTTTGGCATCGTTGAGGAAAGGCATGATGCGTTCCATGATGGCCAGCAGCTTGACGGCATCCTTGTCGCCGGCGCGTGCTTTTTTGCTTTCGCGATGGATGGCTTTTTCCAGCGCGGCCAGATCGGCCAATGCCAGTTCGGTCTGAATCACGGCGATATCGTCCAGCGGATCGATGCGGCCGGAAACGTGAATCACGTTCGGATCTTCAAAGCAACGCACCACGTTGACGATAGCGTCGGTTTCGCGGATATGCGCCAGAAACTGGTTGCCCAGTCCTTCGCCCTTGGAAGCACCGGCCACCAGCCCGGCGATATCGACGAATTCCACCGTGGCGCGCTGGATACGCTCTGGCTTGACGATCTCGGCCAGCGCGGTCAGCCGCGGATCTGGCACCTCGACGATGCCGTTGTTCGGCTCAATGGTGCAGAAGGGATAGTTTTCGGCAGGGATGCCGGCCTTGGTTAGTGCATTGAAAAGGGTGGACTTACCAACGTTGGGCAAGCCGACAATGCCGCATTTGAGACTCATGAGAAATTTTCCGGATCGAGAGGTTATTTGTTAGTTGTGCTGCGAATTGTGCTGCGCTTGCCGGGTATTTCCTGCGCTGTTGGCCTCTGGGGAGAGGCGCTCAGACCGGCAGGTGGCATGCCAAGCCGCAATTGTAACCGTTCGCTTGCCGGGATAAGGCCAAAAGGGTGGGGGAGGCGTTGTGGCTGTCCGACTTCGCCCTAAGCTATATCACTTGATTCAGGCCTGCCTGCCCCACGTAAACGCGGCACTTGTCAGAGGTAAATGACCTCGACGATCGCACTGCCCTTGAGTTCAATATCGGCGTTGCTGGGGACGTTGCCCCCTTTTTCGATGGACGCAGCCAACTCCATTGGGAAGACGAAGCGCGTGCCGCTTATCAGCACGGTATTGTTCGAGGGGGCGATCAGGTGGCCAGAGGAGGTGTCCACATAGGGCCTGCTAGTGAGGGAATCTCTTGCCGGGCCCGTCATGAGGTGGGAACTGGTAAGGGTGCCGGTGGCATCGGTGACCGACACTTTGTTCATGCGAATCGCCAGGGCCGCGATGGGTTGTCCACTCGTGGAGCCTAGTGAAAAAAACTTGATCGGGGCAAGATTTATGGCGAGTGCGCCTGAACCAGGCTGCTTGAATTGAAAATTCATCCCACGGTTGGGCTTGCTCGACGCAGGCCGGTTGTCCGTTATTTTGAGCGCCACCAGCGTCGGGCTGTCGCACTGAACCGTGGCGGAAAAGGGTTTGGCATCCACTCCGACGGAGGCCGATGGGCTGAGTTGGCCACGCAAAATTTCACCGAAATCGACAAGACCATCATTTTGCAGCTCAATCTGGCAAACGGTCGCTTTGAGTGCTCCCGTCATTTTCCACGGCGCCGTCATGGCGGCGTGCGTCGCGGTAGCCACCATCCCCAGGAGGGCGCTTGCCAGACACTGCATTATTATTGATTTCGCAGAAGCTGTTTTCATGGCGGGTCACGTAGGGTGAGTCGTGTGTGCTGCGGAGCAAATTCAGGGGGCGGCGCGTTGGTAAAAGGACGGTCGCCCCCACTGTTCTGAACTTGCCCTCGCACTTACTTCGCTTACTTTATTGAAAAGACTTTACAGATAGTGGATTTCCATCGTGGTCCTGCCTTCCAGTTCGACGTCGTCCGTACCGGCAAGCAGGGCACCCTCGTTGAGAGTGGTTAGCACCTTGATAGGGAAGCTGAATTCTTTCCCTGCTGCGTTGCTCCAGGACGTACCGCCGCCTGTGGTCGTCGTTATATAAGGTTTACGGCTATCGAAAAACTTTTCGTTGAGATATCCACAGGCGCTTGCGCATGCTGCAACAGTGTCAGTCACATCGAGATAGGCATCGACCGAGGTGCCATCATTTTTGGTGACCGTCGGCTTCTCGAACTGCAAAGCATAGGCACCAATGGAGACGTTAGGGGCGAAGCGGCCCAGACCGAGTAAAGATTCTGATGGCAGTGTAATTAAAGTGGAGCCCATGACTTGGGTGGGCAATGGGGTGTCCGGTTTCATGTCCGTGCCCGGGTTGTCATCGGTCACCTTGACCCAGATAAGAGTGTCCATATTGCAGCTGACTTCCAGCGTAATGGCTTTCTCGCTCAGATAATTAGCCTCACCCGGATTCAGGCTGCCGCGCGGAATAACGCCGTAATCAACCTCGCTGACGATATTCGCATCACACGCGGGCATCGTGATCTTGGCGCTCAGATTGAGAGCGGAGCTGGCAGGGGTTGCTGCGCCAGCGTACCCGGCGAGACCCAGCAGAAAAGCGAATCCGCCGAGTTTTTGAATGTTGTTCATGGTGCTGAATTCCTTGAGTGAAGAATTGGGTAACTTACGGACAAAGCCGCTGGCGTTGTTGCATTGCCTTGCCGTGCTAGAGCACTGTCTGCGGCAATGCGCCTAGCCAGTGGCGTTGTTGCATTGCCTTGCCGTGCTAGAGCACTGTCTGCGGCAATGCGCCTAGCCAGTGGCGTTGTTGCATTGCCTTGCCTTGCCGTGCTAGAGCACTGTCTGCGGCAATGCGCCTGGCCAGTGGCTTTGTGCGTAAGTCCTAAAACCGTAACCGGCCCTATTCATTTCGGAGGCTATGTTTTCATGGATGGCCGCGCAGGGTGCGAGAGGTTGTCGCACTGAGTACGGTCGCCTCCGCTGCGCTGAACTTGCCAACGCGCCCACTTTTCAGAAACTGCCTTACAAAAAGTAGATTTCCATCGTGGCTTTACCTGCCAGATCGATGTTCGTGGTGCCGGTAAGAAGCGAGCCTTTGTTGAGTGTGGTGGCAACCTTGATGGGGAAGGTGAATTCTTTCCCTGCGGGGTGGCGCCAGGAACCACTTTCGTTGACGGTCGCCGATACATAAGGCGAGCTGCTTCTGACAACCTCTTTCGCGGTTCCACAGCTACTCGTGCACTCTCGGGGACGGTCAGATAAAGCAATAAGGGCGGTAGTACTCACGGCAGTATTGTTGATGACCGTTGCCTCGTTGAATTGCAAAGCATAGGCTCCGACGGAGACGCCATCGGCGAACTTGCCCAGGCCCAAAAAAGCTTCTGGCGGCTGATCCGGGTGAGCGCCGACATCGAATTCCATTCCCAGGTAGCCACCCGGCTTCATGTCCGCCCCGGTATTGTCGTCAGTCACCTTGACCCACAGCATGGTATCCATATCGCAGCTAATTTGTAGCGCGATAGATTTTGGTGGCAGGAAAGTAAACTCTGTGGGGTTCAACGAGCCGCGTGAGATGCTGCCGTGGTCGACCGTGCCGGAGATGGTTGCGTTGCACGCGGGGGCTTTGATTTTGGCGCTCAGAGTGAGTGCTGCGGTAGCCGGCGCAGGCGTTGCTGCGCAGGCGTAACCGGCGAGGCCCAGCAGAAAAGCGAATCCGCTGATTTTTTGTATGTTGTTCATGGTGTTGAATTCCTTTAATGAAAAAATGATCCGCGCAAGAGTCATCAGAGATAGACGACGGAGACCGTGGCATCGCCTTTGAGCACAATTTCGGCGGCGGAAGGGATGTGATAGGTGGACATGACGGAGGCCGCGATTTCAAGAGGAAAAACGAAATCTCTGCCAGAGCTGGGCACGTTGATGCCGGCGGCGTAAGGAGCCACCAGTTCGGACGGTTTCACATGCGTAAAGTTGGCATAAGTCGCGCCATTCATGGCGGCGTAGTCGCTTCCCATCCTTACCCCTGCGATCTCCACGGTGTCGACTTTAATCTTTTCTACGCGTATCGCAAAAGAGGCTAAACCCACGGGAGTGGTCTCGTCAGTGCTGAAGCTGAAGTAATGAGTAGTCTGCAGGTTAGTTTCGTCAGGACCATTGCCGCCAGGCTGGAATTTGAACTTCATTGCAGCGGTAGGTCGGCTTGCTGCCCGGTTGTCTTCTACCTTGAGCGCGATCAGCGTGATGCCTGAGCAGCTCACATTGGCGTTGATTTTTTTCGAACCGATACCGGTGGGGTCGGTGGAGCTGAGTATGGTGCGGGCAATATCGTCGAATGTAACGACGCCGCTGTCGTCCAGAGCGATGGTGCAGGCGGGAGTGCCGAGTGTACCTTTGACTTCCAGCGAGACGGAACTGGCTGCATAAGTGGATGCGGTGGCGGCGGCCAGAACAGTGGCGGCAAAGAGTTGCGTACGGAGCTTCATGTGAAACCTTTCATAAATAGAAAAATGCTTTGTTCAGGCCATCAGGAAGTGGCAAAAAAACAAACTTTGCGCAGGGCGATGCCACCGTCACGCTGCATGATGGAAATCGCAAAAAAACAGGAGAGACGAATCGGGAGACGAGTCATTCATGCACCTTGCTATGGTCGGGTAATTTCCGTGCGGAAACCATCAGAGCTGCCCTATAAATGCTTAAGAGTGGTCTGAATTTGTGTGCTTGCTTGCTTATTTCTTGCTTGTTGTTTGCCTGTTGCTGGCGTCTTGTTTGATGTCGGGAGCTGGGGTGGGGTAGTCGTATCAGGAATGGTGTGCGGAGGGGAGTCCTATAGCACAGAGAAATCCAGTGCGGAAAAATTTCAGGCAGGCCCGCTTTTGTCCGCCGCCAGAAGCCTTACAGATAAACGATTTCCATCGTGACTTTGCCGTCAAGTTCGGCGGTATCGCCTGCTTTAAGGAGGGAGCTTTTGTTGATCGTTGTTGCCACCACGATGGGGAAGGTAAAGGTTTTTCCCGCTGCCGGGTCCCAGCTGCTGCCGTTGTATGTGACCGCGCCAAAATAGGGTACTAAATTTAAAAAAAATGCTGTATCAGCTGGAGTTTCGCTGATCGCACCGGTAGCGCTGGACGCCCTGATTAACTTGACGGGCATGCTTGCATTAGCGCTATTGACTACCGTTGCGTAAGCGAACTGCAAGGCATAGGCGCCGATGGGAATGCCCGCGCTGTTCTTGCCCAGCCCGAGTCCAGAGCGATTATCCATGGTGTATAGGCCCGTACCGAATTTCATCTTGAGATCCCCGGATGGCTTCATGCCAGCCCCCGTTTTTTCATCGCTCACTTTGATCCGCAGAAGGGTATCGCCCTCGCAGTCGATGTTGAGGGTGATGTTTTGACTGTTGAGTTGAGTTAGTTGCGTCGGGTGCAGCAAGGCGCGGCTGATCACGCCGTGATCGACAGTGCCGGAAATGCTTGCGTTGCACGGGAGTGCCTTGATTTTGGTCGTCACCGTCAGCATGGACGATGGTGAGACGGATTTCGCTGCCCCGGCAGAACCGCCAAGGCCCAACAGGAAGAGGAATCCAGCAAGTGTTTGTATTCGCTTCATGTTGTTGAATTCCAGCAATGGATCGGAGATAGCAGGCAGAGATCGTGGCGGGGGCTTTGAGCAGGGTATTGTCAGGCAATCCCCCTGAGGGATGCCATCGGAGTCGCCTTATAAAGAGGTAAGAATGGTCTGAATCGGGGAGCTTGTTGGGGAGGGCGTCGTGCGCAGGCAAAGAAATTGTCCGATGTACGCTTACAGATAAACAATTTCCATCGTGATCTTACCGCTAAGCTCGACGGTATCGGTGGCACTAAAGGCAGTACTTTTGTTGATGATTGCTACCACCGCGAGGGGAAAAAGAAAGGTTTTTCCCTTCGCCGGGGTCAAGCCGTCGCTGGAGGTGGCCGTACCAATATAGGGCGTAGACCGGTCGTAATATGTCTGAGCGAATCCGCCGCCGCTTATGGAGCCGGCAGGGGTGGCGGAGATGATGACTCTAGTACTCATGCTCGTGCCAGCACTGTTGACGACCGTTGGGGTCCCAAATTGCAAAACGTAGCCACCGATGGGAACTCCATTGGTACTTTTTCCCAATCCCAGCAGGTTGCTTGTGCCAACGGAGGTGGTTTCGCTACCGAACAGGATAGGGACGTACCCGGTACCCAGGGATATCGCCGTACCCGGTTTTTCATCGGTCACTTTGAACCGCAGAAAGGTGTCGCTTTCGCAAGTGATGTTGAGGGAGGTGCCATTACTTTTTAGTTGAGTCGTTTTCGTCGGATTCAACAAGGAGTGGCTGATCACGCCGTAATCGATATTGCCGGAGACGCTTGCGTTGCACGCGGGGGCCTTGATTTTGGCAGTCGCGGTCAGCATGGCCGATGGCGGGATGGGGTCCGCCGCCCCGGCAGAACCGAAAAGGCTCAACAGGAATACGAATCCAGCGAGTGTTTGTATTCGGTTCATGTTGTGGGATTCCTGCAATGGATCCGCGATAGTCGACAGAGATCGTGGCGGGGCTTTGAGCAGGGTATTGTCAGGCAATCACCGGAGGGACGCCATCGGAGTCGCCTTATAAAGAGATAAGAATGGTCTGAATTGGGTGTCGTTGGGCGATCTGGTTTGGTCGATGGATTCTTGTCTCCGGCGGGTAAAAATCGCAGCGTCCGTGATGATGTCTTTTAAAACGGGACGATCTCAAATACGCCTTCACCTGCCAGATCCTGATCTGCGCCAGACTTTAGCTGTGTGACGTCGAACAGGGTTTCAATTTCGACGGTCGTGCTCAGGCGGGTGAGCGGCACGTCTGCCCCGGCTATTTGCGGGCGCAGACCGGCACCGGGCATGAGCGGCATGGTGTGTGCGGTGCGGCTGGCGTCGAGCGTCGAGACCCACGTCACCGGCTGACCATCCGTTTGTCCTTGCGACAGCGTCAGTCTGAGCGTGGCGGCTTTCGGCGAATTGTTCGCCCGATATTCCCCGCCAGCACCCTGCGCTCCCCGGAAATACAGCGCAAAGCGGGTGGGGCGTATGCACAAGACATTGAGGGTATTATTTTGCTTTCCCAATGAAACCAGCCCCTGGGCAAGACGTTGCTGATTGACCTGAGCGGGGGCGATGCTGCCCAGGTCGTATTCAGGATTGCCGACGACCAGATTGCAGACGGCTTGCTCGGCAGATACCGGTTGCCCGATAGTCGCGGCAAGCAGGCACATGGCGTACAGGATGCGTCGGCGCAATGACGCGGAGGGAGTCTGTCCGGCGAGGTGTGCTGGCGTGATGAGTCGTGGCATTTTTTATCTCTGTTGAGTGACGTGTTCAGGACGCGATACGGCAGACCGTCTCGGCATGTTCGTAATAGGATTCGGTCAATGGCTTGGCGGGTAACTCCGCCTTGATCAGACAGGTCTGGTCGCCGTCGATTGTCACTTTCAAGGTCTCTTTCAATTGTTCGCCGGTCAGGAACACGGAGCCATTGCCGCCGACCGAGGTAATCCATTTCCCTGCCGAATCAAAAACGGAAGCGCCTTTATTCATGGGCGCGCCTCTGGCATTGAGAATTTTCAACAGCACGCGGCGCGTGGTCGTGACGTCGAATACGACGCTGCCGACCGCGCCGCGACTCAGACCCGTGGTGCGCATACCGTTTTTGACATCGGCATTTCTAGGCAGGGATTTGGTCGACATTTCCAGCCGCGTTTCGGTATACGGGTTGAGTGTGGCGACGGCCATTCCCTGGTAGTCGGTCCATACCGGGCCTTCGGGGGTTTGTATCCGAATGCCGGCGTGCCCCGACGATGAAATCAGGGTAAAGGTGTCGCGCACCGGATAGGGCGTCAGCGTCACGCCCTGATCGTGAATGACTACACCGCCCGTCAAACGGCCGTTATACGAGGAAGAACCTGAGCCGGACTGTGAGATGCCCAGATTGAGCCGCGCATATTTGGGCAGCATGGCAAGGCTGGCGCTGCTGCTGACCTGACGGCTGAGATTGTCGGTGCTGCCCGCCAGGTTATAGCTGATGTATTCATTGATCCGGTCGCTGTAATTGATCCGGCCCGTCTTGCTTCGGGTATTGCTGGTGACGGCGCTGGAGACACTGCCGGTGCCAAACGGGATGTTGATGCTGGCGTAAAGCTGCATATCCTTAGTGGCGCCAGTGGAGCGCTCCAGGTTGACGGAGGCGCTGACTCTGCCGAAATTTCTGCCCCAGCTGAGGCTGAGCCGACGCGAAGGAGGCGTGTTGTTGCCGCCGTTCGATTTCGAGTAACCGACCCCCAGTGCGCCCAGATCGGCGTTGTTGTAGCTCAGGTTGACGCTGAGTTGGCTGTTGCCGGAATGCACATAGGGCGTGGTCGGGATGCCCCGATTGTCTCTGGCATAGCCGGCGTCAGGCAGGCTTTCCGAATAAGTGCGAAAACTCTTGCCCTGGCGGCTGTACGAGGCCGAGGCCGATATGGCTTCATGTAGTTGCGCGCTGGCATTGACGGCTGTTTGCACGCCGAACCGCGATTGCGCGGACACATAGGAAAACAGTGTGGAGAGGCCAACCGACGTGCTGCTGGTGGGGGCCATATTCAGTTGTGTTCCCAGCCCGTGATAATGCGAGGAAGTCAGCGTGCCGATGGACACGCCGAGATTGCTTTTGAGCGGCAGCTCGGATCGGGTCACCATTAAGAGTTTGCTGCTGTCTCGACTTTTGTCGCCACTTCCATAGCGCCACGGCTTACCAATGGCGATCGAAAAGCTTCTTTCCTGCGGGACGTAACCGAGGGCGAAAGAACTGGCCAGTACCGCAAAGCGTTGTTGCACACCGTTTTCTTCGGTGACGGTGACCTCCAGATCCACGGTGGTGTTGTTGAGCGTCAGATCGGTCAGCCTGAACGGGCCGGGCGGGACGGTGGTGGTGTAGATCAGCGCACCGCCCTGGCGCACTTCGACCCGCGCTGTGGATTGGGCAATACCGGTCACGATCCCCTTGTTGCTTGCCTGACGCAGCAATGCGCCTTCGGGGAAAAGCTGCGCGCCCAGCAAAGGCGGCGTATCGAACATCGATCCTGCGGCGTTAATTTGCCCCGCCTGAAAAATCAATTTATGTTCCGGCAGACTCTTTTGCGCATAGGCGTCGAGATGCGAGAACTGCGCCTTGCCTTGATATTTGGAATAGGCCTGACGGGCGCGCAAGGTCCAGTCCCCTGCATTCAAACCGGTCTCGGTATTGGCTTGCAGGGAAGCGCTGCTGTTGCTGCCGGATTTGCTTTTCATGTAGAACGCATCGTAATTGAGCAAGCCGGCGGTGCCGCCGCGGGCAAAGCCGACGCCACTGGCTGCGGCGGTGGCCGGGAGCAGCGCTTGCTGCGGCACGATGAGTTCCACTTCCTCTTTTCCGGGACGCAGCCTGATGACGGACTGAGGATAGAGTTGCTGTAAATTGAGGCAGGAATCGTTCTTGGGATGACCGGCATCCTTTGGCGCGGGCGCGCTGATGTTGGCCCGCGCTAACAAATCTTTATCGACGCAGAGTTGCCCCTGCTTGTCAAAACGCGCCTGGGTGCGTCCCAGCTTGACGCCATTGACGAATAAAACGACATGGCTTGCGCCTGCCATGAAGCGTTTTTCATCCTTGAAAAATTCGGCAAGATCGGCCGGAAATCCGCGCGCTTTCAGGGTTTCCACGTCGAATGCACGCGGGTTGTCGGCGGCACTTGCCAGTGGCTGCTCCAAGAGCAGCGCAGTCATTAATCCGGCAAGTAATTTTGGATTCATGGTGGATCGTTCTCAGGGCAATCTTGACGTCGGACTCAGTTGTCCCGTGCGACGCGGAGGATCGTCACAGTCGGGGAATGAGGGGGCGGCGCTGGAGATGTCCCGTAAGGCGCTCAGGGCCGATTCAGGGTTCTTTCATGACGTTGTCGCGGTTGCCCTGATCTTGTGTGGCGCGTAGCCCGGTGCGCTGAATTGGCGCTTTTTTCTATAGCGCCTCGACGACAGCCTCCTGCGGGCCGTTCAGGTAGCCATTGACCGATGCCGGTTGAAAGCTCAGTTTTTCAATCGCGGCGGTGGGCTTGTCGCCGGACAGCGTAATTTTTTCGCCGGGCAAAATATAGGTTTTGGGCAGCGACAAGTTGCTTGCCGACGGCAGGGTCGTCACATTGGGTGCCATGCGCACGACGTAGGGGCCGGTGTTTTCGACCATCAGACCTTCTGCCGTATTGCGCCATTTCAGAAAAGTCCACGGCTTGTTGTTCTTGGCCAGACCTTTAGGTCGGATGATGACGGGGATGTTTTGACGAACCGACACTTGCAGCACATTGGGCGCGACTTGCGGGATGCCCTCGAAGGTGGCGCGTTTGAATCGTTCGGTTTTCAGATCGCTGTCGTCTTTGAGGATGAAGCGCACCAGCTGCGTATCTTTTGCATCGACCCGGGTAATCGGCGGTGTGACCAGCAATAAATCCGCTTCATCTTCCGGCACGTTCAGAATTTCGGTATGCAACAGGACCGGGCCGTCCGAGGTGTTCTGGAGATTCATGACGCCTTCGCCGTCGCTTTGCTCGATGATCACGACTGACGATTCCAGCTGCAACGAGGCGTGCGCTGGCACGCTCATTCCGGCCAGCGAGCCGATCAGCAGGGACGTGAGCGCAGCCATTTTTTTCAGCGAGAGCGATGTTGTTGTCATGTTTTTTCTCCGGAGATGGTGAATGAGGTCGCGTGCAGCGAAGGGCTCCATGATCGATTAATTGATGGTCGACAACCATCAGATGAGGCTTAAAAAGAGATTAAGAGTGGTCTGAATCTGTTCAGCGCAGGCAAGTTTTTTTTTCGCTGCAAGCAGCGCGCTTTTGAGTAAGTCCTTATGAAAAAAACAAGCAGCCCGAAAGCCATCCGGTTTAAAAAGGAACGATTTCAAACTGCCCTTCGCCACTCAGATCGCGATCCGAGCCGGAGCGCAGCAGCGATGCTTCGAACAGAGTTTCTATATCGACCGAGGCGCTTAACTGCGTGACCGGCAGGCTTTGTCCCCCGATCAGCGGATAGACGCCGTCACCGTGCAGCAGCTTCACTTCTGCGCCGTTACGGGAGGCATCCTGGCGCGAGGCCCAGCTTGCCGGTTTGCCATCGGCGTGCACTTGCCTCATCTTCAGTCGAAGCGTGGCGGCATCCGGTTTGCCGTTGATGCGATAGTCCCCATTCGCTCCCGGTGTAGCGCGAAAATAAATCGCAAAGCGGGTGGGCTGAGGACAGAGCACATGGAGGGTGTTGGTCTGTTGATTGAGCGAAACCAGTCCCTGTTTGAGGTCTTTCGGATTGGCTTCATAAGGCCCGATGTTACCTAAATCGAGTTCGGGCGTACTCACCGTGAGTTTGCACTCGCCCGGTTCGGCGAAGGCGGTGTGCGGGCTTGCCGCCAGGACGCACAGAGACAGTCCGCAGGCGATGGCGACAGCCTTGCGGCGAGGGCGATGGCTTGTTGCGGAGTTAATGAGGGTATTCATGCTTGTCCTGTTGCTAAGGTAATCGTGATGAGGTGGGGGCGGGCATGCCTCAGGCTGCCGGACGGCAAACTGCGTCGAGCTGTTCATAAAAGGCATCCGTAGGTGGTTTTTCCGGCAAGTCTGCGGACACGAAGCAAGAGGCACCGTCGGTCGTTGTCATGCGCAGCGTTTCTTTTAACTGTTCGCCGGTGAGCATCACGCCGCCGTTGTGGCTGACCGTGCTGATCCAGTCGCCCGCGGCGCTATACACCGAGGTGCCTTTGCTCAAAGGTTCGCCCTGCACGGAGAGAATTTTCAGCAAGACGCGACGGGTGCGCAGGACGTCGAAAGTCAAATTGCCGACCGCGCCCCGCGCCAGACCGGCGGTAACTTTGCCGTTTTTGACGTCGGTATTTCTCGGCAGGCTTTTGATGGCGATGTCCATCGGGCTTTCCGCGTACGGGGAAATGGAAGGCGCAACCGCCATGCCCCGGTAGTCGGTCCAGACCGGTCCCTGGCTGGTTTGTATTTTGGCCCCGGCGATGCCGGGGACGGAGAGCAGGGCGAAGGTGTCGCGCACGGCATAAGGCGACAAAGTGAGGCCCTTGTCATGCAGCACCAGACCGCCTGAAATGCGGCCGCTATACGAGGTCCGGTTGCCGTCATAGCGCGACATGCTCAAGCCCGCCTGCGCATATTTCGGCAGCGCCGATACGCTGGCGCTGGTGCCGATCTGACGGTTGCCTGAATCGGTTTGCGCCCCCACGCTATAGCTGGCGTATTCGTTGAAGCGGTCGCTGTAATCGATGCCGCCGCTGCGGCGCCGGCCAGTGCTGTTGACGGAGCTGCTCAGGCTGCCCGAGCCGATAGGAATATTGAGGCGGGCATACAGCAGCGTTTGCTTATCCGGCCCCGGCGACCGTTCAAGACTCAGAGAGGCGTTGACGCGTCCAAAATTGCGGCCCCAGTTCAGGCTGTAGCGACGGGAGGCGTAAGCGACGCCGTTACCTTTAAATTGCGAATAGCCGACGCCTACCGAACCCAATACGGCGTGCTGATAGCTCAGGTTCAGATTCAGTTGTTGATTGCCGGGCTGATAGTAGGGACGATACGGATGGTCGCGCAGGTCGGTGATGGTCGGCTGCTCCTGGATGGCTTCCGATCGTGAACGGAAATTGTTGGTGCGGAAGGTGTAGGAGGCCCCTGCCGATAAGCTGTCATGCAATTGCACGCTGGTGTTGACGGTGGTTTGGGTGCCGACTTCCTTGGTGCGTGGCACATAAGAAAAAAGGGTGCTCACGCCTGCGGATGAGGTACGGGTAGGTGCGCCGTTCAATTGCAACCCGACGGAGTGATAGCGCTGCGATGTCAGCGTACCGATGGCAACGCCGGCGCGGTTGCCCAGCGGCAGATTGGTTCTGGTCACCAGCAGCAGATCTTCTTTTTTCTGGTAGCGATCGTCCCCGCCGTAACTCCACGGTTTGCCCAGTGCGGCGGAAAAACTTTTTTCCTGCGGCGTGAATCCGACGGCGAAGGAATTGGCCGGCACGATGAAGCGACGCTGGGCGCCATTGCCTTCGATGACGGTCACGTCCAGATCGATATTGGTGTTGTTCAAGAGGAAACCGGTCAGCGAAAAGGGACCCGGCGGCACGATGGTGGAATGAATCAGTACGCCGCTCTGGCGGATTTCGACACGGGCTTCCATCTGCGCAATGCCATTGACCATCACCTGATTGCCAGCCTGTTGCAGCAGCGCCCCTTCCGGGAAAAATTGCGCGCCCAGCATGGCGGGCGTATCGAACATGGAGCTGGCGGCATTGATTTGCCCGACCTGGAAAACTGCCTTATGTGAGGGCAGACTGGTTTGCGCATAGGCGTCCAGATGCGCAAAGCGGGAACGCCCTTGAAAGCTGTAATACGACTGTCGACTACGCAAGGCCCAATCGTTCGTGTTGAGCCCGATTTCGGTCGTGCCCTGCACGGTGGTGTTGGTGCCGTGGGGTGAGCTGTTTTTCATGAACAGCATGTCGTAGTTGAACAGGCCGGCAGTGCCGCCGGTGGCAAAGTCGGCCGCGTTAAGGCTGCGGCTAACGGCGCGCAAGGCTTCCGGCGGGACGATCAGTTCAATCTCTTCCTTGCCGGGACGCAGCTTGGTGATGGCTGTGGGGTAAAACGCTTTTAAATTGCCGCAGACGTTCTTGCTTTGCTTGTCGTTGCTATCGTTGTCGTCCGTGTTTTGGTCGGGAAGGGCGATATTGGCGCGCGTCAGCAAATCGGCATCGATGCAGAGCTGGCCCTGTTCATCGAACCTGGCCTGGGCGCGTCCGAGCTTGCGGCCGTTGACAAAGAGCGTGACGTAATTGACGCCTGCGGTGAAACGTTTTCCCTCTTTGAAGAAATCGGCGAGGTCGGGCGACAATCCCAGCGACTTCAGTCTTGATGCAGAAAAGAGCGTTGACTTGTCTGACGCCATGGCAGGCAATGCCGGTACAAAGGACGCAGAGATCAATGTGGCAAGCAGCGTCGGTTTCATGGCGTATCTCACTATGTTTTTTCAGGCAAAGCGATCCCCCGGCGATGCCCCTGGGGGATTGCGATAAGGGAATTCAGAGTGTCTTCTTCGTCGCAGCGAGGAAGGTGGCATGCAGCCAGCATTGCTGGCCGCATGCGCTATTTCAGAAACCGCACCGTGGTCTGGGTAGCCAGGAAACGGTGGGAGGGAAGTCCCCTTCAGTTGTCAAACTCTGACGCCAAGGTCTGGCAGGTCTGGCAAGAGGTATTCCACTGAAGCGGTTTCTGTTGATCCGGTCACGTTGTTTCAGTCTTGAGTGTTCAAGATGAAATCTTGCAGACGGAGGCAGAGATAAAACCGGTTTTGCCGATATTTACATCACTGCAACGGTAATCGTGGCGCTACCTTCAAACTCAAGCGTGTCCGTATCTTTAGGCATCGGCAAATCCGTTTTCTTGACGAGTGTGGTGGCGACTTTGAGTGGGATCTCAAAATGGGTGCCACTTGCATTCTGAGAGGCGGAGTCTGCTGGAGCGAGCCGGTAATGGACGTTGGTTTTATTGGTCATGAATTGAGTTGAACTAAAGCCCGAATTGGCTATGGCCGCATCTATGGTTGCTCCGTCTACCAGTCGTGCAATGACGGGAGGGGCTCCTGTAACGCCAGTCGTGACCTTGATGTCACCTGCTTTCATGACGTAGAGGCCAACGGCGTTCATTTTGGTCGCATCGGTGGCATTGCTGGGTGCCAGGATGAAAGCTTCACCGACATTAATATTGGTACCCGCTACAAACTGGAAATCAAGGCTCCCTGGAAAGCTCGTGACGCTTGCTTTCCCCGAATCTATTGAGTGGAGCTTGATCGCAGTTTGTGCGGTACACGCCACTTTCAGCGTAATGTCGTGCGCTGGGAGTGGGGTAGGACTGCTGCTTCCCAAGCCACTTCTGATGTATTCGCCAAGGTCGATGGTGTGATCCGCGGCCGTCGACGTGAACTCGCAACTGCCAATGCCAACCTTGCCTTTGACCTTTACGTTGGCTACATTGGTTGCTGCCAAGGCGGAGCCAACCGTCATGGCCAATGCGGATGCTGCTATCAATTGCGTAGTGAATTTCATGTAAGAACTTTCTTTCCTCAATATAAATAGAGACGGTTTCTATTGATCCGATTTTTTTCAGGATGGGATCTTGTCGGCTGAAACAGAGATAAAACCGGGATCTAGATTTTTACAATACCGAAACGGTAAGCGTTGCCACACCTTCAAACTCAAGATCGTCACCGGTCGCAGGAGTCGGCAAACTTGTATTTTTGACGAGGGAGGTGGCTATTTCGACCGGGATCACAAACGTTTTGCCATAAGCCGTCGTGCCAGCATTGGATTTGAGGGCGAGCTTGTGATAAGGCTCGGCAGTCTTGGTCAGGTATTGATTGGTACTGGCGCCAGAGCCGAAGCCGCTTTCGGTGCTTGAGTCGACAAGGGTGGCATCGAGAGGTGTTTCTCCGCTTACGCCACTCGTTACCTTGATGTCACTTGCTTTCATGACGTATTTGCCAACGATTTTCTTTTCTGTCGCGGCTGAGGCGTTGGTGGCGGCCAGGTTGTAAGAGTCGACATTAGAGACGCTCATCGTGCCACCCGTGCTGAACTGGAAGTCGGCATTCGACGGGGCGCCTGTCAGACCTGCGATGGCGGCATCTTGCGAGTAAATCTTGATGCCGGTGATTGCTGAGCAATCTACGGTCAGTGTCATGTTACGAGTGCCGATGGGGTTGCTTTCCCTGGTCAAAGAATTTTTTGCAATCATGTCGTAGGTCACCGTGTTGTCTGGTGTGGTCGAGCTGATTGTGCAGCTTCCGATACCAATTTTCCCTTTGATCTTGATGTTTGCTACGCCGTCTACTGCAAAGGCGGAGCCGACTGCCAGGGCCAATGTCGATGCTGCTAAAAATTGCGTTGCGAGTTTCATGTAAAACCTTTCTTTGATGACGATAAAGTGCTGCCGCACAACCCATGCGGCAGCGAGTGATTGGCGCAAGCGCCGGTTACAACAACGGTTGTTGCTTATTCGACAGTGGCTTCATGCGTTGCTTTGATGAAGCCATTAATCGATGCCGGTTGGAACGACACTTTTTGGACGTCGGTAAGCGGAGCATGGGAAGGCAGCGTGATTTTTTCTCCGGGAAGCAGGTAATTTTTACTTAATAACAACTCGGTTCCTGCCGGCAGAAGTTTTATTCCCTCAAGCATGCGAACGATATAAGGGCTGGGGTTTTCAACGCTCAGTCCTTGTGCCGTGTTGCGCCATTTCAGGAGCTTCCACGGTGTGTCGTTCGGCGTCAGACCGGCGGGGCGAATCACGAGTCCGATGTTTTGGCGCAGGGCGATCTGGACTGAATTAGCGGCCGATTTGGGAATACCTTCGAAGGTGGCGCGTTTGAACCGTTCGGTTTTGATGGTGCCCGGGTCCTTGAGAATGAAGCGCACCAGCTGGGTGTCACCGCTGTCGAGGCGTGTGATCGGGGGCGCGACCAGAATCAGGTCTTCCTGATCTTCCGGCACGTTCACCACATCGACGTGCATCAGCATCGGAGAGTCGGCCTTGTTCTGCACCAGCATGGTGCCTTCCCCTTCGCTTTGTTCGACCATGACGGTGGGCGATTGCAATACCAGATTGGCGCGCGCGGCGGGGGTCCATGTGGACAGAACGGCCGCCAGTAATGAGGACGCCAGAATCATGTTCATTCCAGAAATTTTTTTTAGCGAGCAAGGCAATTTTTTCATGTTTTTTTTCCAGTGGTTGGGTTGCTTAAATGGAACGAAAAAGGATAGGGAAAATGGGCATGTTTCAGATCGTTACCCGTTTTTATTTATTGGTGATGGGCAACTTCCGATGGGTAGATGATCGCTTTAATGCTGCACGGAAACTATCAGCGCAGACTTAAAAATGCTTAGGAATGGTCTTAATTCTTGAGTTGTTTTTTTAATATTCAGGGGAGGATTGGCGCGCTTGAATCAGTCGGTAGCCTTGATGTTTTCCCTTCTCTTGCGCAAGAGGAGAGAGTTGATGCATCTGTATTGAGCGAGGACTCAGAGGGTTTGCCGGCGCGGCCTGAAATATTGATAGACGGACAAGTCAGAGGCGATGCGTCCTACTTTGCGCGCATTGGTTTACGTCGGCCGGCGAATTGTCGGTAGGTATGTTGTGTCCGTCGGAGGAAATGGCGGATTTGCCTTACAATGGCGACTTTGTCGAATTATTGGTGACTGTTTTGTCAAATATCGTCGAAATACGCGGTTTACATTTTGCCTATGGCCAGAGAGCGATCCTGTCGGATTTGCGCATGGACTTTCCGCGCGGCAAGGTGATTGCCGTCATGGGCGGTTCCGGTTCGGGGAAAACCACGATATTGCGACTGATCGGCGGCCAGTTACAGCCTCAGTCAGGTAGCGTGGAGGTGGACGGGCAGCAGGTGGATACTTTGCCTACGGCTGATCTTTATACTTTGCGCCGCAAGATGGGCATGCTGTTTCAGAACGGCGCTTTGTTTACCGATATGTCGGTGTTTGAGAACGTGGCATTTCCTCTGCGCGAGCACACCCGCTTGCCTGAGTCGGCCATTCACGATCTGGTGCTGCTCAAGCTCAATGCGGTCGGTTTGCGCAATGCAGCGCAGTTGCGGCCGTCTGAAATTTCCGGCGGCATGGGGCGGCGTGTGGCGCTGGCCCGCGCCATTGCTCTCGATCCGGCGCTGATTATGTACGACGAGCCGTTTGCCGGGCTCGATCCGATCTCCATGGGCGTGACCGCCAATCTGATCCGCAAGCTCAACGATGCGCTGGGTTCGACCTCGATTGTGGTGTCGCACGATGTGGATGAGTCTTTTCTGATTGCCGATTACGTCTATTTCCTGTCGAACGGCAAGGTGGTGGCACAAGGCACGCCGCAAGAAATGCGCGCTTCGACCGATCCCTACGTCATACAGTTCGTCAATGCTGCGGCGGACGGGCCGGTGCCCTTCCATTACCCGGGAAAGACTGTGGCGGAAGACCTTGGTCTGGAGAAGCGTTTATGATCATCATCAATCTACTGGCGGCCATCGGCGCGTGGCTGAGGGAGCTGGCGACGGGACTGGGATTTGCTGCCCGTCTGTTCGTCAACATCGTGCGCGCTTCGGGCGGACTGTGGCGTCGGCCGCGGCTCATTACCGCGCAGATTCACTTCATTGGCAATTATTCGCTGGTGATTATTGCCGTTTCCGGGCTGTTCGTCGGTTTTGTGCTGGGTTTGCAGGGGTATTACACACTGAACAAGTACGGCTCCGAGCAGGCCCTGGGTCTGCTGGTGGCCTTGTCGCTGACACGCGAGCTGGGGCCAGTGGTGACGGCCTTGCTGTTTGCCGGTCGCGCCGGTACGTCGCTGACAGCGGAAATCGGTCTGATGAAAGCCGGCGAGCAGTTGTCGGCAATGGAAATGATGGCGGTCGATCCTTTGCAGCGTGTGATCGCGCCGCGTTTTTGGGCCGGCGTGGTGGCGATGCCGATTCTGGCGGCGATTTTCAGCGCCGTGGGCGTGCTGGGCGGATATGTGGTCGGCGTGCTGCTGATCGGTATCGACGAGGGCGCTTTCTGGTCGCAAATGCAGGGTGGGGTGGATGTCTGGAGCGATATCGCGAATGGTGTGCTGAAAAGCGCGGTGTTTGGTGTGGCCGTGACGTTTATTGCGCTGATGCAGGGATATGAGGCCAAGCCGACGCCGGAAGGCGTGGCGCGCGCGACTACCCGTACGGTGGTGATTGCTTCGTTGACGGTGCTGGGGCTGGATTTCCTGCTGACGGCGTTGATGTTCAGCTAATTAGCGGTTTAAAAAATCGCGTTTCACAACAAAAAGGTAATGGGGTATGCAACGTAAATCACTGGATGCATGGGTTGGGCTATTCATTCTGCTGGGACTGGCGGCGCTGGTATTTCTGGCGCTCAAGGTCGGCAATCTGAGTTCCTTGTCGCTGTCGCAGAATGACTACACGGTTTCGGCCAAATTCGACAATATCGGTGGACTCAAGCCGCGTGCGGCCGTCAAGAGCGCCGGGGTGGTGGTCGGTCGGGTCGATGCCATCCGGTTTGACGATAAATCGTATCAGGCGCTGGTCACTATGCGGCTTGATCGCAGCTACCAGTTCCCCAAGGATAGCTCTGTTAAGATTCTGACATCGGGTCTGCTCGGCGAGCAATACCTCGGCCTTGAGCCCGGTGGGGATATCAAAAATTTGGTTGAAGGCGACAAAATTACAATGACGCAGTCGGCGATCGTGCTGGAAAATTTGATTAGCCAGTTTTTATATAGCAAAGCAGCAGATGGTAAGGACAATTCCAAATGAAAATAACAAAACGTATCTGCACAGTAGCGGTCATGGTGGCATTAAGCGGTTGCGCTTCCACATCGGGCGGTAATAGCGCCAATGATCCGTTCGAGGGGTATAACCGCGCGGCCTACAGCTTCAATGAGACGCTTGATAAAGTGGCGCTGAAGCCGGCTGCCACAGCCTATGAGGCTATCCTGCCGCAGTTCGTGCAAACGGCCATCGGCAATTTTTTCGGCAATATTGGCGACCTTTATTCGGCAGTCAATCAACTGTTGCAGGGGAAAATCAACGAAGGCGTGAGCACCATCATGCGCGTTTCGCTCAATACGACTTTCGGTCTGGGCGGTGTGCTCGACATCAGCTCCGAAGCCGGTCTGACCAAGCATAAATCCGATTTCGGCGTGACGCTGGGTGTCTGGGGTGTCGGCGCAGGTCCTTACGTTGTGCTGCCGCTGCTGGGGCCGACAACCTTGCGCGACACGGTCGCTTTGCCAGCGGATATTTACGGTGATGTGTGGAGTTACAAGTATCCGGTGAATGGTCGCAATATCGGTTACGGTGTGCGCCTGATCGACCGGCGCGCCCAATTGCTGGATGCCACTACCCTGCTGGAAGACGCTGCGCTGGATAAATATGTCTTTGTGCGCGATGCCTATCTGCAAAGTCGTCAGGCCCGGATTGATGGTGGTCGGGACTATCGGCCTATGGACAAGTCACCGGCTACGACGGACGATCCGGGACTGAGCCCGGGAAAGTAATCAGAGCCTCCGAGGTTCCCGATCAAAGTCGCGCCGGCAAGCTTGCTGAGAGTTGCCGGCGCGTTATTTAATAAATGGAAAGAATGCGATGTTGAAGAAATTATTGATAGCAGGTATGACATTTGGCGCCATGGCGTTTGCAGGCACAGCATCGGCACAGGAAGCGCCTGATGCATTGGTCAAGCGCATTGGTAATGAAGTATTGGCAGCGGCCCAGGCCGATCCTGAAATCCGGGCAGGCAATATTGCTCATATGACCGCCCTGGTCGAACAGAAAATTCTGCCGTATGTGGATTTCGAGCGCATGACCTCGCTGGCTGCCGGCCGTTACTGGCGCGATGCAACAGCCGAGCAAAAGAAACAGTTGATGACCGAGTTCCGCAGCTTGCTGATCTTTACGTATTCCGGGGCCCTGGCGCAGGTGCATGACCAGAAAATTGAGTTCAAGCCAATGCGCAACGATCCCGCTGATACCGAAGTGGAAGTGCGCTCGCAAATTATCCAGCCGCGTGGCGAGCCTATCCAGCTTAACTATCGCCTCGAAAAATTGCCTACAGGCTGGAAAATGTTTGACATTAACGTCCTCGGTGCATGGCTGGTCGAGACGTACAAGGGCACGTTTGCGGCCGAAATCAGCAAGGGCGGCATTGACGGCCTGATCGCTACTTTGTCGGCCAAGAACAAGCAACTGGCCGCCCGTTCTGCGCCAAAATCTAAGTAAGAAAACTGCTGATGAAGCTACTGGGCGGCGCAGTCGAAGAGTTGAAATTGCGCCGCTCGTTATATTGACTAAGAGTTTTAACTGCAAAATATTCACAGCAAAATCAGGCGGTCGGCCACTGTAGCCGGCTCAATTTTTCACCGCGTCCCCACTCAAGCAACCGCGAATGTCTATGTTTCTACCCGCTTCCAACCTGAACTTTGCCAATGCCAACGAAGTGCTCGAGGCCGGGCTGCGGGCCATTGAGGCGGGGCAGACGACGATAGACCTTGGCTCCCTTCTTAGCGTCGATTCCTCTGCGGTGGCCATTTTGCTGGCATGGCGACGTGCGGCAGAAAAAAAGGGCGCTGCGCTGGAGCTGACGCAGATGCCGTCTAATCTGCAAAGTCTGACCGAGTTGTATGGGGTATCGGCCTTGTTGCACGCTACACCCCGCGCCGCGCCCGCATCCGCTATCGCGCATCACTGACCTCTTCTTTCCTCGTGCCGCCCCTGCTTGCATGATCGGCATCTGGCCGGTTTCAGGCTTCAATGGCGGAAATCTCTTATAATCGACGGTTCGGTTGCCTCACATGATGGCAGTGCGAACTGGCATTGTGAATCTGTCGTGGCGCGTCGATGTTTGCCGAGTCGCGTATCTCTACCCTGCTCCGCGCACTACCGGACAGTCGTCCCGCCGTTCACTTTAAGAAGCAAACGCCCATGCTCGCTTTACAAATAAATCAAGTCAAAAAGCGCTACCAGTCACTGGTCGCGCTGGACGGTATTTCTCTGGATATAGAAGAAGGCGAATTTTTCGGTCTGCTGGGTCCTAACGGCGCAGGCAAGACCACGCTGATTTCGATTATCGCCGGCCTCAACCGCGCCGATTCTGGCAACGTGATCATCAACGGCCACGATGTCGTGACCGATTACCGCGCTGCCCGCACCAAGCTGGGCGTGGTGCCGCAGGAACTGGTGTTCGATCCCTTCTTCACCGTGCGCGAAACCTTGCGCATGCAATCCGGCTATTTCGGGCTGAAGAACAACGACAAGTGGATAGACGAGATCATGGATAACCTCGATCTCACCAGCAAGGCCGATACCAATACCCGCGCCTTGTCCGGCGGCATGAAGCGTCGGGTGCTGGTTGCCCAGGCGCTGGTGCATAAACCGCCAGTCATCCTGCTCGATGAGCCGACTGCCGGCGTCGATGTCGAATTGCGTCAGACCTTGTGGAAGTTCATCGGTCGTCTCAATCGCGAAGGCCACACTATCGTACTGACCACGCATTATCTGGAAGAAGCGCAAGCCCTGTGCAACCGCATCGCCATGCTCAAGACCGGTCGCGTAGTGGCGCTGGATACGACAGCCGCGCTGATCCGCCGTATTTCCGGTTCGCAACTGGTGCTCAGACTCAAGCAGGGCATGTTGCCGGAGTCGCTCAGGCCGCTGCTGTCGCGCCCCGAAGAAGCACTGTCCGGCCAGCAATACACCTTGCGCGTGACCGACTACAGCGGCGTCGAACCTATTCTGGCGACGCTGCGTGAAGCGGGCGCGGTCATCGACGATATGCAATTGAAGCAAGCCGATCTGGAAGATGTCTTTATTCAGATCATGGGAGACGCACAATGATTGGCTTTCAAACCCTGTTTTACAAGGAAGTGCTGCGCTTCTGGAAAGTCGCCACGCAAACCGTGACGGCCCCTATCGTCACGGCCCTGTTGTATCTGATGATCTTCGGCCATGTGCTGCAAGATCGCGTACAGGTCTATCCCGGCGTGCAATACACCGGCTTCCTGATTCCCGGACTGGTAATGATGAGCGTGCTGCAAAACGCCTTCGCCAACAGTTCTTCGTCGCTGATTCAGTCGAAGATCACCGGCAATCTGGTATTCGTGTTGCTGACTCCGCTGTCGCACTGGGAACTGTTCGGCGGCTATGTGCTGGCGGCCGTCGTGCGCGGGCTGGCAGTGGGTGCCGGCGTATTTGTCGTTACCGTCTGGTTCGGCCATCTGAGTTTCTCTGCTCCGTGGTGGATTGTGATTTTCGCCGTGCTGGGCGCGGCCATCCTCGGCACCATGGGATTGCTGGCCGGCATCTGGGCCGAAAAATTCGACCAGCTGGCGGCGTTCCAGAATTTCCTGATCGTGCCGCTGACCTTTCTGGCCGGCGTGTTTTATTCGATCCATTCGCTGCCCCCTATCTGGCAAACGATCTCGCATTTCAACCCCTTCTTTTACATGATCGACGGTTTCCGTTACGGCTTCTTCGGACAGTCCGATATCGATCCGCTCATCAGTTTCGGGATTGTCAGCGTCTTTTTCATCGTGCTGGCCACGCTGACGGTGCGCCTGCTCAAGAGCGGCTACAAACTGCGCAGCGGCACACACTGATCCATTTCTTTTACAGAGAACCGAACCATGCTGCCTACTCCCGAACTTGTTAAAAGCTATATCGCCGCCGGACTTTCCTGTGATCACCTGGAAGTCGAAGGCGACGGCCAGCATTTCAATGCGGTCATCGTTTCCGATGCCTTTGCCGGCAAGCGACTGATTCAGCGCCATCAACTGGTGTACGCTGCGCTCGGCGACCGCATGCGTGAAGAGATTCACGCTTTGTCGATGAAAACCCTCACCCCTGACGAATTCAAGAAATAACGGACCTTTTGGTATGGACAAGCTATTGATTCAAGGCGGACACCGCCTTTCCGGCGACATTGTGGTCTCCGGTGCAAAAAATGCGGCATTGCCGATTCTGTGCGCGGGGCTGCTGACGGCCGATACGCTGCAGCTGTCGAACGTGCCGCAATTGCAAGATGTTTCCACCATGCTCACGCTGTTGCGGCAGATGGGCTTGCGCGTCGAACAGGACGGGCATTCGGTCGTCTTGAACGGCGGCGCCATCGACAAGCTCGAAGCGCCCTACGAAATGGTCAAGACCATGCGTGCCGCGATTCTGGTCCTTGGCCCCTTGCTGGCGCGTTTCGGCGAAGCCAAGGTGTCGCTGCCCGGTGGCTGCGCCATCGGTTCGCGTCCGGTCGATCAGCACATCAAGGGCTTGCAGGCGATGGGGGCGGACATCACCATTGACGCCGGCTATATCTACGCCAAGGCCAAGCGGCTCAAGGGGGCGCGTGTGGTGACCGACATGATTACCGTCACCGGCACCGAAAACTTGCTGATGGCCGCGACCCTCGCCGATGGCGAAACGATACTGGAAAATGCCGCACGCGAGCCGGAAGTCGGCGATCTGGCCCGGCTGTTGATTTCCATGGGTGCGCGCATTGAAGGCGTGGGTACTGACCGTCTGGTCATCCAGGGCGTCACCAGCCTGCACGGCGCGCAACATGCCGTCATCGCCGACCGTATCGAAACCGGCACCTTTTTGTGTGCCGTGGCAGCGACCGGCGGCGACGTCACGCTGCACAACACCCGCAGCAATCTGCTCGATGCGGCGATGGACAAGTTGCGCGAAGCTGGCGCTATCCTGACTTCCGGCGACGACTGGATACGGGTGCAAATGGCGGCCCGACCCAAGGCAGTGAGCTTCCGCACGACCGAATATCCGGGATTTCCAACCGACATGCAGGCGCAGTTCATGGCCTTGAATTGCATCGCCGACGGCACCAGCCATGTCACTGAAACGATTTTTGAAAACCGTTTCATGCACGTGCAGGAATTGAACCGTCTGGGCGCGGCAATCGACATCGAAGGCAATACCTCGATTATTAAAGGCGTGCCGCATTTTGTCGGCGCACCGGTGATGGCGACCGATTTGCGGGCGTCGGCTTCGCTGGTCATTGCCGGTCTGGCTGCGCACGGTGAAACGCTGATCGAGCGTATTTATCATCTGGATCGCGGCTACGACCGCATGGAAGTCAAGCTGTCGTCGGTCGGCGCGCAGATCGAACGCGTCAAGTAATTCCCGGCAATCCGCCGCATTGAAGCAGAACAGACAAGAACAGACAGGCATCTCATGAATCAGCAATTGACCCTGGCGCTCTCCAAAGGGCGCATCTTTGAAGAAACCTTGCCCCTGCTGGAAGCGGCAGGCATCGTAGTCACGGAAAATCCCGAAACCTCGCGCAAGCTGATTTTGCAGACCAACGACCCCGATGTCCGGGTCATCGTGGTGCGCGCATCGGATGTGCCGACCTACGTGCAATATGGCGCGGCCGATTTCGGCGTGGCCGGTAAAGATATTCTGCTGGAACATGGCGGCGAGGGCTTGTATCAGCCTATCGATCTGCGCATTGCCAAATGCCGCTTGTCGGTCGCAGTGCAAGAGGGCTTCGATTACGCCAGTGCCGTACGTCACGGCGCGCGCCTGCGGGTAGTGACCAAATATGTCAAAACGGCGCGTGAGCATTTCGCCGCCAAAGGGGTGCATGTGGACCTCATCAAATTGTATGGCTCGATGGAACTGGGGCCGCTGGTCGGTCTGTCCGACGCCATCGTCGATCTGGTCAGCACCGGCAATACCTTGCGCGCCAACAAGCTGGTGGAAGTCGAGCACATCATGGATATCTCGTCGCGTCTGGTCGTCAATCAGGCGGCATTGAAAATGAAGCGTGAGCGTTTGCAGCCTATCCTGGATGCATTTGAAAAAGCAGCACGGGCGGAGTAAGCACATGAACATTGCAATCAGAAAACTGGATGCGGCAGCAGATGACTTCGCCGCCACGCTGAAAGCATTGCTGGCCTTTGATGCCAGCGAGGATGCGGCCATCGAACGCGCCACGGCCGACATTCTGGCTGACGTCAGAGTGCGCGGCGACGCAGCCGTACTCGATTACACGCAACGCTTTGACCGGCTCTCAGCAGACTCCGTGGCCGCGCTGGAAATCGGCGCGGAGGAATTGCAAGCCGCGCTGGCGCAATTGCCAGCGGCGCGCCGTGCGGCTTTGCAGACGGCAGCCGACCGCGTACGCGCTTATCACGAGCGGCAAAAGCAGGAATGCGGCTCGGATGGATTTTTGTACACCGAAGCCGACGGCACAGTGTTAGGTCAGAAAGTGACGCCGCTGGATAGGGTCGGCATTTACGTGCCGGGCGGCAAGGCGGCGTATCCCTCCTCGGTACTGATGAATGCGATTCCGGCCAAGGTGGCTGGCGTGGCGCAAGTCGTGATGGTGGTGCCGACGCCGGACGGCGTGCGCAACCAGCTCGTACTGGCGGCTGCGGCGATGGCCGGTGTGGACCGCGTTTTCACTATGGGCGGGGCGCAGGCCGTCGGCGCGCTGGCCTATGGCACGGCGACCATTGCCGCCGTCGATAAAATCGTCGGACCGGGCAATGCCTATGTGGCAGCGGCCAAGCGGCGCGTCTTCGGCACTGTCGGCATCGACATGATCGCCGGACCGTCGGAAATTCTCATTGTGTGCGACGGCAGTACCGATCCCGACTGGATTGCGATGGACCTGTTTTCGCAGGCCGAGCATGATGAGTTGGCGCAATCGATCCTGCTGTGTCCTGACGCCGCTTATCTCGAGCAGGTCGAAGCCAGCATCAACCGTTTGCTACCGACCATGCCGCGCGCCGACGTGATCCGTACTTCGCTGACCAATCGTGGCGCGCTGATCAAGGTGCGCGACATGCAGCAGGCCTGCGATATCGCCAATCAGATCGCTCCCGAGCATCTGGAAATTTCCACCGAACAGCCGCAGTACTGGGCCGATCGCATCCGCCATGCGGGAGCGATGTTCCTGGGACGCTTTTCTTCCGAAGCGCTGGGCGATTACTGCGCCGGACCGAATCACGTGTTGCCGACTTCGCGCACGGCACGGTTTTCATCGCCGCTGGGCGTTTATGACTTCCAGAAGCGTTCGAGCATCATCCACGTCAGTGAAGCGGGCGCGCAAACGCTGGGCCGCGTGGCGGCAGAGCTGGCCTATGGCGAAGGTTTGCAGGCGCATGCGCGTTCTGCCGAACTGCGCCTGAAATGAATGGGATGAGCGCCGCATTGCGGCAGTGGCATGCGTGATTGGGCAGATCAGGTCTATTGCGAAGATGCGCTGACCGGACTGGCGCGTATTCCCGACGGTGCTATCGATTTGCTGATTGCCGATCCCCCTTATGGATTAGGCAAGGACTACGGCAACGATTCCGACAAACTGGATGCCGACGCTTACCTGCTCTGGATGCAGCAGTGGATCGATGCGGCTTTGCCCAAGCTCAAGCCCAGCGGCAGTCTGTACATCTTTCTGACCTGGCGCTACTCCCCCGAAATTTTTGTGCTGCTCAAACAGCGCATGACGATGATGAATGAAATCATCTGGGATCGCCGGGTGCCCTCGATGGGCGGCAGCACGCGCAAATTTTCTTCGGTGCATGACACGATAGGATTTTTCGTCAATGCCAAGGATTATTACTTTGACCTCGACGCCATTCGCATTCCTTACGATGCCGTGACCAAGAAAGCGCGGTCGCGGTCGATTTTCGTGGGAGCCAAGTGGCTGGAATTGGGCTACAACCCGAAGGATGTCTGGAGCGTGTCGCGCTTGCACCGGGAGCATAAGGAACGGGCCGACCATCCGACGCAAAAACCGCTGGAAATCGTCGAGCGCATGATTAAAGCTTCTTGCCCGCCGGGCGGCGTGGTGCTCGATCCCTTCATGGGCAGCGGCACCACTGCCGTCGCAGCCAAGCGCTGCGGGCGGCAATTCGTCGGGTTTGAACTCAACGCCGATTATTGCGCCATGATCGAACAACGGCTGGCAACGCTGGATACGGCAAGTACGGGAGAGTAAGCATGTTTGCACCACTGAACAATCAAATCGCCACAAAAAGCGATGAGCAGGCCAGCGGACAGGACAGTGAGCAGACGATCACGCAACTGATAGCGCAGGTCATCCGCACCGATGTGCGCGCGCTCAACGCCTACGTCGTGCAGGATGCCACCGGCATGGTCAAGCTGGATGCGATGGAAAATCCCTATCCTTTGCCGTCTGAATTGCAGGAGCAGCTTGGCCGCCATCTGGCCGAGGTGGCGCTGAACCGTTATCCGCAGCCCACCTATGCCTTGCTCAAAAGCAAGCTGCGCGCCCATTTCGCGATTCCAGACGGATGTGAGGTGATGCTGGGCAATGGTTCGGACGAGCTGATTTCCCTCATGGCAACTGCCTGCGCCAAACCGGGTGCGGTACTGCTGGCGCCAACGCCGGGTTTTGTGATGGTTGAGCTGGCGGCGCAACTGGCGGGCATGCGCTTTGTCGGCGTGCCGCTGAGCCCGGATTTTGCGCTGGACCAGCCGGCAATGCTGGCAGCGATGGCCGAACACCGTCCGGCGCTGACTTTTTTGGCGTATCCGAATAATCCGACCGGCAACCTGTTCGACGCCGCGCACATGAGCGAACTGATCGCCGCCGCCGCTGGCAGCGGTCTGGTGGTGGTCGATGAGGCCTATCAACCGTTTGCCGACAGCAGTTTCATGGAGCGCCTGCCGCATTTTGCACACTTGCTGGTGCTGCGCACGGTATCGAAACTCGGTCTGGCCGGATTGCGGCTTGGTTATCTGGCAGGCGCACCGGCCTTGTTGCGCGAATTCGATAAAGTGCGGCCGCCTTACAACATCAACGTCTTGACGCAGGCCGCCGCGGAGTTTTTGCTCGGCCACGGCGAGGTGCTGGACGGGCAAGCGGCCTTGATTCGGGCAGAGCGCACGGAACTGGTCGCGGCGCTGAGTGCCGTACCGGGCGTGGTAGTCTTCCCTTCATCGGCCAATTTCCTGCTGATTCGCGTCGCGAATGCCGATAAAGTCTATTTTGCAATGAAGCAACTCGGGGTGCTGGTCAAGAATGTCGGTAAAATGGCTACTTCGCTGCACAACTGCTTGCGCATTACCGTTGGGACTGCCGCTGAAAACGCACTGATGCTGGATGCTTTGCGGGCGGCGCTGGCGGACAATGGCGTCAATGGTATCGATGGTATCGATAGCAAAACAGAGTAAAGCACGAAGACCGGCAACGAAAACCAGCAACAACGACCGGCCGACAGCCTGATTGGGCGGACGGTCCGAATTTTGTACTATCATCCTCGAATTATTTCGCGATTATTTCGCAATTATTTCGCAATTATTTTGCATTAATGGCCTTCTCCTGAACATGTCCACACCTCGCACCGCAGAAGTTTCCCGCAATACCAACGAGACCCAGATTCGCGTGGCGATCAATCTCGATGGCACCGGCGTGCAAACGCTTAACACCGGCATTCCCTTCCTCGATCACATGCTCGATCAGATTGCCCGTCACGGCCTGATCGATCTGGATATTCAGGCTACCGGCGATTTGCATATCGACGCCCACCACACGGTGGAAGACGTCGGCATCACGCTGGGTCAGGCCTTTGCCAAAGCGCTGGGCGACAAGAAAGGTCTGCGTCGTTACGGTCACGCTTACGTGCCGCTGGATGAGGCGCTGTCGCGCGTGGTGATCGATTTTTCCGGTCGGCCCGGCATGGAATTTCATGTGCCGTTCACGCGTTCCATGGTCGGCTCTTTCGACGTCGATCTGGTCAGCGAATTTTTCCACGGTTTCGTCAATCATGCGCTGTGCACCTTGCATATCGACAACCTGCGTGGCGATAACTCGCACCATCAATGTGAAACCGTCTTCAAGGCGTTTGGCCGCGCATTGCGCATGGCAACCGAGATCGATTCCCGCGCAGCGGGCATGATCCCCTCCACCAAGGGCAGCTTGTAAGTCGACAGCGCGATCCCTTCGCGTTATCGGAATTTTCACTATGAATAAAATCGTTGTAGTCGATTACGGCATGGGCAATCTGCGCTCGGTAGCGCAAGCCTTGCGCCATGTGGCGCCGGAAGCGGACGTGCGCATTTCCGGCAGCGTGGCGGATATTGAAGCGGCAGACCGGATTGTTTTGCCGGGACAGGGCGCGATGCCGGACTGCATGCGCAGTTTGCGCGAGTCGGGTGTGCAGGAGGCCGTGTTGGCCGCTGCGCGCAGCAAGCCTCTGTTTGGCGTGTGCGTGGGCGAGCAGATGCTGTTCGAGCAGAGCGAAGAGGGTGATACGCCTTGCCTCGGTTTATTGCCGGGCAAAGTGGTGCGTTTCGACCTGAGCGGTCGCTTGCAAGAGGATGGTTCGCGCTTCAAGGTGCCGCAAATGGGCTGGAACCGGGTCACGCAGCAGCGCGCTCACCCTTTGTGGGAGGGCATTGCTGACGATGCCTGGTTTTATTTCGTACACAGTTATTACGCCGTTCCTGCCGATCCTCTGCATAGCGTGGGAGCGACCGATTACGGCGATGTTTTCAGTTGCGCAGTCGCCCGCGACAATATTTTTGCGACGCAATTCCATCCTGAGAAAAGCGCGGCAGCGGGTTTGCAGTTGTATCGTAATTTCGTCAACTGGAAGCCTTAATGCCTGTTGTTTGTTCTGCTGATTGGTTTCGCTGATCGGCTTCTGATTTTTAATTTTCATTTTTAACGACTCTGCCATGTTGCTCATACCTGCTATTGATCTGAAAGACGGCCACTGCGTACGCCTGAAACAAGGTGATATGAATCAGTCCACCGTATTTTCCGAGAACCCCGCTGACATGGCGCTGCATTGGTTGCGACAGGGCGCGCGCCGCTTGCATCTGGTCGATCTGAACGGCGCTTTTGCGGGCAGGCCGAAAAATGAAGTCGCGGTCAAGGCCATCCTGAAGGCCGTCCGCGAATTTGCCTTGGAAAATGGCATCGATGAAATTCCAGTACAGCTGGGCGGCGGTATCCGCGACCTCGATACCATCGAACGCTATCTGGATGACGGCCTGTCCTACATCATCATCGGTACCGCTGCAGTCAAGAATCCCGGATTCCTGCACGACGCCTGTGGCGCATTCCCGGGCAAGATCATCGTCGGCCTCGATGCCAAGGATGGCAAGGTCGCTACCGATGGCTGGAGCAAGCTCTCCGGCCACGAAGTGATCGACCTGGCCAAAAAATTTGAAAATTACGGCTGTGACTCGATCATTTACACCGACATCGGCCGCGACGGCATGATGGGTGGCGTCAATATCGAAGCGACCGTAAAACTGGCGCAGAGCATGACGATACCGGTCATTGCTTCCGGCGGCGTGCATTCGATCAAGGATGTCGAGGCCTTGTGCGCGGTGCAGGAAGAAGGTATTTCCGGCGTGATTTGCGGCCGTTCAATCTACGAAGGCACGCTGGATCTGAGTTCGGCCCAGTTGCGCGCCGACGATCTGAGTCCTCCGCCGTATGTGGATGACGAGGACGAAGAAGAAGGCGAAAACGAAGAAAAAGACACCCGCCCATGACACTGGCCAAACGCATCATTCCCTGTCTCGACGTGACGTCTGGTCGCGTGGTCAAGGGCGTCAATTTTCTGGAGCTGCGCGATGCGGGCGATCCGGTAGAAATTGCGCGTCGTTACGATGAGCAGGGTGCCGATGAAATCACTTTCCTCGACATTACCGCTTCTTCTGATGGGCGCGACCTGATACTCGACATTATCGAAGCGGTCGCCTCGCAGGTATTCATTCCCCTGACCGTGGGCGGTGGTGTCCGCACCGTCGAGGATGTGCGCCGCCTGCTCAATGCCGGTGCGGATAAGGTCGGGATCAATACCTCGGCAGTTACCAATCCGCAGCTGGTAGCCGATGCTGCAAGTAAATACGGTTCGCAATGCATCGTCGTCGCGATTGACGCCAAGCGCAGCAGCGATGGTCGGTGGCAAGTGTTCACCCATGGCGGACGCAATGCCACCGGACTCGATGCCGTTGAGTGGGCGCAGAAAATGGCGTTGTTGGGCGCGGGTGAAATCCTGCTGACCAGCATGGATCGCGACGGTACCCGCAGCGGTTTCGATCTGGCGCTGACGCGCGCGGTATCGGATGCGGTCGAGATTCCGGTGATTGCCTCCGGCGGCGTGGGTGGCCTGCAAGACCTGGCCGACGGCATTAAGTTAGGCCATGCCGACGCGGTACTGGCCGCCAGCATTTTTCATTTCGGCCAACACACAGTGGGCGAGGCGAAGCAATTCATGAGCAATCAACATATTCCGATGAGGCTGGTATGAACATCACAGCAAAGTGGTTAAACAAAGTGAAGTGGGATGAAACCGGGCTGGTTCCGGTCATCGCGCAGGAAATCGGCAGCAACGACGTGTTGATGTTTGCCTGGATGAACCGCGAGGCGCTCGCCAAAACGGTGGAAAGCGGCGAGGCAGTGTACTGGAGCCGTTCGCGCAAGAAACTGTGGCACAAGGGCGAGGAGTCGGGGCATTTTCAAAAAGTGCATGAAATTCGTCTCGACTGCGACGAAGACGTGGTGCTGCTCAAAGTAACGCAGACCGGTGGCATTGCCTGCCATACCGGACGTCATTCCTGCTTTTTCCAGAAACTGGAAGGCGATGCCGAGGACAGCGAATGGCATACCGTCGAGCCGGAAGCGGAAATCGTGCCGGAGCCTGAGGTAGCCGCCAAGCCGAAGCGTATCCGTAAGCCTGCCGTCAAGGCACCGGTATGAGCAGCGGCATGAACGATAAGGCGAGCAATAACACAAGTGATACCTTGAACCGGCTGGCCGCGATCATCGAAGGGCGCAAGCCGGCTAATGGCGGCGATCCTGCGACTTCGTACGTAGCGCGCCTGTTTGCCAAGGGCGACGATGCCATCCTGAAAAAAATTGGTGAAGAAGCGACTGAAACGGTGATGGCGGCGAAGGATGTGCGGGTGGACGGCGACTCGGCCAAGCTGCTCTATGAGTGTGCCGACCTGTGGTTTCATAGCTTGATCATGCTGGCGCAATTCGATTTAAAACCCGACGATGTGCTGGCCGAGCTGGCGCGACGGGAAGGTTTGTCCGGGCTGGAAGAAAAAGCCAACCGCAAGCTGGAGCAACGCGAACAGGATGAGCGCCGAGATTGACGTTGGGCTGACGCTGATAAGGGGAGAACGCATTGGAACACTGTATTTTTTGCAAGATCATCGCCGGCAAGATTCCGTCGAACAAGGTCTATGAAGATGAAGAGCTGCTGGTGTTTCACGACATCAACCCGGCTGCGAAGGTGCATCTGCTGATCGTGCCGAAAGAGCACATCCCGACTTTGTCCGATTGCCAGGAGCATCATGCGCCGCTGTTAGGGCGGATGAGCCTGCTGGCAGCGAAGCTGGCCAAGGACGCCGGTTGCGACTACCGTTTGCCGGAAGACGGTGCGGAGGGTGTCGGTACTGGCGGTTATAAAACCTTGTTTAACACCGGGCCGGATGGCGGGCAAGAGGTGTACCATCTGCACATGCATGTGATCGGCGGGCCTTTGTCGCGACGCACGCCGCCCGTCAAAACCTGATGTATCACGATCGGCAAGCAGTTGGCCGACGAGGGTGATACAAAATAATCCTTTCAAGAGCCTGTCTCCTGCTTCTGTGGGATAGGCTACCATTGGGCATCGAATAAATTTGGGCGGCAACGCCGGCAAGGAGATAAAAATGGGTTCCTTTAGTATTTGGCATTGGTTGATCGTACTGGCCATCGTGATGGTTGTGTTCGGCACTAAAAAATTGGGCAACATCGGTGCCGACCTTGGTAAGGCTGTCAAGGGTTTCAAGGATGGCGTCAAGGGAGCCGAGGAAAAAGCTGCCGATGAACAATCTCACGCACAGCCGGCCGCGCAGTCGACGATTGACGTGCAGACTAAGGAAAAAGAAAAGTCCGCGCCCTGATTTCATGGCATCGGCATGCGCCGTTTGCCTTCTGGCATACCACCGCAATGTCTCCGCAACACACTCCTTTGTCTGGAATTCATTTTGTTCTTAGCTTGTTCTTCTTCTCCTCATGATTGATATCGGCCTATCCAAACTGGCGCTCATCGGCGTGGTTGCGCTGGTCGTGATTGGCCCGGAACGCCTGCCTAAGATGGCGCGGATGGCCGGTTCGCTTTTCGGTCGGGCGCAGCGTTATATTAATGACGTGAAAGCCGAAGTCAGCCGTGAAATGGAACTGGATGAGCTGCGCAAGATGAAGCAGGACGTGCAGGATGCGGCCAGCAATGTTGAAAATAGCATCGCCGGCGGTATCGCTGATACGGAGCAGGCCTCGCATACGGCCTGGAATGGCGAGCCTGACAGTTATAGCAGCCTTCCCCCTGATACCTTGCAAGGGCAGATTAAGGCCAAAAATTTTCGTCGCAAGAAGCTGGCGCGCAATTCCGCGCTCCCGGGCTGGTATAAAAATCAGAGCGGTTACAAGACCCGTGTCACGTCTGCCGCCGCCCGTGTGGCCCGGCATCGGCCTGCCGGTAAAACCTCGGCTTCGTTTTACGCATGAGTACTGAATCACCATCCACCGGCATCGAAGAGACGTTCATTTCCCATCTGGTCGAGCTGCGCAGCCGCGTAGTCAAAGCTACTGCGCTTGTTCTGGTGGTGTTCCTTTGCATGATGCCGTGGGCGTCTACGATTTTTGATTTGCTGGCCCTGCCGATGATGGCAGCGCTGCCGCCGGGAAGCAAAATGATTGCCATCGGCGTCATCACGCCGTTCCTGATTCCGATCAAGGTGACGATGCTGCTGGCGTTCATGGTGTCTTTGCCTTGGGTGCTATTTCAGGCGTGGGGCTTTGTTGCTCCCGGCTTGTACGCACATGAAAAGAAGCTGATCGCTCCGCTGGTGATTTCTTCCTCGCTGCTGTTCTTGACCGGCGTTGCGTTCTGTTATTTTTTCGTCTTCCGTACGGTATTTCCCTTCATCAACAATTTTGCGCCTAAGAGTGTGTCGGTCGCGCCAGATATCGACAGCTATGTCGATTTCGTGTTGACGATGTTTCTCGCCTTTGGCCTGACCTTCGAGGTGCCGATTGTCGTGATCGTGCTGGTGAGGATGGGGATTGTGTCGGTGGAAAAGCTCAAGCAAATTCGGCCTTACGCGGTCGTCGGTGCGTTTGTGATCGCCGCCGTCGTGACACCACCCGACATCATGAGCCAGCTGATGCTGGCTGTGCCTTTGTGCCTGCTGTATGAGGTGGGTTTGCTGGTCGCGCCGATCTTCGCCAAAGCAACTCAGGCGCCTGCAGAAACCGACGAAGCGTCGGATAAGGCCTGATGACCCGATAGCATCACTCTGCTGTCGGGCCTCCATTGATCTTCATTCCTCTATAACGGCCGTCATGCTTTGACGCAGCCATGTCACCAAGGGGTAGGCATCCTTGAAGGCGGTGAGCAACTCCTTGCTCAGACTGGCTGGCTGATTCCGTTTCAGATTGCCTTCTTTCCAGACGATAAAACTTCTCAGCTTGATGAATTCAATCATCGGCAGATCAGCGTCGAAGCCCTTGGGTGGTCGGACGAGCTTGTCGCCATCCTGGAGCGCGCCGTAGGTGTCGATCAGGGATTTGCTTTTCAGAACTTTGCCGAAGCCTTTGGCATCGTCGATCAGATGTTGCCGGATAGTTTTCAGTCGCTCTGGCGGAGGAGTGTATTCGCCGACGGCCAGCAGCAAACGGCCATCCGCATCGATGTGGAAGTAATAGGCCGGTCCGCCGCCCTGGCTGGGTTTTTTCAAACCGCTCGCGGTCAGCGAAGCAGAAAAATGGGTTTTGTAAGGACGTTTGTCGTGTCCGAAGCGCAGATCGCGATTGATGCGGAACAGCGCCCGTTTGGGATTGCAGGCGGCGATGGCCGGATCAAATTTGCTGATTTGGGCAATCAGATCGACTACCAGTTCAAGGAACTCGGCTCTGAGGATGTCATAACGCGGCTTGTTCATGACAAACCAGGCGCGGTTATTGTTTTCCGATAGTTCGGAGAGGAATTGCGTCAGGTCGCGTAGATGCATCGAGGGATTCCGTTCATTCCGGCGGTAGTGCGTGATTCGGGCGGATGCATCTCTGCATCCGCAAACCACGATTTTGCCTTATTCCCCTTTGTCGCGCTTGACCGGTGGCCTTTTGCCGATCACGAGCTGCAGGCTGGTTTCCTGCGCTTTGCGCAAGATTTTCATCGGCACTTTGCTCGCGGGTTTCAACTGGGCAATCAGATTAAGCATTTCAGTCGTGTCGGCGACGGGTTTGTCATTGATGCTGATCAGAATGTCGCCCGGCTTCATGCCTGCTTTGTCAGCCGGTCCGCCCTTGAGTACCCCGGCAATGATGGCACCGGTTTTTCTGTTCAGTCCGAAGCTTTCTGCCAGTTCAGGGGTGATGTCCTGGGGCTCGACGCCTATCCAGCCGCGCACCACCTGACCGCCTGTGATCAGCTGTTCCATTACCGTCTTGGCGGTCGATACCGGAATCGCAAATCCAATGCCCATACTGCCGCCGCTGCGCGAATAGATCGCGGTATTGATGCCGAGCAGGTTGCCGTTGGAGTCGACCAGTGCGCCGCCGGAATTGCCGGGATTGATGGCCGCATCCGTTTGAATGAAATTTTCAAAGGCATTGATGCCCAGGTGATTGCGGCCCAGGGCCGAGATAATTCCCATGGTGATCGTTTGGCCGACGCCAAATGGATTGCCGATGGCCAGCACGACGTCGCCGACATCCGCATCCGCAACATTGGCCAGCGTTGCAGCGGGAAGATTTGGCAGATCGATGCGGATCACCGCCAGATCGGTTTCAGGGTCGGTACCGACTACCTTGGCCGTGGCTTTGCGTCCGTCGGACAGCGCGACTTCGATTTCGTCAGCAGCTTCGACCACATGATTATTGGTGAGAATGTAGCCTTGTGGACTGACGATGACACCCGATCCCAGACTGGATTGCTTCTCGTCTGTTTGCTCTTCTTGCTGGTCGCCAAAAAATTTTCGGAAGAATGGATCGTCCATGAAGGGACTTCTTTGCGTGCGTGCATCGGTCGTGGTGAAAATATTGACTACCGATGGCATCGCCTTTCGTGCCGCACTACGATAGGATGCCGACAATGAAGAGGTCCCCGGGGCGATTTCCTGCATTTGCACGGTAGAGCTGACGGAGCGTACGCGTGAGCCTAAGGAGGCCGTAATCCAGTCCGGCTTCATGGTGAGTAAAATAAACCATACGGCCAGACCGACCGTGACGGTTTGCGCAAATAAGAGCCAGAAACGTCGCATAGAAAATAAAGTTTAAAAATGAGAAAGTGAGACAAAAAATGCCGTATCCGTCTATATATACGGACGATTTGGTCAAATACCTAGCAATCTTGCTAAATGTTACTCAATATCGCGATTATTGCCCAAACGGCCTGCAGGTGGAAGGACGCTCCGAAGTCGGGGTAATCGTCAGTGGAGTGACTGCCAGTCGCGCTCTGATAGAGGCTGCACTGGACTTGCGTGCGGATGCCATTCTGGTTCACCACGGTTATTTTTGGCGCGGTGAGGAGCCGAGTATTACCGGCATCAAACAGCAGCGACTGAAATTGCTGCTGCAGCATGATCTTAACCTGTTGGCCTACCACTTGCCTCTAGATGGGCATCCGCAGCTTGGCAATAACGCTCAATTGGCTGCGCGGCTGTCGTTGCAGGAGCAGGGACGGTTCGGTGAAAACGATCTGGGCTGGCTGGGTTTAGCGACTGAACCGGGGGTGACTACCGTTGGTCAGTTGACCGAGCTGATCAGTGTGCGTCTGGGACGCGCCCCTTTGCTGATCGGGGATCCCGAGCAGCCTCTCGGGTCTGTGGCGTGGTGTACTGGTGGTGCGCAAGGCATGCTCGGCGCAGCGATTGGCGCCGGCGCCGGCGTTTATATCAGCGGAGAAATATCGGAGCCGACGGTGCATCTGGCGCGAGAAAGTGGCACGGCCTATATAGCGGCGGGTCACCATGCTACCGAGCGCTACGGGGTGCAGGCGCTGGGCGAGCATCTGGCGCAGCATTTTGGGATACAGCACCATTTTGTTGATATAGATAATCCCGTTTAAGGAGGGTAGCTTTCGAGGTGCGCTGCTTACGGCTGGGGTGTGCGCGCTTTCAGGCTGTCACGAATTTCGCGCAGAAGGGTAACATCGGCCGGTTCCACTGCGGTTGCCGCGACGACCTCCTTGGGGGCAGCCAGATTGCGGGCGCGATTGATCATGCGCACCATTTGGAAAATGATGAAGGCCAGAATCAGAAAATTGATGAAAATGGTCAGGAAGTTGCCGTAGGCAAATACGGCGCCAGCCTTTTTAGCTTCGATTAGCGTCAGATGCATGTCCTGGCCGTTGAGCGGCAGATAATAATTAGCAAAATCGAGACCGCCGAAAATCTTGCCGACAATCGGCATGATGATATCTTGCACTAAAGATTCGACAATTTTGCCGAAAGCGCCGCCGATGATGACGCCAACCGCGAGGTCGACCACATTTCCCTTGACGGCGAAGGCTTTGAATTCCTGTGCGATGCTCATATTGCGCTCCTGGTGGGCTTGAATGCCGCGAAAATGGGGGAAGTCGGATAACCGGGCAAGAATGTAACAGTGTGCCGCTAAAAACGGAACGCAACGTGAGGAAAGTTCAATTTAAATTTCACAAATGACAAGGCGATAGTGTTATTCGCTACAAAACAGGGCCGAGGTTAGCTATAATCTAAGGTTGCTAGAAGTTTCCTGCAGATTTCGTATTTTGACTGATTGGGGTTGGTATGAGTAACGAAAAACAGGTCGACTCCGGTCGGCGCGGTTTGCTGGTAGCGACATGCGCGGCAGGCGGCGTGGCAGGACTGGCTACGGCAGGGGCATTTGTCTCTACCTTCCAACCTTCCGAACGTGCGAAAGCAGCCGGTGCGCCGGTCGAAGTAGATATTTCAACCCTGGCGCCGGGCGAAATGCGGACCGTCGAATGGCGCGGAAAACCGGTGTGGATACTCAAGCGAACGCCTGAAATGGTGGAGTCGCTGAAGAAAACAGATCCTTTGCTGGCCGATCCCGAATCCAAACGCACGCAGTTTTCGACAACGCCAGATTACGCGGCCAACGAATGGCGATCAATTAAAAAAGATGTCCTGGTGCTGGTCGGCATTTGCCCGCATCTGGGTTGCTCTCCTTCGTCCCGCTTTGCCACTGGCGCACAGCCATCGTTGCCAGACGACTGGGAAGGCGGTTTCCTTTGCCCTTGTCATGGTTCAACCTTCGATCTGGCCGGTCGCGTCTACAAGAACAAGCCGTCCCCGGATAACCTGCAGGTTCCCCGCCACATGTTCGAAGGCGATACCAAGCTCGTCATCGGCAAAGATGAGAAAGGTGAGGCGTAATCATGGCAGCTTTTCATGAAAAGAAATTGCCGGCCGATGCGCCGGTGTCGGCCAAGGCCCTGAACTGGGTCGATTCACGCTTCCCGCTGTCATCGACCTGGAAAGCGCATCTCTCCGAGTATTACGCACCAAAGAATTTCAATTTTTGGTACGCGTTCGGCTCACTAGCCTTGTTGGTGCTGGTGATTCAGATCGTTACCGGTATTTTCCTGGTAATGCATTACAAACCCGACGCAACCTTGGCCTTTGCCTCGGTCGAATACATCATGCGCGATGTGTCATGGGGCTGGCTGGTGCGCTACATGCACTCCACCGGCGCCTCAGCTTTCTTTATCGTGGTGTATATGCACATGGTGCGCGGCCTGCTCTACGGTTCATACCGCAAGCCGCGTGAACTGGTCTGGCTGTTCGGCGTCGCGATTTTCCTGTGTCTGATGGCCGAAGCCTTCATGGGTTATCTGCTGCCATGGGGCCAGATGTCGTACTGGGGGGCGCAAGTGATCGTCAACCTGTTTGGCGCGATTCCATTCATCGGTCCTGACCTGTCCTTGTGGATTCGGGGTGATTATGTGGTGTCCGACGCTACCCTGAGCCGCTTCTTCTCTTTCCATGTGATCGCGGTGCCACTGGTGCTGATTGGTTTGGTTGTTGCGCACATCATTGCTTTGCACGAAGTGGGTTCGAATAACCCCGATGGCGTCGAAATCAAGGAAACCGTGGATGCCAACGGCATTCCGCTGGATGGCATACCTTTCCATCCTTACTATTCGGTGCATGACGTGATGGCGGTGGCGATATTCCTGATCGTATTCAGCTCCGTGGTGTTTTTTGCCCCGGAAATGGGCGGTTACTTCCTGGAATACAACAACTTCATCCCGGCGGATTCGCTGAAAACTCCTCCGCATATTGCGCCGGTCTGGTATTTCACGCCGTTTTATTCGATATTGCGTGCCACGACGGCCGACTTCATGGTCTGGCTGATGGCTGGTGTCGCAGCTTACGTTGCCCTGATCGCGCTGAAATCGAATCGCAGCACTATTTTTAAGCTGGCAGCGATTGTTATTGGCGTAGTGATGATCGGCGGCATGTGGTTGTTCGATGCGAAATTCTGGGGCGTTGTGCTGATGGGCGTGTCAGTCATGATTCTCGGCGGTTTGCCTTGGCTCGATCATTCTGAAGTCAAGTCGATCCGCTATCGGCCAAGCTGGCACAAGTACGTGTATATCGTGTTCGGTGTCGCTTTCATCGTTCTTGGTTACCTTGGTGTGCAGCCGCCAACTGCGACTGGCACTGCCATCGCCCAGGTCGGTACATTCATTTACTTCGGTTTCTTCCTGTTAATGCCGTGGTGGAGCGCGTTGGGCAAGTTCAAGACTGTCCCTGATCGCGTCGTCTATCATCCCCACTAAGTTGCAAAGAGGACATCTCATGAAATTGCTGAAAAAAATGATGGCCATGCTGGTACTGGTGCCTTTGCTGGCGCTGGCGGAGGAAGGGCATCCGCTTGACCACGCACCAGACCGTAGCAAAGACCTGTCGGCATTGCAAAACGGCGCTAAGTTGTTCGTCAACTACTGCCTGAATTGCCACTCCGCTTCCATGATGCGCTATAACCGTTTGCGCGATATCGGATTGACCGAAGAGCAAATCAAGGAAAATCTGCTGTTTACCGGCGAAAAAGTCGGCGATCTGATGAAGAATACGGCCCTGCTGCAAGACAGCAAGGTCTGGTTCGGTGTGACACCGCCGGATTTATCGGTGATCACCCGCGCCAAATCCTCGGAGGCCGGTCCCGGCGTGGATTGGATATACACCTATCTGCGCACGTATTACAAAGACGATACTCGTCCTACCGGCTGGAACAATCTGGTGTTCCCGAACGTCGGCATGCCGCATGTATTGTGGGAACTGCAAGGCATTCGCACTGCCAAATTCGCGGATGAAAAAGATGCGGAAGGTAAAGTTACCCGTCAGTTCGCAGGTTTCGAGCAAGTTACCAAAGGCAAGCTCACGCCGATTGAATATGACACTGCAGTCGCCGATCTGGTCGGCTATCTGCAATGGATGAGCGAGCCCGCCCAAAATACTCGTAAACGCCTGGGTGTTTGGGTCTTGTTATACCTCGGTTTGTTCCTGCTGTTGGCGTGGAGACTGAACGCATCGTACTGGAAAGACGTCAAGTAAATAGACGTCAAGTCAACTCGGTGCCCGCATCTTGCGGCACCGGTAATGGGGTGAGCCGTAAAGGTCTCACCCCCCTTTGTTTTTAGGGCTTTAAATATGATGGTTCTCTACTCGGGCACGACTTGCCCCTTTTCCCAACGCTGCCGCCTGGTCCTGTTTGAAAAAGGCATGGACTTTGAAATCCGCGATGTCGATCTGTTTAACAAGCCGGAAGACATATCGGTCATGAACCCGTACGGGCAGGTGCCGATTCTGGTGGAACGCGATTTGATTCTGTATGAATCAAACATCATCAACGAATATATCGACGAGCGATTCCCTCACCCCCAGCTCATGCCGGCCGATCCGCTGATGCGTGCGCGTGCACGTTTGATGCTGTTCAATTTCGAAAAAGAATTGTTCGTGCATGTGAATACGCTGGAAAATGAAAAAGCCAAGGCCAATGACAAGTCGCATGAAAAGGCGCGTTCCGAAATCCGCGACCGCCTGTCGACATTGGCTCCCCTTTTCCTGAAGAACAAATACATGCTGGGCGATGAATTCTCGATGCTCGATGTGGCCTTGGCCCCGTTGCTGTGGCGTCTCGATCACTACGGCATCGAATTGTCCAAGACCGCAGCACCGCTGATGAAGTATGCCGAACGGATTTTCTCGCGCCCTGCGTACATCGAAGCGCTGACGCCTTCTGAAAAGGTCATGCGGCGCTAGGCCTTAAGGGTCCGTACGCCACCGTGGAAATGCTCGTTGTGGTGTGCGAATCTATGGTCTGTGCCCTTCGTCCCTACCTAGCGCGCGAATAAGCAGTGCTGGTGGCGCAAGCCTAAGTTAAGAGGCGCCGCTGCTTATGCAACCAAGCAGCGGTACTGGAATTGCGCCGCGCAGCTGCTTAATCCGAGGTTCCCTGGCGCAGCATTGCGCCAGATCCGCACATTGTAAGATTCAACTATCGCTGGTACTTATGTCCGAAGTCTCCACAAAACCTTACCTTCTGCGTGCCATTTACGAATGGTGCACCGACAACGGCTACACGCCGCACATTGCCGTGATGGTCAATGGCGCCACACAGGTGCCGATGCAATTCGTCAAAAATGGCGAGATCGTCCTCAACATCAGTTTCGATGCGACGAGCGGTTTGAAAATAGACAATGATCTGATTCGTTTCAGCGCCCGATTTAGCGGCGTATCGCGTGATATTTCTGTGCCGGTGCACAATGTACTTGCCATATACGCCAGTGAAAATGGGCAGGGCATGGCATTTGAAGCGCCCTCGGCAATTACTCCGGATGCGGCTCCTGGACTACCTCCATCCGCACTGGTGCCGGAAGTAGCAACCAGTACTTTTCCGACATTGACCTCAGTACCGTCACTCTCCCCGACAGTATCAGGCGATGGAGCCGGGCGCGATCCAGAAAATCCACCGGAACCACCAAAAAAAGGCGGAAGACCCACACTAACTCGCGTGAAGTAGTTTATAATCGCCCTCTTAGTTTTGCTGGCTTAGCTCATCTGGTAGAGCACCTGACTTGTAATCAGGGGGTGGCGGGTTCAAGTCCTGCAGCCAGCACCAGAACACCTGCAAACCTTGTCTTGGTTTGCCAAAAAGCCTCTAAATAATCAACGATTTAGGGGCTTTTTTACGTCTGCCGCGCCAAAATTTTCCAATGCATAACGATTACAACATGCTGTGTGGGCATTTTGCGCTGCCAATTTAAAATAACAAAAACAGGGTATTCCAACATGCCTGAATAAATCACATCTCCTTGTAAGACCTGCAGATTATCAATTGCAAGTTCAAGGACACGGGGACACGGCGGTGCAACAGGTGCGGCCAAAATGGATCACGGTGGTGCTTGGCGGCGATAAATAGATCAGCTACTTATCTGAGCGTGTATGCCGCCACAACCCCGGCAACCAGATCAATAGCGAACACGACGCTAACGCTAAGGCGTCCTTGCATGAAGGCACCCAGCGCCCAAAAGCCAGCGAGCAAGGCAGCACACGTAGTCAGCAGATGCAGATAGGGCAGATCATCTGCCACCCACAATAAAGCGGCGGTAGCAGTCAGCAGAAACGAGAATTGCAAAACCGTTAGCGCGATGGCTGAGCGCGACAGATCAGAATCAAACTGGCGGCGGGCGGCATCAAGGTCAAATGTCGATCCCTCATAAGGCAAGCTGGCGGGAGACCAGCCAGGCGCTTTAAACCAGATCAGCAGCTTGTCTTGCCAGCGCGGTAGCCGAGACGCCGATTGAGCCAGTTGCCAATAGCCGCTAACCACTGCCCAGACCGGGTCCCAGCTTTGTAGCGGTGTGCGCGTCCCATAGACGCAAGGCTCTTTCTCTTCCATGAACGTACCGAACATCCGATCCCAGATAATTAACATGCCACCATAGTTCTTATCCAGATAGTGATCGTTTACGGCATGGTGAACCCGATGATTGGATGGCGAAGAAAATACCTTATCGAACCAGCCCAGTTTACCGACATGCTCAGTGTGTATCCAAAACTGATAAACCAGCACGATCAGACCAGCGATAGCAAACTGCTCCGGCGGTACGCCAAGCAGCGCCATGGGCAGATAAAAAATCCAGCCAATGAAAACGACCGTACTTTCCTGACGCAACGCAGTGGAAAAATTGAAATCCTGACTTTGATGATGCACGGCATGTGCTGCCCACATCAAGGCATTGACGTGGCCCATACGGTGCAGCCAGTAATCGCAGAAATCAAACAGTAGAACGGCCAAAATCCAGCCCGCTGTAGTGCCCCAGAACGTAGCGTGCGGGAAAATGCTGACGAAACGATAAACCAGTGCATACAGCCCGATCTGAAAAAACTGAGTGACGAGCGTCACCAATTGGCTGATCAAACCTTGATTCAGACTGCTGATAGCGTCGTTCAGGCGATAAGTATTCTTCCTGCTGAAATAGCCGTAGGCCAATTCCATGCCGATCAGGACAAAAAATACCGGGATCACATAAACAATGATTTTTTCCATGAATATCTAAGTGGCGAACATGATTGCTCCGCTGAGTTGCGTAAAGAGAGTGGCGTAGCAACGGGTGAAAGATCACGAGAAGCCGGAAAGTGGAATTTTAAAATAATTAAATATATCAGTGTTTTTTTAATGAATTTGATGAAAGCTTTGCCGCGCAATTTGCCTTGAGGAAAGTTTGATGGGGTAGCCGTTGTTTGCACTCCAATGGCATAACAGTCCGATAGCAAGGCACTGCTAAAACAGGTAGTCTGAAATGAAATAAGTAGTGACGCCAAAACGTCGATTCACGGGAAAAAGAAGTTTCATTTATGCCACATTGGCTGGAAAACTGAATTTCCCCCCATTCCACACTGAATTAACAACCCGTCTGAAATACGGAGGATTTATGGATTCGCTAGAAAAAAACCTCATGCACCGTCTGCAACAAAAAACACCCGCATCGACACTGGCATCTCCGCTGCGCCGTTGCTTGATCCTGACAATCGCAGCCGCGCCTGTTACCAATGTCCTGGCTGGCACATCAGCCACAGCCGCCACATCAGCGGAAACGCTGCTTAGGGCTCTGGAAACCGAATCGGGCGGGCGTTTAGGCGTTTATGCGCAAAGGGCCGGCGGCGGGATGCCATTGAGCTACCGCAGCGATGAACGCTTCCCCTTATGCAGCACATTCAAACTTATTCTGGCGTCCGCTATCCTCGATCGAAGTCGGCATGAAAACGGATTGCTGCAACATCGCATCCGGTACTCACTGGGTGATTTGGTCACCTATTCGCCGGTCACTTCGCAGCACGTTGCAAAGGGAATGACTATCGCCGAGCTCTGCGCTGCCGCACTCCAATACAGCGACAATACGGCTGCCAATTTATTGATGAAAGTGATGGGTGGCCCTTCTGGGGTCACGGCGTACGCCCGATCTATCGGTGATAAAGAATTTCGTATTGATCGATGGGAGACCGAACTCAACACGGCTATACCCGGCGACCCCAGGGATACGTCAACGCCGGCAGCGATGGCAACCAGCTGCCGGCAGCTCGTGCTGGGAGAGGTTCTGGCACCTGCTCAGCGGGCTCAGCTGCAACGCTGGATACGCGGCAATACCACGGGTGCGGCGAGGATTCGGTCGGGCGTTCCTTCTGACTGGAAGGTCGGAGACAAAACAGGCAGCGGCGATTACGGCACCACCAATGATGTCGGCGTGATCTGGCCACCAGCCCAAGCCGCTATCGTATTGGCGCTGTACTTTACGCAGCATGAAAAAGAGGCTGCGTCACGCAATGAGGTCCTTGCCGCGGCAACGCGCATTGTCGTTGCGGCCTTCGGTTGAGTGTTTTCAGTCGTACTTGCATGCACCAGCACGCACCAGCAGACAAAATGCGTCGCCCATAAAATACAACGCCGTCCTTGCGTGGCAGGGACGGCGTTGATCGACTGATGCAATTTATTACTACGTTCGCCCGTCGGTTGAAGGACGTTACCGACGAGCGCATCACGGCGCTCAACAGGCAGTAAGCAGATCGTGCTTAAACGTTACCTAAGCAGCTCGTGCTTAAACGTTACCTTAAGCAGCCAGCGCCGGATAGTCCGTATAGCCAGCTACGCCAGGCGCATAAAAAGTGCTGGTGTCCGGTGCATTCAGCGCAGCATCCGTTTGCAGACGACGCGGCAAATCGGGATTGGCGATAAACAATTGACCGAAAGCAACCGCATCGGCATCACCGTCGGTCAGCAATTGTTGCGCGCTTGCCTTGGTCAGCTGCTGATTGGCGATATACACGCCACCAAAGGCTTTCTTCAGTTGAGGGCCGAGACGGGTTGGTGATTGGCCTTCTCGTGCGCAGATGAAGGCAATGCCGCGCTTGCCCAGTTCAGTAGCGACGTAGCCGAAAGTGGCGGCCGGATCAGAGTCGCTCATGTCGTGCGTATCGCAGGCCGGGGCCAGATGCATGCCGACGCGTCCTGCGCCCCATACCTCAATACAGGCATCGGTGATTTCCAGCATCAGGCGCGCGCGGTTTTCCAGCGAGCCGCCGTAAATGTCGGTGCGATGGTTGGTGCCATCTTGCAAAAACTGGTCGAGCAGGTAACCGTTCGCGCCGTGGATTTCCACGCCGTCGAAGCCGGCCAGTTTCGCGTTTTCAGCACCTTTGCGATAAGCGGCAACGACACCCGGGATTTCATCCAGCGTCAACGCGCGCGGCGTGACGTAAGGGCGCTCAGGGCGAATCAGACTGACATGACCCTTGGCGGCAATGGCACTTGGCGCGACTGGCAATTCGCCGTTCAGGAAGGACGGATCAGAAATGCGACCGACGTGCCACAGCTGCAAGACGATTTTGCTGCCAGCGGCATGGACTGCCGAGGTAATCAGTTTCCAGCCTTCGACTTGTTCAGCAGACCAGATGCCTGGGGTTTCCGCATAGCCAACGCCTTGCGGTGTGACGGAAGTTGCTTCGGTGATGATCAGACCGGCAGAAGCGCGCTGCACATAATATTCGGCCATCAAGGCATTGGGCACGCGTTCTGCGCCGGCACGTGAGCGGGTGAGTGGAGCCATCACGATGCGGTTGGCCAATTGAAGATCGCCGATTTTAATAGGAGAAAAGAGAGTAGTCATAGCGTTGTCCTGACGTAGAAAAATTAAAAAATGCCGCAAAGTATGAGCGGCAGGTATCGGCTGTCTGCAAAGCCCGGGCCTCTGTATTGAGTCGCCTCTGATGAATTTACTGCACGGCGCAATTTCAGGACGGGGTTTCTGGTCTTGATCTTGTGTCGCTCGCTGCACTGAATCAGCGGTGCATTCAGACTATAAATCTTGATGAATATGTTCCAAAAAAGCCTGGATCACGGGTTCGTTACGGCTAAAAAAACTCCATTGACCGACTCGCTTCGCCTGCAGCAACTGCGCCTTGATCAGCGTGGCCAGATGCGCCGAAACGGTCGATTGCGACAAACCTATCCGCTGATCGATCAGGCCGGCGCAGACACCCAGTTCCAGCGGGTAATCCTGTTGCGCGAAATACTGCTCGGGACTTTTCAGCCACGTCAAAATATCGCGCCGCACCGGGTTGGACAGGGCTTTATGGATGGCGTCGAAGTCGATGGTCATACTGGCATTCATTTCGTTTCCTGGCGAATTGTATATCGATGTTTATTGAAATACATTTCGCAATTATACGATATATAAAAAATACGCGTTGAGCCGTGCCAGATCATCTGGTTTGCATAGCGCGCATTCCCATCGGATTGAATCAGGCGAATATCAAGCGCGGCTCTTGCCTGCCCCGCCAAGCTGGATACCCGCATCGCGCGACATGCCCAGATAGCCGATCAGGGAAAGAAAGGTGACGATAGCCGCAAAGGTAAAGGCCCAGCGGAAGTCGGCGAGGAGGTAATGCGTGCCACCGGCCCCGGCAGCATCGCCGCGCAAGTGTTCGGCGATATTGAGCGAAAGCGCACCGAAGGCAATCCCCATGCCGATGGTCATTTGCGCCGCCGCGCTCCAGAGCGTGCTGGCGGTGCTCATCAGGGAAGGTGGAATATCCGCGTAGGCCAGCGTCGCCAGCGTGGAAAATTGCATCGACCGCGCCACGCCATAAACAAATACCACCAGCACGATCAGCGGCAAGGGCGTGGCGGGTGAGAGCCAGCCGCAGGCAAGGGTGAATATCCCGGCGACACTGGCGGCGGCGATACAAGCCGTCTTGAAGCCATAGCGTTTCAAGAATGGCGAAACCAGCGCCTTCATGCCGAGATTGCCGAGCGCGCTGGCCAGCAACAGCAGACCCGAATGAAACGCCGACAAACCGAAGCCAATCTGAAACAGTAGCGGCATCAGATAAGGAACCGCGCCGATACCGATGCGGGCGACTGAACCGGTCAGCACGGTGACCGAATAAGTCGGTATTTTGAGCGTCGAATAATCGATCAGCGGATGGGCGCGGTGTTTGGCGTGGTGATAGGCGCATGCGCCCAACACAATGCCAGCAGCGACATAGGCCAGCGCCAGGCCCAGATCAGCACCCGGCAGACTGGCCAGCTCGGTGCCGTACAGAATTCCGGTCAGCGCGCCGCCGCTGAGAAAGAATCCGACCAGATCCAATGGTTTCCTGACTTCACCGCGTTGATTGCGCACCAGAATACCGACCGCGATCAAGGCAGCAATACCGAAGGGAATATTGAGGAAAAAAATCCAGCGCCACGAGGCATAGGTCACGATGAAGCCGCCAATCGGTGGGCCGACGACGGGCGCGACGATGGCGGGCCAGGTAATGGTCGAGATGGCCTGCATCAACTGGCTTTTTTCTGTATTGCGCACCACGATCAGCCTACCCACCGGCACCATCATCGCGCCGCCTATCCCTTGCAGCACCCGGGCAGCGGTAAATTCAGTGAGGTTATGCGAGAAGCCGCACAGGATGGACGCTACGGTAAACACCACGATTGCGCCGCCGAATACAGTGCGCGAGCCGTAGCGGTCGGCAATCCAGCCGCTGACCGGGATAAAGACGGCGAGTGCCAGCATATAGGCCGTCATGCCTATGCTCAGCGCATTGGGGCCGACACCGAAGCTGCGCGACATTTGCGGCAGCGCCGTGGCGATCACGGTGGTATCCAGGTATTCCATGAAAAAAGTGGCAGCCACCAGATAAGGTAGCCAGCGGACGCCAGCCTGATGGTCGGTAGTAGTAGAAGTCATGCATATCCTGAAGCAAAAGGCAGGGAACAATGGGCGACACGGAATGGGCGATACAAAATGCGCCGGGGCTCCATTATCGTGGAATTGCGGTTTTCAGCTTGTGCGACTGCCGGTCGGTAAAGCGGTCTTGTATTTGACTTGCTTGAGCGCGAAGCTGGAGCGGATATTCTTGATTCCCGGGATGTTGGTCAGGTGATGCCGGATGAAGTGTTCCAGCGCCGGCAAATCCTGCACCACCACACGCAGTAAATAATCCTCGTCGCCGGTCATGAGATACACCTCCATGACTTCATCGAACATGCTGACGGCCTGCTCGAACTGGGTCAGCAGTTCCGACTGCTGGTTTTCCAGACTGATTTTGACGAAGACATTGACCTTCAAACCGACGGTATGCGGGTCGATGAGCGCGACCCGACGCGCAATGATGCCGCTGTGTTCCAGTCGCTTGACCCGCGCCAGTGTGGGTGAGGGAGAAAGATTGATTTTCGCGGCCAGCTCGACATTGCTCACATCGCAATCGGCCTGGAGGATGTTGAGGATGCGCAAATCTATCGTGTCGAGTTCTATCATGGCGTAAATTCACTGTAAATTATAAATATTTAGCACTTTATGCTGCAAATAAAGTAATTAGCAAGTATTTTCAGCCGCTCATGCTGCGTACTTGGCGGTATGGTGGAAGGAACTATATACATTAAGGCTGTCCAGCACAGCGCCTCACCGCAGTTGATCACCGCAGTTGATCACCGCAGTTGATCACCGCAGTTGCTCATCGCAGTCGCTCACCGCAGTTGATCAGAGAGCCTTGTGTGTAAGCCCTAAAAACTATTGATGGAGACTGATCGTGCAAAACCCGTCCGCCGAAATCCTGGCAAAAGAATTCGATACCGATGCATCTGAAACACAAGAATGGCTGGATTCACTGCGCGCCGTGGTGGCAGAAGTCGGCCCCGAGCGCGCCCGGTTTTTGCTCTCGCGCCTGAGTAGCGCGGCACAGCAATGGGGTATCAACTGGCGCGACGCCAGGAATACGCCTTACATCAATACCGTGCGTAGTGGCGAGGAACCACCTTACCCGGGCGGTTCCGATGCGCAAGTGATGGAAGAGCATCTGGCCGGCATCATGCGCTGGAATGCGCTGGCCATGGTCGTGCGCGCCAATCGCAGTTACGGCGAGCTGGGCGGCCATATCGCCAGCTATGCCTCGGCAGCTGACCTGTTTGAAGTCGGCTTCAACCATTTTTTCCGCGCCCGGACGGAGAGCTTCCTCGGTGATCTGGTGTATTACCAACCGCACTCGGCACCGGGCATTTATGCCCGCGCCTTTCTCGAAGGCGATCTGAGCGAGACCGACCTGACCTTCTACCGCCGCGAAATCGAAGCCGGAAAGCAGGGCGCGCGCGGCTTGTCGTCGTATCCGCATCCTTGGCTGATGCCGGATTTCTGGCAATTTCCTACCGGATCGATGGGCATAGGCCCGATCAACGCCATTTATCAGGCGCGATTTTTACGCTACCTGGAACATCGCGATCTGGTGCCGGAACAAGCGCGCAAGGTGTGGGGCGTGTTTGGCGACGGCGAAATGGACGAGCCGGAATCGCTGGCCGCGCTCAGTCTGGCGGCGCGCGAAAAACTCGACAATCTGGTGTTCGTCGTCAATTGCAATTTGCAGCGGCTGGACGGCCCGGTGCGCGGCAACGGCCACATCGTCGACGAGTTGGAGACCCTGTTCGCCGGTGCCGGTTGGAACGTGATCAAGCTCTTGTGGGGGTCCGATTGGGACGCCTTGTTTGCGCGTGACAAGGATGGCGATCTGGTCGATGCGCTCAATCGTACGGTCGATGGTCAATTGCAAACTTTCGCTGCCAACGACGGGGCCTTCAACCGCGAACGGTTTTTCGGACAGAACCCGGCTCTCAAGGCGATCGGCGATACGCTGACCGACGATGAAATCAACCGCTTGCGGCGCGGCGGGCATGACATGAAAAAAATCCATGCCGCCTATGCTGCTGCCGCCGCGCATCGCGGCCAGCCGACTGTGATCCTGGCGCAAACTAAAAAAGGCTATGGCATGGGCAGCGCGGGCGAAGGGAAGATGACCACGCATCAGCAGAAAAAACTGGATGAGGAGGCATTGATCGCTTTCCGTAACCGTTTCAAATTGCCGTTTGACGATGAGGCTTGCAAGAATCTGGCGTTCTACAAACCGGCTGCCGATAGCGCCGAGATGAAGCACTTCCATGCACGACGCGCAGCATTGGGCGGCGTTATGCCGCGTCGGGTCGCGGTTGGTAGCACGCAGGCAGCGCCGGCCATCGAGTCTTACGCCAAATTCGCACTGGCCAGCGATGGCAAGGACATGTCCTCGACCATGGCGCTGGTGCGCATGATGGGCAATCTGTTGAAAGATCCCGCGATTGGCCGGCGCGTCGTGCCGATTGTGGCGGATGAGGCGCGCACTTTCGGCATGGCCAATCTGTTTCGTCAGGTCGGTATTTATTCTTCTCAAGGGCAGTTGTACGAGCCGGAAGATATTGGCTCCATCCTGTCCTACCGCGAAGCGCGGGACGGGCAGATATTGGAAGAAGGGATTACCGAAGCCGGGGCGATTTCTTCCTGGACCGCCGCCGCGACCAGTTATTCGGTACATGGCTTGGCGATGCTGCCGTTTTACATTTATTACTCGATGTTTGGTTTCCAGCGCATAGGCGATCTGATCTGGGCGGCGGCCGACCAGCGTGCGCGGGGGTTTCTGATCGGCGCGACCTCGGGCCGTACCACCTTGGGTGGCGAAGGGTTGCAGCATCAGGACGGGACCAGTCTGGTGGTTGCCGCAACGATTCCGAATTGCATTTCCTACGATCCGGCCTATGCCTGGGAACTGGCAGTGATCGTGCAGGAAGGCATGCGCCGTATGCTGGAATGTAATCACGACGTGTTCTATTACATCACCGTCACCAACGAAAACGATGCGCAGCCGAGTATGCCGCAGGGGGCGTATGCCGGCGTCAGCGAAGGCGTATTGCGCGGCATCTATTGCCTGGAGCCGATAGCGCAGGCGCAGGTCAGGCTGCTGGCGTCGGGGCCGATTCTGAAAGAAGCGCTGGCAGCGGTGCAATTGCTGGCGCAGCATTTTCAGGTTGCGGCGGAAGCCTGGAGCGTGACCAGTTTTACCGAACTGGCGCGCGACGGCATTGCGGTAGAACGTGACAACCGGATGAAGGGCGAGCGTAAGCAGTCGTATCTGACCCGACAATTGGGGGTAAGCAAAGCGCCGGTAATTGGCGTGAGTGACTATGTGCGCACCTTGCCGGAAAGTATCCGTGCCTTTGTTCCGGCTAGTTACGTGACCCTCGGCACCGATGGTTTCGGACGCAGCGATACGCGGGCCAGTCTGCGCGATTTCTTTGAGATCGACGCCCGCTGGATTGCCTATGCCGCCTTGAATGAACTATGGATAGCCGACGAACGGCGGCAGGAAAAACTGGCGGATGCGGCAGTTCGTTTGCAGCTCGACACCGGCAAACCGATTTCCACTTCGGTATAGGTGAATAGATGCAGGTCACCGGCCCGCTTTCCGAGCGGGCCGTCTTTCTTCCTTTCTTCCTTTCTTCCTTTCTTTCTTCCTTTCTTCCTTTCTTTCTTCCTTTCTTCCTTTTCTCTCTCCACATTTATTTATCAGTGAACAAAAAACTCAGTACATGCGTGTCGAATAAGCGGTGTTTTTTGTCCTTGAAATAGCCAGCTTCGTAACTTTATTCAGGGTCCCTCAGTCCTAGTTTTATTTTTCCATCTTTGAAGGAGAAATAAGATGTCAAATCGTCCCTTGCCTGCAATCAGTCCCTCGGTGGGTATGACCCGCTCTGTCAGCCAGTCGACCTCCCCACGCGTCACACCGTCAGAGGAAACATCCCTGGCGCAGTCGCTCAGAGGCGTTGCCAATACGACTTCTCTGCCGCCGGTGGGCTCTTTATCGCCTCGACAAGCCACGGGATTTTTTGTGGATATTCCACCTCATGTGGAAGCTGAAACACGAAAAATCAGAGCGCAATTATTATCCCCCTTCGGTAAGCGGGAAATGGATATCTATGTTGCCGATTGGGTGAATCGGGAAAGTGTCAACACAGATACCTTGATCGCTGTGGATGGGAAGCTGACGCGCTATGGCGTGGTCAGTTTGGGGGAATTCATTTTTATCATAGGGCCGCGGCCAACCGTAAAAGAACAGGGGCCGCCCCATATCTATCAGCGACTGGTTAACTGTTACTCCCAAATCGGCATCATTTATGGGGTAGGGACGGAGATGAACAGTCGCTGCCCGGCATCAGGCTATGCCAGCCTCATCCGGTATTCCAGAGCCGGCCCATCGGAGCATAGTGAGTATGCGTTTTCTCATGAAAGACTGGTCAACCGGGTTCCGTATAAGGAATTAGCGGGGTTTTATCGGGATGAGAATATGACGGCGGAGGCGCTGTGGCACGCGGGACGCAGCATTGCGCAATTCGTCAAAGATCATCCCGGGGAAATTCCCATGATTTGTTCGGAGCGCGGTTTGTCTCATCCTTGCGCGGTCGTTGTCAGTGCCGTCATGCAGTTGTACGAACATGATATTGCGCAGATGCAGTCCCGCGACGCCACCGTCTGGAATAAAGTATTCGCCAATCTGCGTGAGTCTCTATGCGCCCAGCGTTCCAGACATAGCAGCTTGCATCTGCCCAATAACGCGATTCTTTCCGAGAACGTACATCGTTTGTCGAGCATAGACAGCCTGCGCTCGCGTGGCGTCTGGAATAATCAGATGCTCGATATGGTGCCGCATGTGCTGCCGCAAACCGGGCTGCTCGGCGAGCATGCGATTGTTTTGCAGGATGAACATGGGACGATCATGCACCGCTATACCGCTGATGACGAGCAGCATGGCGCCAGCGCCCGGCAGGCGGCGCTTCCAGAGGATATTTATCTCAATCATGTGACGGTCTGTGATGGACGTGCGGCGGATGTCAATACGAGAAAGGCGCTGGCAGTGGAGGGGCGGATGCTGGACCCGAATCATTATGAGGCGGGCAAGGCGGGCCAGCCATGGAACGGAAAAATCGAAGTGAACCCCGATGGCGATTGTCTTTTCCGCGCCTTGCATCGTGCCTTACCGACAGACATGAGAGGCCCTGGCTCAGAGGACTCTTGCATTTCGCTTTACAGAAATATCATTGCTGACTATTTCGCCAGTAATATCGACGTACTGAATCAATTCGTCGTGAAGGAAGAGGCGGATCCTGTATGGAAAAGCGTCACCTTGGGAAAAGTCCAGATGGGACACATCGCTTTCGTTTGTGAGAGTGGCAAGGGGAAGCGTACAGAAATGATTTCGCGTGAGGGAGTCCATCCTGGTAACCGTAATGCAATCAGGTTGATTACTCAAGACTCCACGGGGCAGTTCAGCTCGGACAATCAATTTTATGAATTGAGTAACGACAGTATTGTGGGCATGTATCGTTCCGCCATTTTGCTTAATAACCAGGTCACTTATCCCTCCCGCCAGAATCCGGTCGTGGGGTATATCAATTATGAGGGCGAAATTCTGGATATTGAGTTGTTACTGGGAACGGCGACGTATATCGTGCGTTCCTTATCGGCACCCAACAGCAAGGGCGGGTGTTATTGCATGCCGGTGTTATCGATGGCAAACCGGGAGATCTCGATGGTGACCGATGGTGACGGCAGAGTAGTCGGCGGGCCGCAGCATGGGGAGCAAATCCATATTGAGAATATGGAGCCGGCAAGAAACGCGATTTTTTTTACGCCCAAACAGAAGGGGAAATCAGCAAGAAGTCTGGTGTGTTACACCGGGGCGGATAATGCGACCCGAGAAATAAAATACACTGGGTTCATTAAAAAATATGAGCTTAATAATTATCACCGGTATGAAGTGGTGCCAGAAAAAAATGCGTATGTAAAAAATCCGGCACTACAGTTGTACCCGCCCAAATCGGCGGGGAAGATAGGTAAGTTTTCAACGAGCGTTTAACAATCGCAGTCCGGGACTGCAATCGATGGCAGTCCCGGCAGTGAAGATCCGCTCCGGATCGGCGACACAAGGAAAAATACAATGGGAGAGAACAAGATGGCGGCATTAAAAAGAATTGCCCTGGTGACGGGAGCCGGTTCCGGCATCGGTCGTGAAATCGCGCTGGCGCTGCTGGCCGATGGGTATGGTGTGGTACTGGCCGGGCGGCGCTTGCCGGCGCTGGAAGAAACGCTGGCGCTGGCGGGTACTACCGCTGTTAATGGACTGGTCGTTTCCAGCGACATCAGCGATCCGGCCTCCGTCAAATTCTTGTTTGCGCAAACCGTCCGCCATTTTGGGCGGCTCGATTTACTGTTCAATAACGCGGGAGTTTTTGCGCCGCCGGTTTCTTTGGAAGATATGCCGATTGAGCAGTGGAGAGCGGCAGTCGACATTAATCTGACGGGCGCTTTTTTATGTACTCAGGAAGCGTTCCGGGTCATGAAAATGCAGCAGCCGCGCGGCGGTCGCATCATCAATAACGGATCGATTTCGGCGCATGCGCCGCGGCCGTTCTCGGTGGCGTATACCGCGACCAAGCATGCGATCACGGGTCTGACCAAATCGACCTCGCTGGATGGGCGGCGCTACGATATCGCCTGCGGTCAGATCGACATCGGCAACGCCTCCACCGATATGACTATCCTGATGAAAAAAGGAATTTTGCAAGCCAATGGTTCGACCGAGATCGAGCCGACCATGGCCGTCTCGCATGTGGCGCGCGCCATCCTGTACATGGACAGTTTGCCGCTGGACGCGAACGTGCAATTCATGACGGTGATGGCCACCAATATGCCGTATATCGGGCGCGGTTGACCTGATGCGGCACTGATCCTGCGCTGCATCGACCGCGCTGATCAACTGCGCTGGATTCAAGAAACCGGGACGCCCGACAATTCTGGTGCCCCGGTTTTTTGCGTTTACAAGCTCCTTTTCGGCCAAGTAAAAAGACAAGCTGATGCGTCGGAAAAAGTGATAATGTCCGTGCGGCAATATAACTGTGCGCAAAGGGGACAAAATCCCTATCGGATTCGTTATTTGGTAAGTCCATCGGAAGATACAGTCGATGTGAGGCCGACCAGAATGATGATGGATGCGTGCCACGCTGGTAGAAAAAATTAACAATAAACCGATGATGGATGATTGATCGGTGCGGTTTCAGCGCAAAGATTTTTGCTGTATTTCGGTATGGCAGTTTTCCTTGTTTGGAGCTTGTGCCAGTCGCTACTTTTCATCGGAGGTTCCGAAACATATTCAGCAAAGGATTTTCCCATGACCGCCTTCACTACTTACTGGCGCAATACCCGTATCGGCATCAAGCTACCGCTGAGTAATTTTTTGTTTGTGGGTGTGGTTTTTGCGGTGTTTATTGCGGCGATTGGTCAGCAGATATCCGCCACGATCGAAGCCCGCGCCAACGTCGATGTCGGCGAAAAAACCGCGCTGCTGGTCAATCTGATTGAATCTTCCGACAGAGATCTCAGGAGTCGCGTAGGGTCGCTATCGAAAGCCTTTCAAACCAATTTGTCCGGTGAGTTTGAGCTTGATCCGGCAACGATCGATGTCAAAGGAAAGCCGACGCCGACGTTGAAACTCAACGGCAAAGTTGTCAACCTTGACTTCTCAGTGGCCGACCAGTTCACCGCATCGACGGGTGCGGTTGCCACGGTTTTCGTCAAGATGGGGGAGGACTTTGTCCGCGTCTCCACTTCTCTCAAAAATGAAAAAGGTGAGCGTGCCATTGGTACTCTGCTCGATCGCGCGCATCCTGGATATAAGGCTGCGATAGTGGGGGGAAACTATGCCGGCGTAGCGACGCTATTCGGACGCCAGTTCATTACGCAATATGAACCGATCAAGGACGGGCAGGGGAAAATTGTGGGACTGAGTTTTGTCGGATTGGATTTCACGGACTATCTGAATAATTTGAAAAGCACTATTCGCGCTTTGAAAATCGGCCAAACGGGTTATTTCTATGTGCTCGATGCACGACCCGGTGCCAGCTATGGCGATTTGATCGTTCACCCCTCGCAGGAAGGAAAAAATCTTCTCGGGTCCAAGGACCCGTCCGGTCGGGCATTCATCAAGGACATTCTGGAACAAAAGACGGGCGTGATTCGCTATCCCTGGATCAACAAGGAGCTGGGTGAGGCCAGCGCACGCGACAAAGTCGTGGCGTTCTCTTACTTGAAGAGCTGGAACTGGGTCATCGTGGGCGGCACTTATGTCGATGAATACACCAGCGAAGTGCGCGATCTGCGTAATCTGTTTGCCGTCATTGGTGTCGTGCTGGTATTGCTGATCGCCGGCTTCATGTATGTATTGATTCGTGGATTGGTCACTTCGCCTCTGGTTAAGGCCAGTGCGGCGGCGCAATTGCTGTCAGAGGGTGACTTGAGTACCCAACTCACTATCGATCGCGACGACGAAATGGGACAGTTGATGGTCTCCATCAACAAGATTGGCAAAGGCTTAAGCGAGGTGGTTCAGGCTGTTCGCCGGGAGTCGAACGGCATCGCTTCGGCGAGTACGGAAATCGCGCAAGGCAACATGGATCTATCGAGCCGTACCGAAACGCAAGCCAGTGCGCTGGAAGAGACGGCGGCGTCGATGGAGCAACTTAACGCGACGGTCAAACAAAATGCGGATAACGCGGAACAGGCGAATCAACTGGCACTTACCGCGTCCACTGTCGCCATGAGCGGTGGTGAGGTGGTGACACAGGTGGTCGATACGATGAAGGGAATCGTCGATAGCTCGCGCAAGATCGCCGACATCATCGGCGTGATCGATGGGATTACCTTCCAGACCAATATCCTCGCGCTGAATGCCGCAGTGGAAGCCGCTCGCGCTGGAGAACAAGGCCGTGGTTTTGCGGTGGTGGCCAGCGAGGTGCGTAGTCTGGCCGGGCGTAGCGCGCAAGCGGCCAAGGAAATCAAGGTGCTGATCAACGATAGTGTCGCGCGCGTGGAGCAAGGAACTTTGCTGGCCGATCGCGCTGGCAATACCATGTCTGAAGTGGTGGGGTCGATCAAGCGCGTTACCGACATCATGGGCGAGATCAGCATCGCCAGTAATCAGCAGGCATTGGGCGTAGCGCAGGTCGGTGAGGCAGTCACGCAGATGGATGAGACGACACAACAAAATTCTGCGCTGGTTGAGGAAATGTCCGCTGCTGCCAGCAGTCTTCAATCGCAATCGCAGGCGTTGGTGAAAACGGTGTCCGTGTTTAAGCTGGGTGATGAGTACAACAGCACCCGGAATTCTGCGATTGGAGGAGGTTCGGTGGTGACTGTGCTGCCGGGTTTGCCATTTCATGGTAGATCTGAAAAATAATTTTTGGCGACAAGCCGGCGGCTTATCAACGACGCCGTTTGGTGCCATCTGGTGCCGTTAATTGTCGTTTATTGCAGTCTGCGCGCTACTGTCGCCGGCGGCACATTTCATCACAGATCAAGGCTGCGCTGACTGCCGGGGTGCCGGCAAGATGCGTTGAAAAAAAATGCAGGGCCAGCGTGGTAGTCGAATCAGACCGGGATATTACTCAGCCTGATCAGGGAGTGCTGCGAATGCCGCTCCAGCGCGGCGTCAGTTCGTGCGGGAGCGCGAACAAATCCAACACTCTTCCCACGGTGTGATCCACCATTTCCGCAATCGATTGTGGCCGGTGATAAAAGCCGGGCAGCGGCGGATAAACGATGCCGCCCATTTCGGTCACGGAAGTCATGTTGCGCAAGTGCGCCAGGTTGAAGGGTGTTTCGCGCACCATCAGTACCAGGCGGCGCCGTTCCTTGAGCACCACGTCGGCAGAACGCGTAATCAGGTTATCGGATAAACCGTGCGCCACGGCAGCTAGTGTTTTCATGGAACAGGGCGCGATGATCATGCCATCCGATTCGAAAGAACCGCTGGCAATCGAGGCACCGACGTCGCGCACGTTATGCACCACATCTGCCAGCGCTTCGACATCCTTGCGGTTCATGTCCAGTTCCTGATGCAGATTGAGTACGGCGGCATCGGACACCATCAGGTGCGTTTCGGCGATGCCGGCTTCTCTCAGGACTTGCAGCAGTCGTACGCCATAGATGGCGCCGGTAGCCCCGGTGATGGCAATGATGAGGCGAAACGGAGGTTTTTTCATTCAGGGAACCGCGCGGACGCGGCTCAGGCTTTGAGTAAAGTTTGCAGTTCGCCGGAATCGAACATTTCAGTGAGGATGTCGGAACCGCCGACGAATTCACCGTTGACGTAAAGTTGCGGGACGGTTGGCCAGTTCGAGTATTCCTTGATACCGGCGCGCACATCGGGGTTATCCAGCACGTTGATGGTAACGATGTTTTCGACGCCGCTGGCTTTGAGTAATTGAATGGCTTTGCCTGAAAAGCCGCATTGCGGAAACTGGGCAGTGCCTTTCATGAACAGAACGACCGGGTTCTGGGTGACGGTTTCCTTGATCCAGGCTTGTACTTCGCTCATGGTGGTCTCTCTTGAATGGGGATGAATTGATCAGATGACGCCATTATATGAAAAGCTCTGCCTTTCTGCTGAAAAGTCGCAGAATTGAAAAGAGGGCGGTAACTTGAGGCGTGCGCAACATTAAAAAGGACGCATCAAACGGCCGCACAAAATTGAAAAGGGCGCTTGAGCGCCCTTTGCCATGCTAATGCTGCGCTTTTGGCGCGGCGGGTTATTAAGTCGCTGCTTCGATGTCGATTGGCAGGCGTTTAACGTCCGATTGATGATCTTGTAGCTGGCCCTTGTGCTTCAATACTTGGCGATCCAGTTTGTCGATCAGTGCATCGATTGCGGCGTACAGGTCGTGCGCGAGACTTTCCACGTGAATATCTTTGCCCTTGATATGGACATTGATTTCCGCTTTCTGCCGTTTTTCCTTTTCTGTCAGTTTATCGACGGTGAGGACGACGCTGACGTCGATGACGTGGTCGAAATGGCGTTTGATACGTTCGACCTTGGTCATGACGTATTCACGGATGGCTGGTGTTACATCGAGGTGATGCCCGCTGATTGTCAGATTCATACGACTCTCCTTCGGATAGTGTCACTGGAGGTCCGGCATCGGATGATTATCCGGTTGGATCCTTGAGCCTTGCGGCCCGGTGTTTGCCGCCGGATTGCCTGATCGGTGTGTTGATCGAGTGCGTCCGGACACAGTGACTAGTATAAAAAAATCCCGGTGCAAGTACTTGTGCGGCGCAATCCCGGAGTCACGGGACGGCGATACGCGCAATGCTTGCTCAGAGACTTCCCACAAAACAGTTACAAGGACTTGCGCAGCGCTACAGGGGGGATTTTCAGGACATCGCGGTATTTTGCGACAGTCCGTCTTGCAACAACCATTCCCTGTTCAGACAGCATGTCTGCAATCTTGCTATCTGACAAGGGGTTTTTTGTATCTTCGGCTCCTATCAATTGTTTGATCAGTGCGCGTATGGCGGTAGAGGAGGCTTCTCCGCCTGCTTCGGTGGACACATGGCTGCCGAAGAAATATTTCAATTCGAACATGCCATGTGGCGTGAGCATGTATTTCTGGGTGGTTACGCGCGAGATGGTGCTTTCGTGTAAACCGAGTGTATCAGCTATTTCACGCAGTACCAGAGGGCGCATGGCGACTGCGCCGTGCGAGAAAAAATTCTTCTGCCGCTCCACGATGGCCTGTGCCACGCGCAGTATGGTGTCGAAGCGCTGACGCATATTTTTGATCAGCCATTTCGCTTCCTGCAATTGCGACACGAGCGCGCCTTCGCCCTTGTGCTGCTTCATGGCGTTGGCATACATGGCGTTGACGCGCAAGCGCGGCATGACCTCGTGATTAAGCGTGACTTGCCATCCCAGCTTGCCTTCTTTAACGATCACGTCCGGCGCTACGTAGTCGGAGCGGCCTGAAAGGAATGCCGCGCCGGGATGCGGATTGCACTGCCGGATAACGGCTTGCGCTTCGCGCAGATCCTCATCGTCACAGACCAGCGCTTTTTTGATTTTATTGAAATCGCGCTGCGCAAAAAGCGGCAGGCAAGTCTGGACAATCGACAGCGCCAGACGTCGCGTCACGAAGGGAATTTTCGGCAGGCGCTTGATTTGCAGCGCCAGACATTCGGCAGCGTCGCGTGCGCCAACCCCGGCCGGATCGAAACTTTGCAGCAGCGTCAGTGCCAGTGTCAGCTCATCGAATTCAATTTCCAACTCTTCCGGCAGGCGCGCATAAATTTCTTCCAGCGGCTCTTCCAGATAGCCGCGCTCATCGATGGCGTCGATGACCAGTTCCAACAGTGCGCGATCACGCTGGCAGCACATGGTCTGGCCAGCTTCCTGCAGCAGATGCTCGCGCAGTGTCAGGAAATGCGCTTCCAGTTGCGGCCGCGAATCTTCATCGTCGGAGGTTTTTGTGCCGCGTGCGACATCGTCAAAACTCCACTCTGCTTCGTTAGCGGTGCTGCTGTCGCTGGCTTCTTGCTGTCCTCCCGCTTCGCCACTGTTGTCCGTCTCGCTGCCTGTGGTGCCGGTGTCGGCCGCAGTTTCTGCCGGCGACAGGGCGCTGGTACTGCCCAGTGCGCCATCAGCCAGCAGACGCACGGAGTTGTCCAGCGCATCGTCGAGGCGCTCCAGCAGCGGGTTGTCGCTCAGGATCTGTTCCAGTTCCTGTTGCATTTCCAGCGTGGACAGTTGCAACAAACGTATCGACTGCTGCAATTGCGGCGTCAATGCTAAATGTTGCGAAGTGCGGAGCTGAAGGGATTGTTTCATCGATGGAGTGCGTTCCGCTTACATGCGGAAATGTTCCCCCAGATAAACGCGGCGCACCGATTCATTGGCGATGATCTCGTCCGGGCTGCCGCTGGCCAGCACGGTGCCTTGATTGATGATGTAGGCGCGGTCGCAAATGCCCAGCGTTTCGCGCACGTTATGGTCGGTAATCAGCACGCCGATGCCGCGTTCTTTCAGGAAGCGCACGATGCGCTGGATTTCGATCACCGCGATCGGATCGATCCCGGCAAACGGTTCGTCCAGCAATACAAAACGAGGGCTGGTAGCCAGTGCGCGGGCGATCTCGACCCGTCGGCGTTCGCCGCCCGATAACGACAGCGCCTGGCTTTCGCGCAATTTTTCAATTTGCAATTCGTGCAGCAACTGGTCGAGTCGCGCATCGATCAGGGCCTTGGGCAGCGGTTTTCCGTCTTGTTGCTGCAGTTCGAGCACGGCGCGAATATTGTCTTCCACGCTGAGTTTGCGAAATACTGAGGCTTCCTGCGGCAGATAAGACAGGCCGAGTTTGGCGCGGCTGTGGATAGGCAGATACGAGATATCGACACCGTCGAGATCGATCTTGCCGCCATCCGACGGCACCAGTCCGACGATCATGTAAAACGAGGTGGTCTTGCCGGCACCGTTAGGGCCGAGCAAGCCGATGACTTCGCCGCTGGCAACTTCCAGCGAGACATCGTGCACTACCTGACGTGCGCCGTAGCTTTTCTTCAAGCCACGGACGATCAGCGAACTACTGGTCATTTGCTTTCCTCTTTTGGAGCTGGCACGGCCAGCGGTGCCGTGTTGGGCGCAACCGGCGTCGGCGCCAGCGTAGACGATGATGTTGGCGTTGGCGTTGGTGTTTGCATTGGCGAGGCAGTCGGCGCTGGCGCGGCTACCCGTGGCTGCAGGACGGCGGTGACGCGGCCTGCGCCCGTCTTGCTGACACCGTCAACGGTATTGTGGACGGCATAAAATTCTGCCCGGCTGTCATACGAAATGAATTGGCCGCGCACATCGTCAGTTACTTTGGTGCCTTCCAGCCGCTTCATGTGCGCCTTGGAAAACAGTTTGGCGATTTCCACCTTGCTGTCGTATTCGATGCGTTCGGCTTCGCCTTCAATCCACAGGTCAACGCCGCCGTCGCGTTTCTGCCTGAAGTTAGCCAGTTTCCCAGGATCGGCGTACAGCGTTGCAAACTGATAGCCGGCCGGGTCGGTAGTGACGACCACGCGGTCGGCCTTCATGATCAGCGTGCCGCGCGTCAGAACTACGTTGCCGATAAAGATGTTGACCTGCTGCACATCGTTATAACTGAGCTGATCGGCATTGATGACGGTTGGCTTGAACGAGTCGGCTTTTTCTGCGTGGGCGATACGCGCCACACACAAGAGGGTCAACAGGCTCAGTAAAAAAATGCGATTCATGAATTTTCCTGCCCAATATAAAAATGCAAATCGGCAACGGCGGACGGTCAGCGCGCCGGTGTCGGTGGTGGTTGATAGAGGCCGTTGACGCGGCTGCTGAGATGGAAGTCGCCGGTGACATTGTTGACGGTCATGCCCACGCCATCGAGTACCGATTTCCCTAGCGTGATGTGAACCGGCTTGTCGGTCTTGGCGATTTCATCGTCGGGCAGCATCAGCAGGTATTCGGTGGTCATGTGCATGGGTTCGGCTTTCTGCGTCGCGCCGCGATCCACATTCACATCGTCATACATATGAATTTTGCTGTTGTCGTCGGTGATGATGGCGCGCTTGGAGCGCATGCTCATCGGTGTTTTTGCCGGCGACAGGTTGTTGATGATAGGGAGTGTCACTTCAAACGAATCGTCGGTAGGGAAATGAATCAGCTTGAGGCCCGAGATATCGTAGTCCGGCGTGCCGGCCAGGGTCATTCTGACGTAGCGGAATTCGTCGATGTAATAGTCGGGACGCCCTGCATTGCGCTTGTTGGCCGCATCGTCATCCTGGCGCGCGGTTTGCAGTACCCAGAAACTGCCGAGCGCGCCGAAAATCAGCAGCACCAGAAAAACAACAGCGCCTATGCGCTGCGTCGAGCGGCTTTTCAGTTGCGCGCTCATGTCAGATACGGAGCCAGTGCCGCCTCATAATTTCCCTGCGCATGCAGGATCAGATCGCAGATTTCGCGCGCTGCGCCGTGGCCGCCGCCGGCTTCGGTGAGGTAATGCACACGCTGTTTTACTTCGGTATGCGCACCGGCGACCGCTGCGGCAAAGCCGACGCGGGTCAGGATAGGCAGGTCGATCAGGTCGTCGCCCAGGTAACCGCAGTGCTCTTCGCTCAGGCCGACTTGCGCCAGCAATTGCGCCAATGCGCTGCGCTTGTCATGCACGCCCTGAAACAGATGCGCAATGCCCAGATCGCTGGCGCGTTTTTGCAGGATGGGCGACTGGCGCGCGGTGATCAGCGCAGTGGGGACGCCGGATTGCTGTAGCAAGCGAATGCCCAGGCCATCGAGTACATTAAAACGCTTCAGGACTTCGCCGTCCACGCCGTAATGCAGACCGCCATCGGTCAGCACGCCGTCGATATCGAAAATCATCAGTTTGACGCCAGCGGCGCGATGCATTGCATCGATGGAGGCCTTGCCGAATACAGTCGCGCGTGCCATCAGATCACCTTGGCGCGGGTCAGGTCATGGATGTGCAGCGCGCCGACCAGCCGGCCGGCGGTGTCGCCCACCAGTAATTGATTGATGCGGTATTGCTCCATGACTTCCACGGCTTCGACCGCGAGTTGATCCTGACCGATCAGGCGCGGCTGCGGCTGCATCACGTCGGCAATCAGCGCATGTTTGAAATCGACGCCGCGTTCCAGCAGTCGGCGCAGATCGCCATCGGTGAATACACCTATGGGTTTGAAGTCAGCGTCCACCACCGCGGTCATGGCCATGCCCTTGCGGGTAATTTCCATGAGCGCGTCCGACAGCGACATCTCCGGCGTGACCGCAGGAATTTCGTCGCCGCTGCGCATGACGTCGCGTACGCGGGTCAGCAGGCGGCGGCCCAGAGCGCCTCCGGGATGGGAGCGGGCAAAATCTTCTTCGCGGAAGCCGCGTGCGTCCAGCAAGGCCACTGCCAGCGCATCGCCCATCGCCAGCGTGGCGGTGGTGCTGGCGGTCGGGGCCAGATTGAGGGGGCAGGCTTCCTGATCGACGCTGACATTCAAATGGGCGTCGGCCAGTTGCGCCAGCGCGGAGTCGGGGTCGCCGGTCAGGGCAATCGATTTCGCGCCCATGCGCTTGATGAGGGGGACGATGGCCATCAATTCGGCGGTTTCGCCGGAATTGGAGATGGCAATGACGACATCTTGCCCGGTCACCATGCCGAGGTCGCCGTGGGCGGCTTCGGCCGGGTGCATGAACAGCGCCGGCGTGCCGGTGGAGGCCAGCGTGGCGGCGATTTTTCGCGCGATATGTCCGGATTTGCCTATGCCCGAGACGACCGCCCGGCCTTTGCAGTGATACAGCAGGCTGACGGCCGCGATAAAGGAAGCCGCGGCAGCGCTGCTATCGTCTACCAGACGGTGCTTCAGCGCCAGTACGGCGTCGGCTTCGATTTGCAGGGTGTCGCGGCCCAGTTGCAGCGCACGCAGCCCGGTTTCGGCAGAAAAGGGAGCGGCTGTTATTTTGTGATCGATTAAACTCATCCCGGGAGTATAAACGAATAAGAAAGCAAAAAACTTGCCAGTTACTTATCGTATTAATCGTAGTTTTTTAGTTTTACGTTTATTAAATATAAAAGGCCGCTGGCGTAAGTCCTGGTTTTACGGAAAAGTTGGCAGAGAGATATTCGGCAAGGCCGCTGAACGGGTTCCCGGGCGCGGTGCATTACTTTCGCCGTGATAGGCAAACACCACCGACGATTTGACGCGGTCGCTGGAATTTCTGCCTGCGGCATGAAACAAGCCGCTGTGAAACAGCACCACGTCGCCGGCCTCCAGTAACAAAGGCACGCCCAGAGCGAACAGCGCCTGATTGGCCGCCACTTCCGGCCGCAGAAAATCGAGATCGTCCATTTGTTCCGCTTGCAGCTTGAGCAGATGCGAGCCGGGAATAACGCTTAACCCGCCGTTTTCTGTCCGTTCTGCGCCGAGCGCCAGCCATACCGAAATCAGATCAGGCCGTTCGAACGACCAATAGCGGATGTCGCGATGCCAGCCGGTTGCCGTACCGAAATCGGGGTGCTTGGTCATTACGCAATTATGGTGGGCGAGCGGCAGGCTGACCGGTTCCTCAAACAACTGCGTCAGTATGGCGACCAGCGCCGGGTCACTCGCCCAGTCGCGGAAGGCCGGATCGCGGTCGTAAGCCCCGCGCAGGCGGCGCACCGTGCGCCCGCCTTCACTGGTCAGCGACGCCGGTGCGCCGGGATAGCCCACTTCGGCTTCATATTCCAGCGGCGCGACGGCGCGCTGCAAATGATCGGCAGTTACCGCCAGCATGCGTTCGCAGCTGGCAGCCGGTACCAGGCCGCGCAAAATCAGATAACCGTCGCGCCGGAAGTCGGCGAGACGTTCGGAGGACAGCAATGAGGACGGTAATGCGGGTGTAGCGGCAGACATACGCGTTTTCCGATTTAGTGTTTTTTCTCAAGCAGCGGGGCCAGATACTTACCGGTGACGCTGTGCGGATTGAGTGCCACCTGCTCCGGCGTACCGGTCGCGATGATGAGACCGCCGCCCGCGCCGCCTTCGGGGCCCAGATCGATCAGCCAGTCGGCGGTTTTGATCACATCCAGATTGTGTTCGATGATGACCATGGTATTGCCCTGATCGCGCAAACGGTGGATGACTTTGAGCAGCAGGTCGATATCGTGGAAATGCAGACCGGTGGTTGGCTCATCCAGGATATACAGCGTGCGGCCGGTATCGCGCTTCGAGAGTTCCAGCGACAGCTTGACGCGCTGCGCTTCGCCGCCCGACAGCGTGGTGGCGCTCTGACCCAGCCGGATGTAGCCGAGGCCGACATCGAGCAGCGTGTGCAGCTTGCGCGCAATCAGTGGCACCGGTTTGAAAAAGACATGCGCTTCTTCAACCGTCATGGCCAGCACTTCGGTAATGTTTTTGCCCTTGTACTGCACTTCCAGCGTTTCGCGGTTGTAGCGCTTGCCGTGGCAGACGTCGCAGGGAACATACACGTCCGGCAGGAAGTGCATTTCTACCTTGATTACGCCGTCGCCCTGACAGGCTTCGCAGCGGCCGCCCTTGACGTTGAAAGAAAAACGTCCGGCCGAATAGCCGCGTTCTTTCGATGTTGGCACGGTGGCAAACAGGTCGCGGATAGGCGTGAACAGTCCGGTGTACGTCGCCGGATTGGAACGTGGCGTACGGCCGATAGGGGCCTGATCGACCGCAATCACCTTGTCGAAATGTTCCAGTCCGCCGATGCTTTCGTGCGCTGCCGGTTCCGCTTGCGATCCGTACAGATGGCGCGAGGCGGCCAGGTACAGCGTATCGTTGACCAGCGTCGATTTACCGGAACCGGAAACGCCGGTGATACAGGTCAGCAAGCCGACTGGCAGGACAAAATCGACATTCTTCAGATTGTTGCCGCTGGCACCGGTAATTTCCAGTTGCCGTTCGGGATCGGGCGCGGTACGGGTTTTGGGCACAGCGATAGAGAGACTGCCGTTGAGGTATTTGGCGGTGAGCGACTTCTTGCTTTTCAGGATATCTTCCAGCGTCCCCTGCGCGATGATTTCGCCGCCATGCACGCCGGCGCCCAGACCCATGTCGACCACGTAGTCGGCGGTGCGGATGGCGTCTTCGTCATGCTCGACGACCAGCACGCTGTTGCCGATATCGCGCAAATGCTTGAGCGTTTCGATCAGGCGGTCGTTATCGCGCTGATGCAGGCCGATGGACGGTTCGTCCAGCACATACATCACGCCGGTCAGGCCGGAACCGATCTGCGAGGCCAGCCGGATGCGCTGCGCTTCGCCGCCGGACAGGGTATCGGCGCTGCGTTCCAGCGACAGATAATCAAGACCGACGTTATTGAGGAAGGTCAGGCGCGAGATGATTTCCTTGACGATGCGGTCGGCGATTTCTTTTTTAGCGCCGGTCAGCTTGAGCTTTTGGAAAAACTCCAGCGTTTGCCGCAAAGGCATAGCGGCCACTTCATAAATCGCACGCTCCTGGCGACCAGTGCCGACCTTGACGAAGCGCGCTTCCACCCGCAGACGAGCGCCGTGGCAGGACGGACATTCCTTTTCATTGATGAACTTGGCCAGTTCTTCCTTGACGGCCACCGAATCCGTTTCGCGGTAGCGGCGCTGCAAATTGACGACGATGCCTTCAAAGGCGTGTTCGCGAATCACGGCGCGGCCGCGCTCGTTGACGTAGCTGAACGGCACCAGTTGCTTGCCGGAACCGTACAGCACCACTTCCTGTGCTTTGGCAGGCAGTTTTTCAAAGGGCGTATCGAGTTCGAATTCGTAGAAGCTGGCCAGATTGGACAGCATCTGGAAATAAAACTGGTTGCGTCTATCCCAGCCCTTGACCGCGCCGCTGGCCAGCGACAGGTTAGGGAAGGCGACGATGCGTTTAGGATCGAAGAATTCGATGTGGCCGAGACCATCGCATTCGGGGCATGCGCCCATAGGATTGTTGAAGGAAAACAAGCGCGGCTCCAGCTCTTGCAGCGAGTAGCCGCAGGCCGAGCAGGCGAATTTATTGGAAAAAACGAGTTCCTTGCCGCTATCCATTTCCAGCACGATAGCGCGACCATCCGCCAGCCGCAGCGAGGTTTCAAAACTCTCCGCCAGCCGCTGTTTTACTTCCGCATTGACCTTGACGCGATCTACCACCACGTCGATGGTGTGTTTTTCCGTTTTCTTCAGTTTCGGTAAATCGTCGGCTTCGTAGATTTTCCCGACGCCGGTGCCGCTCTGGATACGGAAACGGACGAAACCTTGCGCCTGCATCTGTTCAAACAGATCGACATGCTCGCCCTTGCGGTTGGCCACGACCGGTGCGAGGATCATCAGCTTGGTATCTTCTGGCATCGCCAGCACGGCATCGACCATTTGCGACACCGACTGCGCGGCCAGCGCGTTTTCCGGGTGATCCGGGCAATAGGGCGTGCCGACGCGGGCATACAGCAGTCGCAGGTAATCGTGGATTTCGGTCACGGTGCCGACGGTCGAGCGGGGATTGTGCGAGGTGGCTTTTTGTTCAATCGAAATGGCCGGCGACAAGCCTTCTATCAGGTCAACATCCGGCTTTTCCATCAATTGCAAAAATTGCCGCGCGTAAGACGACAGCGATTCAACGTAGCGCCGCTGACCTTCCGCGTACAGGGTGTCGAACGCCAGCGATGATTTGCCCGAACCGGACAGCCCGGTAATGACGACCAGCTTGTTGCGGGGTAAATCGAGGTTGATATTTTTCAGATTGTGCGTGCGGGCGCCGCGAATGCGAATTTCTTCCATGGATGCTTTCAGCTTGAGTTTTCCAGAGGCGGAAAAAGCCGCCAATGACAATAATGGAACAGAGTGCCGCGATCCTGGCTGGAGGAGCGAACCCGGTACTATATCAGGTGTGGCTGGTCGCTGTGGGATGGGGCAAAGCGCGGGGAGGGGCATCGCGATGTGACCGTGCCTTTGACCGTGCCTTTATCGCGCCTTTGATGCCGGCAGTGTGACAATGGGTATCATCGTCCTGGTACTGGATTGATGCTGGATTGGCGGCGTGACACCTGATTTCTCTCTGATCCTCCGCAGGCAGCAGAAAATTGCGCCTGATTCCGCCCGTAAGACGTGAAATGCCCCGTATGCCAATATAATGTCAGCAGTCCTGCGTCCCGAACGCATCCCGAATGCATCCTGTTTTCGTCGAAACCCATTTCCATGCCGTCATTGCCAAAGATTTCCTCCGCTCGCACTGACCGCCTCCACGCCTCCTGGCGCGCACGTTTTTCGCCGGACGCCACCTCGCTGGTACTGCTGGTGCTGCTGCTATTGGCGGCGCATTTGTTGCTATGGACTTTGCTGACCGGCATCAGCCATCGCTCGCCCGACCTGGACAACATGGAAGAACTGGTCTGGGGCAGCGTTATCGAGTGGGGCTACTACAAGCACCCGCCCCTGCCGTCATGGATCATTTACGGGCTGACCAGCGTATTCGGCCGCTCGGTCTGGGTAACTTTTTTTGCCGGGCAACTGAGCGTGGTGCTGTCGCTATGGATGGTGTGGCGACTCGGATGCGAAATGACTTCGCAGAAAAATGCGCTGATAGCGACGTTACTGATCATGCCGATCACCTACTACACGACCCGCGGCCTGATTTCCAATCACAACACCTTGCAGTTGTGGAGCATTGCCGGATGTATCTGGATGTTCTACCGCTCCTGGCGCTACGAGCGCATGCGCGACTGGCTGGGCCTGGGGATTTTTTGCGGCATCGCGCTCTTGTCGAAATACAGCGTGGTAGTGCAGTTCGCGGTGTTCTTCCTGTTCCTGTTGATCGACGGTCGTCTGCGCTATGCCCGGGTATGGAAAGGCATCGCGCTGGCCGCCGCACCGCTGTTGCTGATGATGCTGCCGCATGTGCTCTGGTTGCAGCGGCAGGTGATGACCCCGGTGGGCTATGCCAGCGAATCGCTGACACGGGAAAGCACTCGTCTGGAAAATCTGGAAATGGTGCTCGACATGCTGACCACCACTCTGGCTCGACTGGCACCGATGCTGCTGGCCTTGCTGGTGATTGTCTGGTGGCAGCGGCGGCGCATATCGGCCGCACTGGCTACCGATGCCCCAGCCGGGCGCGGCATCCGCCTCAGCGAGAGCCTGCGCCCTGAAGACCGCAAATTCATTTTGCTGGTGGGATTAGGCCCCTTGGTCTTGACGCTGGTGGCAGTGCTGATCCTGAAGGCCCCCCTGATTGCCGACTGGACTACCAGTTATTACATGCTGTTCGGCTTTTTTGCATTCTGGTGCCTGAACGCTGACCGACCCGGTACTGGCAAACCCACGAGCAGCGCGCTGCTGCGCATTTGCCTGACTGTCATCGTGACCATCCAATTGTGTACCGTCATCGGGTATGCGCTGGTACGCGGGCCTTTGTCGGATATGTTCGGTTACGCCACGCGCGCCAATTTTCCGGGGGAGGACATTTCCCTCGCCATGCAGCAGGAGTGGCGCAGTCATGTGAATACGCCCCTGACACTGGTGGCCTCCGATACCTGGCTGGGCGGCAATATCGCCGTACACGCCAGCCGCGACGTCCGAGTGCTGATCGACGGTGATGTGGAAAAATCGCAATGGGTAACCGCAGAGCAGGCAGCCTCTTGCGGCATGTTGCTGGCGCTCAATCGCAGCGACGATGCCGCCGATGGCATCCCCCCGAAAGTGGAAGAATTGATGTTGCAAGCCAAGTGGCGCGGCACTTTGCAATTGCCCGCTACCCGCAAGATGGATGGCCCGCAAGTGATCGTGGAGTGGGGCATCATTGCCCCGACCGCTGCCTGCCGGCCCGGCACCTGAAGTAGATGATTGCCGCACTCACCTGATCAACCGACGCAATGACGCCCATGACCGAGACCTCCTCCGCCCTTTTTTCGCCACGTCCGCAGCCAGCCTGCATTTCCTGCGTGCTGCCGGCTTTCAACGAATCGGCCCATTTGTCCGCTTTTCTGGGCGATCTGCAACGTACTCTGAGTACGCTGGCCACGACTTATGAAATCATCGTCGTCAACGATGGCAGCAGCGACGCCACCGATGAAGTGATGCGTGCCCATTTGTCGCAACCGGGCATTCGTTATCTGAGCCTGTCGCGCAATTTCGGCAAGGAAGCCGCGCTGACCGCAGGCATCGACTGCGCGCGCGGCGATGCGGTGATTCTGATGGATGCCGATTATCAGCATCCGCTGGAATTGCTGCCGCAAATGGTCGGCCTGTGGCGTACCGGTTACGACATGGTGTACGGCGTGATTGCCGACCGCCGCGATGAGTCCCTGCTCAAGCGCTGGGGCACCAATCTGTTTTACCGCATCATGGAAAGCGGCACGTCCATCAATATTCCGCGTAACGCCGGCGATTTTCGTCTGATGGACAGGCGCGTGGTGGCGGCCTTGCGCCAACTGAGCGAACGCAACCGCTTCATGAAGGGTTTGTACGCGTGGGTTGGTTTCAATAGCGTGGCGCTGCCCTTCGTGCCACATGCACGCGCGACCGGCGTTTCCAGTTTCGGACTGCGTGGTCTGGGTCGTCTGGCGCTGTCAGGGCTGACGGCGTTTACCACCTTGCCGTTGCGGATATGGAGCGCAGTGGGCGCGGTGATTTCGCTGATCTCCATGTTGTATGCGCTGGAAATCGTGGTGGAAACGGTCTTTTTCGGCAATCCAACGGCGGGTTGGTCCACGCTGGCGGTCGGCCTGATGTTTTTCTCGGGAGTGCAACTGATTTCCATCGGCATTCTCGGCGAATACATGGGCCGCATCTACGATGAAGTCAAACGCCGTCCGTTGTATCTGGTCGCGCAGGATGTCGACAATGGCATGGCGGCCGGGGCAGAAATCAGCGATGCAGAGCATAGGCAAGGTGACGATGCGCGCTCCTGAAGTATTGCGGCTGCTGCGCTTCGGCATCATTGGCGCGGGCGCGGCGGCGATTCATTATGCGACGGTGGTTGCTTTGGTCGAGACGCTGGCGGTCGCGCCGCTGGTGGCCAATGTCGCCGGTTTTGCGCTGGCATTCTGGTGCAGTTTTTTCGGTCATCGGCACTGGACCTTCGGCGATCATCAGGTGGTCAGCGAAGGCGCATCGGCGCGCCGCTTTTTAATGACGGCGCTATTCGGTTTCGCACTCAATGAAGGTCTGTTTTATCTGCTGCTGCATGTGGCAGCGCTGCGCTATGAGTGGGCGCTGGCGATTGCCGTCGTGGTGGTGGCAGGCGTGACGTATGTGCTGAGTCGGCTGTGGGCGTTCCGGCGGGTGGCGGTCGTTACTCACTCAGTTTCGTCTGATCTGCCGGGTGATGACGCATGATGGCGCCGATTCCTATCGCCCTGTGCGCTGACGATTACGCGCAGAACGCCGGTGTCGATGCTGCCGTGTGCGACTTGCTGCATCAGCAGCGTTTGAGCGCCACCAGTTGTTTTAGCACCGCACCGCGCTGGCTGTCGCATGCCGCACCGGCCCTGCGTGAGCTGCCAAGAACCGGACGCGCCGATATCGGCTTGCATTTCAATCTGACCGAAGGTTTCGGTCAGCCCTCTCCGTTTGGTTTGTCGCCGCTGATTTTGCGTAGTTTTATGCACGCGCTCGACCGCGACTGGCTCACGCGCACCTTGCATGCGCAACTCGATGCGTTCGAGATGGGCTGGGGCGGCGCGCCCGACTTTATCGATGGCCACCAGCATGTGCATCAATTGCCGCTCGTGCGTCAGGTGCTGTTGCAGGTGGTGCAGCAACGCTATGCCGGTCAGCCGCTGTGGATACGCAATACCCTGCCGGCCGATCTGCGCTGGGGCGGCAAGTCGCGCATTTTGCAATGGCTGGGCGGGGCGGCACTGGCGCGTGATCTGCAACGTGCGGGACTGCATAGCAATCGCGGATTTGCCGGGGTGTACGGTTTCGACCGGTCCGATTACGATGCCTGCTTCGCCGGCTGGTTAAAGGCGGCTGCGCCGGGCATGCTGATCATGTGCCATCCTGCGACTGAAATACACGGCGGCGATCCTATCGCCGCGCAGCGGCTGGTCGAATATCGCTTCCTGCGCTCGCCTGAATTTACTGCAATGCTGGCCAGCGCAGGGGTACATCTTGCTCCCTTGTCTTCCTTGCGCGGATAGCGCTATCTGCATGGATTTCGGCATTGGTATCGGCAGTGACGCCGGCAGTGATGCCGGCAGTCAACTCCACAGTGCTACCATCCCGTGGCTGGCATAGGCCGCCACCGGCGCGGCAACGCTCCTTTCCCTCATCCGCTTTTACCTGTCTGTTCATGATAACCAGCCCGCTTTCGCCTCCACTCTCTGTAACGGAAAAATCCGGCATGTCCGGCATGGAAATACGCGCCAGCGCTTCGCTGGCCTCGATTTTTGCCTTGCGCATGTTGGGTCTATTCCTGTTCCTGCCGATCTTTGCGGTCTATGCCAAAACTCTGCCGGACGGTGCCAACGCCAGTCTGGTCGGGCTGGCCATGGGCATGTACGGCCTGGCCCAGTCCTTCGGGCAAATCCCCTTCGGCATGGCTTCCGACCGTTATGGTCGCAAGCGCATCATCGTGATTGGCCTCATTTTGTTTGCCATCGGCTCTTTCATCGCCGCCAGTGCCGATAGTGTTTTCTGGATCATGATCGGGCGGGCAGTGCAGGGCGCAGGGGCCATTTCCGCAGCGATCACGGCCTTCATTGCCGACTCCACGCGTGAACAGCACCGCACCAAGGCCATGGCGATGGTCGGTGCCAGTATCGGGCTGACCTTTGCGGCATCGATGGTGATCGCACCGCTGCTGTATAGCTGGATAGGGATGAGCGGAATTTTCGTGCTGACTGGCGTGCTGTCGCTGGCGGCGATCGGCGTGGTTCTGTTCGTCGTGCCGGATGCGCCGATGGTGAGTGCCGGTCGTGTGCCGCTGATGCAAATAGTGAAGCATGGCGAATTGATGCGACTCAATTTCGGCGTGTTCGTGCTGCACATGGGACAGGTGGCAATGTTCATGGTGCTGCCGTCGGCCATGGTGCAATACCTGGGTCTGCCGGTGGAGCAGCACTGGAAAGTCTATCTGCCGGTGGTGCTGGCCTCTTTCCTGTTCATGCTGCCGCCCGTTTTCATCGGTGAAAAACACGGCAAGATGAAGCAAGTCTTTGTACTGGCGATTGGTTTGCTGCTGGCGGTGCAGGCCGGTATGTGGGCGGCGCTGTCGCATCCGGGCACGCATTGGGGCGTGCTGGTCGGCTTGCTGCTGGCTTTTTTCATTGCCTTCAATGTACTGGAAGCGTGTCAGCCCTCGCTGGTTTCACGGATCGCGCCGCCGTCCTCCAAGGGCTCGGCGCTGGGCGTGTACAACACGCTGCAATCGCTGGGCTTGTTTGCCGGCGGTGCCATTGGCGGCCTGCTGCGCCAATATGAAGGACCGGCCTCGGTTTTCATCTTGTGCGCGGTAGCGACGGCGATCTGGCTGGTCGTGGCGCTGAAGATGAAAAATCTGCCAAGGCGGGGGCAGGCCTGACGGTGATTTGTCTTTTTCCAAAGAAAAAAAGCGATGTAATGGGTGATGCGACTGCCAAGTTGACTATCAATCATCCGGGCGGCGCGTTCCAGTAACTACGTCCATTGTCAGTTACTACAGCCATCTTCTGAAAACGTCACAAACAACGCAAAAACAACGCAAAAACAACGCAAAAACAACGCAAAAACTCACTCCGAAAAATGCGTGGCGATAAAGCCGCGCAGCCACACATTGCCGGGGTCCTGATTGTAGCGACGGTGCCAGAAAATATTGGTTTGCAGCGCGGGCAGCCGCAATGGCGGGCGCAGATAGCTCAGGTTGAAGGGCGTTGCGGCGCGTTCCGCCAGTTTTTGCGGCACGGTCACTACCAGATCGGTGCTGCTGAGGATATACGGCACTGCCGTGAAATGCGGCACTCTGTAGGTACCGCGAAAACCCGCCTGTTCCAGCTTCTGATTGATTTTGTCGTAGGGACTTTCCAGCGAGTCGACAATCAGATGCTGCGCCGCCTGAAATTCGCGCAGTCCCGGTTTGCCTTCGCTCAGCGCATGTCCGTTCCGAAACAGACTGACGTAGTGCTGCTCGAATAAGCGTCGCTGATACCAGCCGGTGGAAACGTCGTCGAAAGCGCCTATGGCCAGATCGACCCGTCCGGCCGCCATTTCCGTATTCAAATCCAGATTCCCGGCGCGCACCGTGGCGATCTGCACCTGCGGCGCGGCGCTGCTGGCTTTTTCCATCAGCACCGGCATGAAATACACCTCGCCGACATCGGTCATGGCAATCGTGAACTGCCGCTGACTGGTGGCGGGATCGAATTCCTGCTCCCGATTCAGCGCCCGCGTCACTTGCGCCAGCGCGCTGGCGATCGGTTCGGCCAGCTGCTCCGCAAACGGGGTCGGCTGCATGCCCTGCGCTGTGCGCACGAACAATTCATCGTTGCAGGTACGACGCAATCGGGCCAGTGCATTGCTGACCGCCGACTGCGACAAGCCCAGTCGCTTGGCAACGGCCGAAATCTGGCGTTCCTGAAATATCTCCTGGAAAACCACCAGCAGATTCAAATCGATATCGCGGACTTCTACCATTATTGATTTCGTGAATGATTTACATTTTTGTATTTATATACCAAAAATTGGCGGCATGCACTAGAGTCTCGCACACCCAATAAAAAACAAAAGAGCCTTCGATCAAGCTACTGCGCGCTGTCATTTCCCTGCGGTGACGCTCTCCGTACTTGATTTCAGGTTCCAAAAAAATAACGGTGATGCACATGCATTGCCGCTATCCAGACATCCTTAAGGAGGAGACGATGAAAACAAACGAGATCAATATCGATCAGGTAGTAGAGCAAAGCCGTGTTGGCGCATTTCAGATCGGTTTACTGGTGCTGTGCGGGCTGTGCCTGATCATGGATGGCTTCGACATTCAGGCAATGGGCTATGTCGCGCCCGCCATCATCGGCGACTGGCACATCAGCAAAGCCAGTCTGGGCCCGGTATTCGGTGCAGGGCTGTTCGGCATGCTGCTCGGTTCGCTGATATTGACCCCCGTGGCAGATCGTTGGGGACGACGTCCGGTGCTACTCGTTTCGACCTTTTTCTTTTCCGTTTGCATGCTGGTGACGACGCAGTTGCAAAGCCTCGACAGCTTGCTGATTGTGCGTTTCATCACCGGTCTGGCGTTGGGCAGCATCATGCCGAATGCCATGGCGCTGGTGGGTGAATATAGCCCGTCCGGTTCGCGTGTCACCCGCATGATGTGGATTTCCTGCGGCTTTACCGTCGGCGCGGCCATGGGCGGTTTTGTCAGCGCGGCGCTGATTCCGGCCTTCGGCTGGCGCGCCGTGTTCTGGGTGGGCGGACTGGTGCCGCTGGCGCTGTGGGTGGCGATGCTGTTCTGGCTGCCGGAATCGATGCAATTCCTGATCGTGCGCAAACGCCCGCTGGAACAGGTCAAACGCTGGCTGCATAAACTCGATCCGGCGCTGAAGATCGATGCCGACAGTCGCATTGTCGCGCAAGAAGCGCCCGCCACCGGGATGCCGGTCGCCGAGTTGTTCCGCGGCGGTCGTGCCAACGTCACGCTGCTGCTGTGGCTGATCAGCTTCATGAATCTGATCAATTTGTATTTCTTGTCGAACTGGCTGCCGACCCTGATCAAGGACGCCGGTTATTCCACTCAGGCCGCCTTGCTGATCGGCACTTCCTTGCAGGTCGGCGGCATCGTCGGTACGCTGGTGCTGGGCAGCGTCATCAAGCGCGTCGGCTTTACACGCGTGTTGGGAAGCTGTTTTGTCGCCGCGTGTATTGCGATTGCCATGATCGGGCAGGTGGCCGCTATTCCGGCGCTGCTGTTCATCAGCGTCGTGGTGGCTGGGTTTTGCGTGGTGGGCGGACAACCGGCGGTCAATGCGCTGGCCGGGACGTATTACCCCACGGCCTTGCGTTCGACCGGTATCGGCTGGGCGCTGGGCATAGGCCGCATCGGTTCGGTTCTCGGGCCGGTGATTGGCGGACAGTTGATTGCCATGCAGTGGTCGAACGGATCGCTGTTTATGGCGGCGGCAGTACCGGCCGTGATTTCTGCATTGACCGTAGCGCGGCTGCACTGGAGTAGTCGTTCATTCAAGTAAGGGAACCACTGATTACGCTACTGCGCGGCGCAATCTCAGGACAGCGATGCTCACCGTACGCAAAGTACGACTGCGCTTCCTATCCTGAGCCTGCGTCGCTCGCTACGCTTACGCAGCGGTTCCGGTAGGTTCTACACACAATTTGAAAGGAGTGTTCCATGAGTCAACTGGAAAAACCGGTTCAGCCGGTCGTGTCTGCGAAGGCGGGGTATCAATCCGGCTTCGCCAATGAGTTTGCCACCGAGGCGTTGCCGGGGGCTTTGCCGGTCGGGCGCAATTCGCCGCAGCATGCGCCTTACGGTTTGTATGCCGAGCAGTTGTCCGGTGCGGCTTTCACTGCGCCGCGTGCCAGCAACCGCCGCTCCTGGCTGTACCGGATTCGGCCTGCCGCCATGCATTCCCCGTTTGTGCAGATCGATAAGGGCTTGCTGCGCAGCAGTTTCGACGAAGTCGCCACGCCGCCGAACCAGTTGCGCTGGGACCCTTTACCGATGCCGGTTGCGCCTACCGATTTCATCGACGGTCTCATCACCGTGGCCGGCAATGGTTCGCCGGAAGCGCAAAGCGGCTGCGCTATCCATCTGTACGCGGCGAATCAGTCCATGCAAGACCGGTTTTTCTACAACGCCGATGGTGAATTGCTGATTGTGCCGCAGCAGGGGCGCTTGGAAATTCGCACTGAACTCGGCCTGCTGGAACTGGAACCGCAGGAAATCGCCGTGATTCCGCGCGGTGTGCGTTTTCAGGTGCGTTTGCCCGATGGCGCAGCGAGTGGGTATGTCTGTGAAAATTACGGTTCCCTGTTTCGCTTACCCGACCTGGGGGTGATCGGTTCCAACGGTCTGGCCAATCCACGCGATTTCCTCACGCCGCAGGCCTGGTATGAAGACCGTGAAGGGACGTTTGCACTGGTCGCTAAATTCAGCGGCAATTTGTGGCAAGCGGAGATGAGCCATTCGCCGCTCGACGTAGTAGCCTGGCATGGCAATTTCGCCCCCTACAAATACGATCTGCGCAATTTCAATACGATAGGTTCTATCAGCTACGACCATCCCGATCCGTCGATTTTTCTGGTCTTGCAGGCGCAGAGCGATACCGCCGGCGTCGATACGATCGACTTCGTGATTTTCCCGCCGCGCTGGCTGGTGGCGGAAAACACGTTCCGTCCGCCCTGGTTTCATCGCAATATCGCCAGCGAATACATGGGCCTGATCGATGGCGTCTACGATGCCAAGGCCGAGGGCTTTCTGCCCGGCGGCGGTAGCTTGCACAATTGCATGAGTCCGCATGGCCCCGACGTCGCCACGTTTGAAAAAGCCAGCCGCATCGATACCAGCCGTCCGGCCAAAGTCGAGGCGACGATGGCCTTCATGATAGAGACGCGGCAGATTATCCGCCCGACGCGCTTTGCGTTGGAAACACCGGCCTTGCAGCGCGATTACTATCGTTGCTGGCAAGACTTCAGGAAACATTTTTCACCGGAGCAAGCATGACGATGGCACTCAACGAAACCCACGCCCCTGAGCTGCGCAGCTGGGTCGAATCCGCTAACCAGCCCGGTAGCGATTTCCCGATACAGAACCTGCCGTTCGGCGTATTCCGGCGGCGCAGCGAGGGCGCGCAGTCGGCCTGGCACGTCGGCGTTGCCATCGGTGACGCTATTCTGGATTTGCATACGGTGATTGATGCAGGTGCCTTCTCCGCAGAACCGGCGCTGGCGCAACAGGCGCTCAAGGCGGCCGGCGGCGAAAGTCTGAACGCGTTGATGGCACTCAATGTTGCGGCATGGTCGGCTTTGCGCTTGTCGCTGTCGCGCTCGCTGCGCGTCGGTTCGCCTGTGCAGTCCACCTTGCAGGCGGCGCTGGTCGCGCAAAAGGACGTGGAATTTGCCTTGCCGGCGCAGATTGGCGATTACACGGATTTTTACACCTCGGTGCATCACGCCACGGCAATCGGCAAGTTGTTCCGTCCCGACCAGCCCTTGCTGCCGAATTACAAATGGGTGCCGATCGGCTATCACGGTCGCTCTTCCTCGATTGCGGTCGGGCCGCAGCAATTCCGCCGTCCCTTGGGACAGACCAAGCCGCCGGAGGCAGATGCCCCGGTGTTCGGCCCCAGCAAGCGCATGGATTACGAAATGGAAGTCGGCATCTTTATCGGCAGCGGCAATGCGCCGGGCGACGCCATCGCACTCGATCAGGCAGAAGCCAATGTGTTCGGTCTGTGCCTGCTCAATGACTGGTCGGCGCGCGATATTCAGGCCTGGGAATATCAACCGCTAGGCCCTTTTTTGGCGAAGAATTTTGCCAGTACCATCTCCCCCTGGGTGGTGACGCTGGAAGCGCTGGCCCCTTACCGTCTGGCATGGAGCCGCGACGCCGCCGATCCGCAGCCTTTGCCCTATCTCGATTCGGCCGCCATGCGCGAGTCGGGCGCGTTTGACATCGAACTGGAAGTCGCTCTGCAAACCTCGGCGATGCGGCAAGCAGCGCAGCCGCCGCAGCGTTTGTCGCTGTCGAATTTCCGCTATTCGTACTGGAGCGTGTCGCAACTGGTGACGCATCACACGGTCGGCGGTTGTAATTTGCGGCCGGGCGATTTGCTGGGTTCCGGCACGCAATCCGGTCCTGCACCGAGCGAAGCCGGTTCGTTGCTCGAATTATCCGCAGGTGGAAAACAGCCGATCCAGCTGACCAATGGCGAATCCCGGACTTTCCTCGAAGATGGCGATACCGTGGTCATGCGTGCCTGGGCGCAGCGTCCCGGCCTTGCGCGTATCGGCTTCGGTGAACTCAGCGGAACCTTGCTGCCGGCACGGACGGCGTAGACCTGGTCGCTAGAAAAGAAAGGCTTGTCATGTCACTGTCGCTCTATAGCTATTTCCGCAGTTCTGCCGCGTATCGGGTACGGATTGCGCTGAATCTGAAAGCTTTGCCGCATAGCATCCTGCCGGTGCATTTGGTCCGTAACGGCGGCGAACAACTGAGTGCGGCGTTTGTCAGCATCAACCCGCAAGCGCTGCTGCCGGTGCTGGAAGATGGCGATCTCCACATTAGTCAGTCGCTGGCGATTCTGGAATATCTGGAAGAGACCGCGCCGACACCGCCCTTACTGCCGAAAGCGGCGGCCGACCGCGCCCGGGTGCGTCAGTTGGCGCTGGCGATTTGTTGCGAAATCCATCCGCTCAATAATCTGCGCGTGTTGCGATTTCTCACCGGAGAGCTGGGGCTGGATGCGGCTGCCAAGGACCGGTGGATACGTCACTGGCTGGAACAGGGACTGGCGGCGCTCGAAGTCGAGATCGCCAGCGGTCCTGCGGGAGTTTTTTGTTTTGGCGATACGCCGACGCTGGCCGATTGCTGTCTGATTCCGCAACTGTTCAACGCCCGTCGCTCACAACTCGATCTGACGCCTTACCCGCGTCTGATCGCGATAGAGAATGCCTGTAATAACTTGCCGGCTTTTCACGCGGCACATCCGGCGCAGCAGATCGACGCCGAGTAGTCTTGCTTGTCTTTTGTTTGTCTTTTGTTTGTCTTTTGTTTGTCTTTTGTTTGTCTTTTGCTTTTCTGTTGCCCGGCAGTCGAACCGTCGGGCAGCAGAGGTATTGTCAACGCAACTACCTGCGCAACTACCTGCGCAACTACCAGCGCAACAAGCGTGGCCCCAGCAGCGCGCCGAGCAATGTCGGCATTCCTATTCCCAGCACGTACCACACGCCCCAGAACGGCACACCCATTTCAGGGCAATGCAGGCAATACACTACGGTGGCGGCTGCGCCGGCGAGTAGTCCGCCGATGGCGCCGGCCAGACGCAAGCGCGTCGGTGCCAGCCCGCGCATGGCCCAGAACACCGCGATGAAAGAGGGTATCGACAGCAAGGCTATATTGAATGGGCAAGTGCGCCAGCTCACCCCCATGAGCAGTGCTACGCGCTGATCTTCAGGTGTCAGCCAGAGCGAGATGAGCGCGGCAATCCATACGACAAACAGTGGCGCGGAGAGGGCGACCCAGGCATTCCCCGGACGTATTCCGGGACGCGACAGCCGCGCACTCGCCAGCAATGCCGCACCTGCCAGCACCAAAGGAAATGCCAGCTTGGCCCAGAACAAGGGCGTGACAAGCATGACGCGGATATCGGGCCGTACGCCAAAAAAGAGCAGCATCAATACGATGGAGCCGAGGCTGCCTAGCACCAGCGCCCGGCTGAAACGCCGGGGTGCGACATGCCGTTCGACCGGCGCTACGCCAGCCGATAGCAGGGAAATAAAATCGGTAGTTTTCATGATGATGGTGATGACGACGATACAAGGCGAATTTTCAATGCCAGTGCCTTTAGTCCCCGATGTATCCCAATTTTGACAGCCGACTCGGAAAGGCCGGTCAGTTGTGCTGTTTCGACCACCGACATGCCTTGCAATTTGACGTGCAGGATAGGCAGGCGCTGCCGATCCGGTAATTGCGTCAGCAATTTATCGATATCGCGTTTGGCATCGGCCGGTTCCTCGTCGGAATCGGCGAGTACTTCCAGATAATCGTCCAAAGGTTCGCTGCGCCCGTCGTGCCGCGACCGCGCCCGCAGAAAATCCATCAGCTTGTAGCGGGCAATCGCATACACCCATGCCGTCAAGGGCTGGTCTGATCGATACGTATGGCGACCGTTATGCACGGCTAGTAATGTTTCTTGCACGATGTCCTCAAGTTCGTCCTGCCAGCGGAACAGGCGTTTTTTCAGGAAAGCCCGTAAGCGAATACTGAGTTCCTGCAAGAACAGGTGATAGGAAGCGGCATCGCCCTCCATACCGGCCAGCAGCAGAATTTTCAGTCGCTCTTCAACGGGATGCGCTGTTGCTGTTCTTGTCGCTGTTCTTGTTTCTATTATTCGCGTCATCGGAGGTTCTGGTTACAGTGAACATGAAATAAATAGGGTGGCGTATGCCAGGCTGCGGCGAACGCTTGCGGAATAGTACCTGATGCCTTGGCAGGCTTGCTCCGACCGGTTGGCATAAAAATATTTTGCACCCGCTGTAACCGGCGATGGTGTGCCGGCGAATTACTTTGCAGATCGCTTGTTCAATGTAACGCGTCTTGCAGCAGGCCGAATCGGCGATCAACCCTATGTAGCTCGATCAATCACCTTTTGAATGGAATCCACATCATGAACGCATATAAATTCGCTACCGCTGCCTTTACTCTTGCTGCGTTGACCTCCGGCGTTGCCATGGCACAAGAAAAAGCCATGCCAGCTAAACCAGCTATGGAAAAATGTTATGGCGTTTCCATGTCCGGCAAAAACGATTGCAAGGCAGGCGAAGGCACTACCTGTGCCGGCACGTCGAAAATGGATTATCAGACTAATGCCTGGAAAAACGTACCCGCCGGTACTTGCACCACGATCAAGACGCCGCACGGCATGGGTTCGCTGAAGTCGGTTTGATTTTTACCTTCGCCTGCACATCATGAGCATCCAGCCCGGCGCCGGTCTCGGCCTGAAATCCCCGCACTACGAAGAGGCGCTGGAGTGCGTTGCCGATGGCCTGTGGTTCGAGGTCCATGCGGAAAATTACATGATGGCAGGCGGCCCCCGGCTGGCCTGGCTGGAGGCCATCCGCAGTCGGCATCCCTTGTCGCTGCACGGCGTCTCGCTGTCTCTGGCGGCCGATGCGCCACCGGATGTTACGCATCTGAAAAAATTGGCCGAACTGATTCAACGCACTGAACCGATGCTGGTTTCCGAGCATCTCGCCTGGTCGGCATGGGGCGATCATTACTATCCCGATTTGCTGCCCGTACCGCGCACCCAAGCCGCGCTTGTCCGCATTGCCGATAACATCGCCCGCACTCAGGATGCCCTCGGCCGTCGCATTGCCATCGAAAATCCCACCCACTATCTCCGCATGGAAACCCATGCCTGGAGCGAAACCGATTTCCTGTCCGAACTGACGCGTCGCACCGGCTGCGGCCTGTTGCTCGATGTGAATAATGTGTTTATCAGCGCGCACAATTTGCAGTTCGACGCCGCCGCTTATCTGGATTGCCTGCCGGGTGAGGCCATCATGGAAATCCATCTGGCCGGGCATAGCCGCGATGCCGATCCGCAGCTCGATTTACTGATTGATTCGCACGATGCCGCCGTGGCAGCGCCTGTGTGGGCGCTTTACCGCCGCCTGATTGAACGCATAGGCCCACGGCCGACGCTGATCGAGCGCGACGATCACCTGCCGTCCTTTGCCGAGTTATTGCAGGAGCAGAATCAGGCGCAGCATATTCTTGTGCAACACGCTGCGTCGCAGGTGGCGGCATGAGCGGCGCATTGAACGACACTCTGAGCCACACACTGAACGACGCACTGAGCAATTTTCAGGATCAATTCATCCGCGCCTTGTATGGCGAAACGGACGTCTGTCCCGAAGTCGCGGCGCTGATTTCTCAGCCCGGATTCAAGGTCTACCAAAATACTGTGATCAAGGCTTGCGTCGATGCGCTGGCGGCCAATTACCCGACGATAGTGCAATTGGTCGGCATAGAGTGGTTTCACGGCGCGGCGCTGATCCATGTCCGCGCTGCGCCGCCGACCAATGTCAGCATGATGGAGTACGGTCAGCATTTTCCGCATTTTCTGGCGGAGTTTCCGCCCGCCGCTGAGTTGCCCTATCTGGCCGAGGTGGCGCGTTTGGATAGGCTCTGGATAGAAGCGCACAGCGCTGCCGATCAGATGTCGCTCGACGCTACAGCGTTCGCTGGTTTGTCGCCCGAAGCGATCGGTCGCCTGATATTGCCACCGCATCCCAGCGCGCGCTGGTCGTGGTGCGCGACGCAACCGGCCTACAGCATTTGGCAAGCCAACCGCGAACAGCGCGAAGTTGCTACCGATCTGGCGTGGGTGGGCGAGGGCGCTTTACTGACGCGTCGCGATGGCGGCGTGTGCTGGGAGTCGGTTAGCGCCGGAGCCTGCGCCTTTCTCGATGCCTGTCTCGCCGGACTCACTCTGGAAGAGGCCGCCAACCGTGCTGTGCAAGCCGATCCAGCGCAAGACATTGCATCCCTGTTGTCCCAGCTCATTACCGCTGGCGCTTTCGGCAAGGCCGACAGCGTCGCCACTCACCACGGAGATTGACATGCCCAATCCACAACCAGCAGCAAGCAACGCCTCCAACTCCACTTTACTCACGCGCTGGAATGCGATTGCCGATTATTTGTCTGCCGGCATTCCACACTCCTTGCTGGCGCTGACTGCACGACTATCGATTGCGGGGGTGTTTTTCTTGTCCGGCCGAACCAAAGTCAGCGGTTATCTGACGATCACCGACAGCACTTACGATTTGTTTAAAAACGAATACAAAATCCCGCTGCTTCCTTCCGACCTCGCCGCGCATCTGGCCGCGTATGCCGAACATGCTTTCCCCTTGCTGCTGGTGCTGGGTTTGTTCACGCGTTTTTCAGCGTTGGCTTTGCTGGGCATGACGGCGGTAATTGAGATTTTTGTTTATCCCGACGCTTGGTCGACGCATTTGTCCTGGGCTGGGTTGCTGCTGTATCTGGTGGGACGGGGCGCAGGCGTTTTCTCGCTCGACCATCGAATCGGTATCAAATAAAACGCCCTCAATCGAGGGCGAATTCAGAGCGGGAATCATGCTGAGTCCCCCTGCTTAGAAATGGGGCAGGGGACTCTTTTACACTTTCTTGACGAACTCGGTCTTTAAACCCATCGCGCCGAAACCGTCGATTTTGCAATCGATGTCATGGTCTCCCTCGACCAGACGGATGTTCTTGACCTTGGTCCCCATCTTGACCACGCCGCCCGAGCCCTTGAGCTTGAGGTCTTTGATGACGGTGACGGTATCGCCGTCGGCCAGGATAGTGCCCGTGGCATCGCGCCAGACTTTTTGTGTTTCTTCGGCCGCGCCGGCAGCCGAAGTAGTGGACCACTCATGCGCGCATTCCGGGCAGATGTACAGGCCGCCATCTTCGTAGGTAAAGGCGGAATTGCATTGTGGACAGGCGGGCAGGTTGCTCATGGATACTTTCGGAGAAGGACGTTCAAAGACGGCAGTATACTAACCCCACCCCGAACCCCACCCCGAACCCCACCCTCCGGCGACCGGGAATACGGCGGCTTCCACTGTTACTCAAAGATTCAAAGGAATCGTGGGTTCGCTGGTCTTCATGGGTATAATTGCGGCTTCGCTCGGGCGCACAGACCTGACCGCCTCCCGCTATGGGGCATAGCGGTCTTTTCTGCAGAATGAACCGATTTTTTGCCGCAGGCGCGGGATTGACCGGACTCAGGCGCGCCCATCACGTAGTTGCGTCCATCACGCATTCGCAATCGACACGCATTCAGGAGAAATAATGGCATCGGTCAATAAAGTCATCATCGTCGGCAATCTGGGCCGCGATCCGGAAACACGTTACATGCCTAACGGCGAAGCCGTGACCAACATCGCCGTCGCGACGACCGAAAGCTGGAAAGACAAAAATAGCGGCGAAAAAAAGGAATTGACCGAATGGCATCGGATCACCTTCTATCGCAAGCTGGCTGAAATTGCCGGGCAGTATCTGAAAAAAGGTTCGCAAATCTACGTCGAAGGCCGTCTGCAAACACGCAAATGGCAAGATAAAGAAGGCGTGGATCGCTACACCACTGAAATCATTGCCGATTCCATGCAAATGCTCGGTAGCCGTCAAGGCATGGGTGGCGGCGGGCAGATGGATGACGACAGCAGCTACGGCGGCGGCGCTCCGGCGCAGCAGGCACCGCGTCAGAATGTGGGTAATGCAGCCGCAGGTGGCAGTGGTGGCGGCGGTTCCCGCGCTCCGGCTTCGCGGCCGGCGCCGAATTTTTCGGATATGGATGACGATATCCCGTTCTGATCGCCCCATAGACCCAACGCAGCAGCTCGAAAAACCCGGTAAATCTTCGATTTCCGGGTTTTTTATTGCTCAGGGAAAACGATCTTTTCAACGCATCCCATAAAAAGTCTGGAACATTGATGAGTGTGATATCCGGTTTCCCCCGCTTGGCTGCCTGCCTGCTTCTGGCGCTGTGTTGTCCGCTGGTACTCGCGCAAAGCGATGAAATTGAAGAAAGCTTCAAGCCGCACACCCCAGCCGAAATTGCCGAATTCAGAGCGATTCTGGCAGAGCCGGTGCCGCAAAATGCCTTGAATTCCAGTTTGCAGGAGCACTTCAGGAAGAAAGAACTGGCGGCGGAAAAGCTGGGTGAGCCCGATGCCATCGTGGCGATGTTCCGACAATGGGCGGCGGTCTTTCCCAACGGTATCAGCTGGAACAATTTTGCCAATGAACTGATGCGTGTCGGCGCTTACGATGAGGCGTTTAGCATTCGCAGGATCTCCATCGAGAAAGAAAATTTACCGAATCAGCGCGAAATGTACCGGACCAACTACGCGCGCGATCTTTACTCACTCGGGCGCTATGAAGAAGCGCAGCAGATGCTCGATCTGATCTTTCAGAACATCGAGACCCTGAAAAAAGGGCCGGCTACTTTTTCGAACAAAGGCGGCAATCAGAGTCAGCGCAACACCATGTATCTGTGGCGCTTGCGGGCAGGTGCTGATGCTCTGGCATCGAGCATGCAGCTCAGGCTGGGCAAACTGGACGAAGCCGTAACGTATGCCGCGCAAGCGGTCAATGATGCAAGGGAAGATGTCCGGCTGGCCCAAACGCTAGGGAATGGGCAGAACGAGTTGCTGCGGGCATCGACGACGCTGGGCAATAGTCTGGCGCAAAAAAATGCGGCGTTGCAGGCGGCAGGCAAGTACGGCGAAGCAGAGGAAACGCTGAAAGAATATTTGCGACTGTCCAGAGACTTACCTTTGCGGCCGCGCTTGTTGAGTTCCATCTACTCGGCCGCGGGTGGCCTGCGTCACGATCAGCGCGAGTTTGTGCAAGCCGAAAACTATTATCGCAAGGCGGACAAAGTATTGGAGTCGCTGGCGTATGCGCCGACGACGCAAGCCCGCACTAATCTTGTCCGCGCTCTCGTGGCCTCGCTGGAAGGCCAGCATCGATGGGATGCCGCAGTGGCAGAACTGGACCGGCTCGATGGCGCAGTCAAGCACGATGCTGTCGCCAAACGGCGCACACAGTATCCGCTTGAGCGCGGCTATGCCTACTTTGAAAGTGGCAAACGCTTGCCGCAAGCGGTGGAATTATTTCAGTCACTGCTGCAAGACATGCAGAGCCGGTATCCCGCCAATCACTTTTTTGTGGCACAGGCCAGCGGCTTGCAAGGCGTTGCGCTGTGGCGAACCGGCACTGCCGGCAGCAAGGCCTGCGCCATCCCCCTGCTTCAGAGCGCGGTGCGCAGCTACATGCTGCCCGACAATTTTGATATGGAAACGGTGGGCGTCAGAAAAGATATCCGCGAACTGATTTTTGCCGCCTATCTCGATGCCCTGTTCACTACCCCCGGTGCCAATCCTATGGACGCCATGGGCCCTGCCGACTGGGTGCGCGGAGGCATGGTGCAAGAAGCGCTGGCCGATGCTGCCGTCCGTTCTGCTGCCACTGATCCGGCGCTGGCCAGTCTGGTGCGCCAGGATCAGGATGGACGTAATGAAATAGAGGCCTTGCGCAAATACCTGGCAGGCGATGCCGGCAGTGCCCAGTCGCCCCTGCCGGAAGTCGCTCTCAAGATGCGCGCCCGGATTGCCGAACTGGATATCGCGCGGAAAAAACTGCAAACCGAAATCAAGTCCAGATTTCCCGGTTACGACCGGCTGGTACGGCCAACGCCGCCGGGACTGACCGAACTGGCCAAAGAACTGGTGGCCGATGAGGCGCTGATCATGCTGTTGCCTACCGAGGATGCGGTGTATGTCTGGGCGCTCAGCAGCGCAGGAAAAAGCGCTTATGCGCGGGTGGATCTGAGCAAGGTGCAATTGGCGCGACTGGTGAAAAATGCGCGCAACACGCTGGATTTCAATGAGATGGATGGCATGCTGCTTCCCTTCAACGCCGCCGCTTCCAGCGAGTTGTACCAGCGGCTTCTGGTGCCGGTCAAAGGCGTGATTGAGGGTAAAAAACATCTGGTCGTGGCCGCTGGCGGTGCGCTGGGGCAAATGCCTTTTGGCGTTCTTCTTACGCAACCGGTCAGACTCGTCACGATGGATGCCCCCTGGCTTATCCGGCAGGCAGCGATTACGCATATCCCCAGCCTGAGTGCGTGGATGGCGGTCAAACAATTTTCCAAAGCGCATTCCGCATCAGAACCGCTGGCAGCCTGGGGCGATCCGCAATTCGGCTCAGTCAAACAACTGGCCTCGGCCGGTAACGGCACCCGCCATATCGGACTGACGCGCAGTGTCGCACTGGGGGATGTGGGGGATGGAGCGAAGGACGATGCGCAAGGCGCGCTCGATTACGCCAGCATCCCGGCCTTGCCGGAGACGCGCGATGAATTGCTGTCGATTGCCACCGTCCTGAAAGCAGACCACCAGCGCGACCTGCATCTGGGCGCGCAGGCGACCAAGGCCAGCGTCTTGAAAAGCAATCAGGAAGGGGAGCTGATCAAGAAACGCGTGATCGCTTTCGCCACGCATGGCCTGATGGCGGGCGACTTGCCTAATCTCACCCAGCCTGCGCTGGCGCTGGCAAGCACCGGCAATGAAGCCCGCGAACCCTTGGGCGCACTGCTGACGCTCGATGAAGTGCTGGGACTCAAGCTCAATGCCGACTGGGTGATTTTATCGGCCTGCAATACGGCGGCATCGGATGGCAAAGCAGAAGAGGCCCTGAGTGGGCTGGCGCGCGGATTTTTCTACGCCGGCAGCCGCAGTCTGTTAGTGACGCACTGGGCGGTAGAAAGCGAAAGCGCTAAACAACTGACGACCGCCACGCTGGCGCATTACGTGGAAAATCCCAGCGAACGCAAGGCGGAAAGTTTGCGTCAAGCCATGCTCAGGGTGATGGCTGAACCGAAATACGCGCACCCGGCTTTTTGGGCGCCTTACGCGCTGGTGGGTGACGGCGGGCGTTAATTGCGCTGATGCATCGGCTAACAAATCAGCTAACAAATCGGCTAACCAATTGACTGACACATCGATTGAAAAATCGACTGAAAAATAGACTGAAAAATAGACTGAAAAATAGACTGATATCGGGCGCGGCCAACGCCATTTCAGCTTGTGCCAGCCGCCAGCGCATGAGTGGCGCGCACAGATGCCGTTCGGTGATCTTGCGCGCCGTTCCTAAGGACGTTTTGCCGACGTTTATTTATGATCAGGTTCCACCAGTTTTCTCAGCATCCCACCCTCCTGCGCACTGCCGCTGGAAGTGCCGTCGCCATCGATACGGCGCTGGCAGGCCTCTTGATCTCTCATCGGTAGTGATTGGCAGCGGCTTAAGGCATTTTGACGATAATCTGGCGCGCGGTCATTGAGGCGGCCTCTTTTGGCTTCGTCCCTCGCTGCACCTGCCTCTTTGAGGCAAGTTGCGCGGTCCTGGTTTGAGTGGCCGGAATTGCAGACCTTCAGGTCGTTTTGATAGCGTGCATTCTCATCTTGCGCCGGATTGGCGGCGATTGAGGAATAGGAGGCACTGGCGGCCAACAATACCAGTGCGAGTTGGCACAGGGACTTGCGTTGGAATGGCGCTGCGGCAAAAATAAATCCTGGTTGTTTTGCTTGTTGTTTGTTACGCATAAAGACCTCCGGTGTGGAATGGAAAAACAAAGATAGAAAGTGCCGTGATGTCTGTGATATCTGTGGGGCAGGCCCGTTGTGCGGTCGATACGTCAGGGACGTTTCACACTCTCGCAAAAGAGGTACGTAAAAAGCAGCACTTGGAAAACGGAACCTGGAACCTGATTCACGCCCTCGTCAGTTCCTTGGGCTGGCCCCGCAGATTTCCGGGTTGTGGCGTCCGGTCATTCTTCAGTATGACAGTTTCTCAGGATAGTTTTTCCTTGAGCGTATCGCTCCGGATCATGGCCCCTATTCCAGAGAAAATATGATCGGTCGGTTCCCGTCTCCATGGGGATAAATTTATATTGCGGCGGGCGGAAAATAGATGTCACCGGAATGCAATATTTCAGTGTGATAATGCCGGACTAATATTAAAAATGTTTGGAGCCGTCCATGATAAAAAAATCGCTTTGCGCCATTGTCCTCGCTGCCAGCTTTACCACTCCTGCCATGGCTGCACCGCAGGAAATCCAGTGGTGGCATTCCATGAGCGGCCAGTTGGGTGACTGGGTCAACGACCTGACCCGCGACTTCAACGCCAGCCAAAAAGACTACAAGATCGTGCCTAGTTTCAAAGGCTCCTACGATGAAACCATGCCGGCTGCGATTGCCGCTTACCGCTCCGGCAATGCCCCGGCCATCCTGCAAGTGTTCGAAGTCGGCACTGCCACGATGATGGCCAGCAAGGGTGCCATCGTTCCCGTGGGCGAAGTGATGAAACAGGCTGGTTTGCCGTTCGATGCCAAAGCCTATGTGCCGGCAGTGGCCGGCTACTACACGGCCCCGAACGGACAAATGCTGTCTTATCCGTTCAATAGCTCGACCACGGTCATGTTTTACAACCGCGATGCTTTCCGCCGCGCCGGCCTCGATGTCAACAAGCCGCCGCAGACCTGGCCGGAACTGGCGCTGGTCACGGCGAAACTGAAAGCGGCCGGTGAAAAATGTCCGTACACCTCTTCCTGGCAAAGCTGGGTGCAGCTGGAAAGTTTCTCGACCTGGCATAACGTCGAATTCGCTACCAAGAACAACGGCTTCGGCGGCACCAGCGCACGTCTGGCCTTCGATACCCCGCTGCATGTGCGCCATATCGAAAACCTGGCCAACATGGCCAAGCAAGGTCTGTTTGTCTACAAGGGCCGCGGCAATGTGCCGGATGCTTCCTTCATCTCCGGCGAATGCGCGATCCTGACCGGTTCCTCCAGCACCTTCGGCGCGATCAAGAAAAGCGCGAAGTTCGACGCCGGCATTGCCAATCTGCCGTATTACCCTGATGTGCCGAATGCCCCGCAAAACACCTTGCTCGGTGGTGCCAGCCTGTGGGTGATGGCAGGCAAGTCGCCGGCTGAATACAAGGGTGTGGCGGCATTTTTCAACTACCTGTCCCGTCCTGAAGTGCAGGCGGCCAGTCATCAGCGCACCGGCTATTTGCCGATCACGATGGCGGCCTACGAGCTAACGGAGAAATCCGGCTTTTACAAGAAAAACCCCGGTGCCGATGTCGCCGTCACGCAAATGATCCGCAAGACGACCGACAAGTCGCGTGGTGTGCGGCTGGGTAACTTCCCGCAAATCCGTACCATCATCGATGAAGAGTTCGAGCAGATATGGAGCGGCAAAAAAACCGCCAAGGAAGGCATTGCTGCTGCTATCAAGCGCGGTAACGAACAGCTGGCGCGTTTCGAGAAAGCTAACAAATCCTGATGCGCAGTATTGCCTGGCGCTGATTAGGCGTACATGGCGTACATGGCTTCATAGTCGAGCGGGCAGCCGGTGATCCGGTTTGCCCGCCGATTTTTTTTTGGCGGATAAGTAGGATCGCTATGCAAAAACGCATGTTATTCAAATCGCGCTGGCTGCCGTGGGCATTGATGCTGCCGCAGCTCACGGTGGTGCTGGTTTTTTTCTTTTGGCCGGCGGGACAGGCGCTGCTGCAATCTTTGCAGATTCAGGATGCCTTCGGTACCGCACCGCAATTTGTAGGACTCGATAATTTCAGGGACTTGCTGGCAGATGATAATTATCTGGCCTCGTTCCGCATTACCGCGGTCTTTTCGGTGCTGGTGGCGGGTATCGGGCTGGGCGTGGCCTTGCTGCTGGCCGTTTGCGCCAACCGCGTTATGCGCGGCGCACTGGCTTATCGAACCATGCTGATCTGGCCCTACGCAGTGGCACCGGCGATTGCCGGTATCTTGTGGCTGTTCATGTTGTCGCCGTCGATTGGGGTGCTGGCTTATGCGCTGCGCACCGTCGGCATCGAATGGAATCAGGTCGTCAATCCGGGGCAGGCGATGGCGCTGATTGTCATGGCGGCGGTCTGGAAGCAGATCAGTTACAACTTCCTGTTTTTTCTGGCCGGATTGCAGGCAGTACCGAAGTCGCTGATCGAAGCGGCCGCCATTGATGGCGCCTCGCCGTGGCGTCGGTTCCGCGATATCGTTTTTCCCTTGCTGTCACCGACGACCTTCTTCCTGATGGTGGTCAATGTGGTGTACGCCTTCTTTGAAACCTTCGCCATTGTCGATGCCGCCACTCAGGGCGGGCCCGGCGTGGAAACCACGATCCTGGTGTACAAGGTGTTTCATGACGGTTTTCAGGGACTGGATCTGGGTAGCTCCTCGGCCCAATCGGTGGTGCTGATGGCGATTGTCATTGCGCTGACCATCATTCAATTTCGCTACGTCGAAAAGAAAGTGCAGTACTGATCATGGTGGAACGACGACCGTTTTTGAGTTTCCTTTCGCATCTGGTATTGCTCCTGGGCGTGCTGGTTGTGGCTTTCCCGGTCTACATTACCTTCATTGCCTCTACCCAAAGCAACGAGCAGATTCTCAATGCGCCTATGTCTTTGTTGCCGGGAACGCAGTTCTGGCATAACTATGTCACTGCGCTCTTGGGCGGTGGCGGCGAGTCGGGCCAGCCGGTGCTGCGCATGATGTGGGTCAGTCTGGTGACGGCGATGGTCATTGCCGTCGGCAAGATCATCATCTCTATGCTTTCTGCATTTGCCATCGTGTATTTCAAATTCCCTTTTCGCCGCACCTGTTTCTGGCTGATTTTCATCACGCTCATGCTGCCGGTGGAAGTGCGCATCACGCCCACTTACGCAGTGGTGGCCAGCTTAGGCATGATCAATACCTATGCCGGATTGACCATCCCCTTGATTGCCTCTGCCACGGCGACCTTCGTGTTCCGCCAATTTTTTCTGACGGTGCCGGAAGAG